>NZ_JBQHVP010000009.1:0-174119 GCF_052064435.1 Blautia sp. HCP3S3_B11
AAAGGTAGAGCGCATTGGAACTTTCTGTTTCCGGAAACTTATCCTGGATGATGGCATATAACCCATCTATTGACTTCCTCATATCAGTATAACCGGTCACGATAAAAATGGCATCGACACCGGAGATGTCCGCTAACATGATGACGGACGTATCATCCTAAGGATCTGTTCCAACAGAACAAGGTTAGCGGAATTATTGATCCTGATGGCTACGTCATCCATCACCAGTTCAATCGTATGTGAATTGTCAAGGTGCACCGCAGGTGTTTGTGGTAAAGCCACTGCACCTGCTTCCGGATCATGATCCGGATATATGTCTATCTGGACAACATCCTGTTTATTGGAAGTAAGATCCAGCGCATATGACTTCTTATTAGAAGTATAAGGAATGTCACAGGCTTTTTTGCGGAGCCGTTTCACTGCGTTATAAAAAGAACTGACAACGATTCCATGCTGGTCGCACCAATCACGATCTGTCATACCACTGCAGCGGCATTCCTGGATGAGTTCAAGCCACTCTTCCTGAGAGCGGCGGGTTCTTAACTGTGCCATAAGATTTCTCCATAAAGTAGTATATTTCTACCTTTAGGTTTATCGCCTGGTATGTTTTTTGCAGAGGCAAAATGTAGGTTATTGCAAAATGACATGTATGTAGATTGTTGCAATCAGATTTTGGGGGCTACACCCCCAAACCCCTGTAAAATCAACGGATGTGGCAAATCAGGACCTACATTTACCCCATCCGTTGATTCTGCAATTACCTACAAATTGAGTCTGCAATTTTCTGTATTTTACTCTTGCAATAAACAGCCTGGTAGATAGTGTAGTAAAAATTTACTTTCTACTTTATGATAAGATATTTATTGGTAAACGTCAAAGCACCCAATTTTTATACGCTTACGATTCATAATTATCCTTTCAATATCATCCATGCTTTTTTTCTTATTATTCGAATAAAAAAAGAGCAAAATCAAACACCAGCATTTCTGCTGCTTAATTCGCTCTCCTGTCCGCAGTCCTCTTCTTTAAAATCCTCATAAAAGTCAGCAAGATCTCCTAATTCCGTAGGACACACAAAAGTAAAATCTGCAGGATAAAAGAAAAATACAGACCAGTTCCCAGGATATCCTCTCTGGTGATATCCTTGAATTCCCCCTTATGAAAAGCCTGTACCTTAAAATCCGGCACCTCTTTATTGATTAAGTTTCCCTTAAAAATACCTCCTTTTCTTTTTTCGGCACACCAAATATTTAATCAGTCCTGTTTTATATTTAAGATTCCTGTGAAATAATTTCTCCGATTCGAACCTTTTCCATCAGTTTTTTCGCATGGTCTACCGTGGAATAATCCGGGACCATTACATACGCTTTCTGGCTCATGGAATAAGGCTTCTGTGTATCTCCAGTTCCATCTACACTATAACTTACCACGTTCCAGGAACCCCCATCTGTAAGCTGTTGCTGAAGCAGTCGGGCTATTTCTTCATAAGAAATATTCGTCTCAAAACACTCCTTTACACTGGAAAGAATAGAAGAATAATTTTTCAAAAGCTCTGGCGAAAGTACCCTATCAACTACACCTTTGATTACGGCCATCTGATTTTTGCCTCTCTGACGATCCCCTTCTTTAAATGCATAACGTTCTCGTACAAATGCCAATGCCTGTTCTCCATTTACATAATTTTCACCTTTCTCAAAATGGTAACCTTCCATGTTCTTGCTGTCAAATTCATAATCTGAATCAATAGTAATTCCACCAAGAGCATCAATGATGTCAATAAAACCATCAAAATTAAGCCGAACATAATAGTTGATATCCATATCATAAAGCATTCCCAGTGTATTCATACACACACTGATTCCATATATACCCGCGTGGGTAAGCTTATCCGGCACTCCATTGGAAATAGAAAGCGGAACATAATAGTCCCTTGGTGTAGAAACAAGCAACAACTGTCTGGTAGCAGTATTCGCTGTCACAATAATATTTACATCGCTTCGGCTTTTTGCCACAATTCCGCCCCGATTATCAATACCGCTTACAAATATGGTAAAAACTTCTCCCTTTGCTGAGGAAGCTTTCTGTACAGCAACTTCTTTTCCGGAATCTCCATTTTCATTATTCCCCATAGAATCACTTTTTGATGTACTGCTTTCAGAAGGTATATTCGTTTCAATCACAGTTTCTACATTCTCCACATCAATTTGTCGAATCATTGATTCCAGATTCGAATAACCTTCCATTTCCTCAAGAATTGCCTGATAAGCCTGGTTCAGAACAATTGCCCCGGTTTCTCCCCGCACAAGGCCATCCACAAGTTCCGTCAATCCGCGATACTCCTGTACAGTAACCTCCTTACCTGTTTCTTCTTTTATTTTTTCCAAAGTCTTATCTGAATTCTCTCTGTCCAATTCAGACAAAATTCCGTAAGTATAATTTTCCGTATCACTAATGGAACCAGCCCCATCTTCTTCTTTTACATAAATCCCCACCTGCGCAACTTCCGTATTTACACCGGAAATCTCATAAAGAGCAGAGATTGTCTTATGTATATAAACACCTGCCAGAATATAAACAACAGACATAATCACTGCCACAAATATTCCAATTACAAATCGAAACCGTTTATGACTGTTCCATGTCAGTATTCCAATAAGCAAAACAAAAATCACCAAAAAGCTCACCATTCCAGTCAGCATCACCAGGGGAATCATTTTTGTTTGAATTAACAGACTTCCCAATATCAGTGAAACTAACATAAAAACAGTGGTAATGACTTTTCCTGCTATGCCGCTTCCTCTTTCTTTCATTTGCGATTTCTCCTTCCCGTGGGGTTTTCCGTAAATGTCCTTCTGCAAGTAGCATATTGTCAGATTATCTTACAATTATTCTTTTTTCTTTTTTTCCTCTTAGCCTTCTCTTTCTTCCTGTCTTTCTTCCCGATATATGGAATTACAGCCAAAGTAGATGTTTCCAGATACTTCTCAACATCTTCTTCTGTCTTGATCTTGTCGTCCAGAAGAAATATGATCACAAGAACCACGCAGGCAAGAAACGCACCGGCGAGGAAGCCAATGAATGCGCATTTGAGAATATTCGGGCTGACGGGCTCAGTAGGAATTTCTGCTGTTTCGAGAATAGTCGGTGGTTCATCTTTCATGATCTCTCCGATTTTTTCTGCAGTTGCTTCTGCAATCGCATCGGCAACCAAATATGCGTCTTTAGGGTTATTGCTGGTAACGCTTATGGTCAGCAAGCGAGTGTCGCCCTCATTCAGAACCTCCACCATTTTTTTGATTTCTTTTCTGGTAAAAGTATAGCCTTTTTCCTGTAAAGCATCAATAGCTGCATCAATTACAGGGTTACTTGTACCGATTACAATAAAATCCTCTGTTACAGCTTCACTTACCTGAAAATCCCCTACCGTTGTTTCCTTTGCAGTATTATAAAGAATATAAAGAGATGATCTGGATTCATATTCAGGCTCTATGATAAAAACCGTAACAGCCAGAGTTACTGTACAGCATAATACAGCTGCCAGAAGAACCACCCACCATTTTTTTAGTAAAACATGTATCAGCTCCAATAAATCAATTGTATCCTCTTCATTTACAAAAGAATTATACTCGTTCATCTTGTCCTCTTCCTGGTTTTCTTAATTTATTATGTCCATAGCAATCAGTATATTAGTAAGAGCCATACTCGCTTCCATATCTCTGATAATAACCGCCATACCGCTTGCCATAATAACCTCTGTCCTTCATGTTCACTTTGTTCAAAATTACGCCAAGGAAATTGGGATTGGCAGTTTTTAACTGGTTTATGATTGCTTTTGTCACATTTCTGGACACACTGTCATAGGGAACAACAAGACAGGACGCATCACAGTTCTTTGCAATAACTGCTGCGTCAATAACACTTCCCAACGGAGGAGTATCCACGATTATGTAATCAAAAATTCCCTTCAGCGCATGTAAAACTTCTTTAAAGCGGACATTTCCCAACAGCTCTGTAGGATTTTTTGGCAAAACACCGGTGGGAACGACAAACAGGCTTCTTTTATTTGTTGAATACACAACCTCTTGCACGGTAGCCTGACCTGAAAGCAAGTGGCTGAGTCCTTTGTGATTATTGCCAACTCCGTAACGAATTGCAAAAACAGATTTACGAATATCTGCATCTATGTACAAAGTCTTTTTATCTGCTTCCGCAAATGCAGCTGCAAGCTGAAAAGAAACCGTTGACTTCCCATCATCCGGCAAAACACTGGTAATGGCAATAACCTTATTTTCAATTCCGGTAAATTCAATATTTGATCTTAATGTCCTGTAAATTTCTTTTTCACGATTGGTCAATTCTTCTTTTTCAAGCAATTCTAATTTATCCACGAATTTCTTCTCCTCCTAATAGTTTCATTGGATTGATCCTACTTAATTGGTTCGCAGCACGAACTCCGACTTTTTTATTTAAATACATCAGACATTCCCTCATTTCCGGACGGCGATGCACACATCCATGGGCATCTGTGCCAAGCAAATGAACAAGATTCTTCTGTATCAGATTCACTACATATTTCTGAGACAGCCATCCCATCTTACCTGTCACTGAGGAAGCATTCACCTGCATACAAGCTCCAAGCTCCACAAGCTCACGAACCTGATCCAGTTTCTTCGTTCCTTTATACCTCTCAATATGGGCAAGAACAGGAATAAAACCTGCATACTGCATATTACGCACAGCACGGGAAATATCTGAAAATTCCGCATAAACAGGGAATTCTATCAAAACATATCTGGTTCCGTTCAAGGTAAGTGCAGTTCCCTCTTCCAACGCAGAAATGGTACTGTCACTGTAAAAAATCTCATTTCCCAGATACATCTGAAATCCGGGTTTCATCTCCATGGCAATCTGTCGGACAGCCTCAAAAGTTTTCTTTCTTTTATTCAAAACAGACCTATCCATACCATATTCATAATGGGGAGTGGCAATCATCCCTCCAATTCCTTCCTGAAAAGCCATCTCAAGCATTTTTACGGTGGTGCCGGAATCCCTGGCACCATCATCTACCTTAGGTAATATATGGCAATGTACATCAATAACCAAAGCAATACCCCTCATCTCGCAAACTAACTACCATTATAAATGGCTCCGTAGTATTTGTCTACTGTATATTTGCGAAATTTTCTATAGATGTAGCCGCAGGATTTGGAGTCACCGTCAGCTCACTATCCTCTGCTTTCTCTTCTGCTGGTTCTTCAGCCTGCCATTCTATGTATGGAATCTTGTACGTTTCTTTAGTTACATTATACTGAGAATCCATGGCAGCCACAACGATTCTGGCTGTTTCATCCCCCGGCTGCCAGGTAACCTTCTCAACCACAAGACTGTCAGTCACATCTCCCTCTTCCTTATCAACCGCCTGAAAAGCTTCCAACAGCTCGGATTCTGTCATCTTTTCATTATATGCAAGAGTATCCTTATCCGCAGTAAGTTTGATGTCAGGCCCTTCTTTGTCCTGTTTCGTCATAAACATAAAAGTCCCAGCCAACAGCGCAGCAGAGACTACACAGCCTAAAATACAAATAATAATCTTTTTCATCTTATATTCACTTTCTTTTCATAGTTTAATATTCTCTACATTCCCTCCAAAACTGAGCGAGATATACAATATTTACTGATGGACATTTCCTGCGACGGTACAGTTCCCAGCATTCGCCGCAGAAAATCCGGAATCATAAAGTCATATTTGATTTCCAGAATAATCTCATTCCAGGGTAAAACCGGGCAAAACATACTGTCCACATTAAAAAACTCCTTTACATTCCTGCTGGCGCGAAGAGCAGTATCAAAAGTAATCCTGATGTGATAAAATGGAAGTGTAAATGCTTCCCTTTCATAATCAATGATGATCACCGGATGATAGGACTCTGTGGCAAAATATCCCACCAGATGTCTTGCTACGTCTGTATTGTAATTCAGAAGAAAATTATAATCTCTGGGATTCATCAGAAACCTTTCTGCTTCCTCCCGCGTAAGAAAGGCACTTTCCTTATAAATTCCATTTTTCTTTCGATTCTTAATCTCCAACTTAAAATCCCTTGCCTCCGGCATATAGGTACGAAGCCGAATCTTACGCCGTATTTCAATTCCGCTCTCCTTTTCGAAAAAGTCTTTGTTATTCATGGTATCAAAATATAAACTTCGAATAGAATACCGTCCATCTAAAGATGCATAAGTATCCCGATGCATAACCATAGAAAGCATACTTTTTAACATCTGATATTGAGGAATACCAATTAAGAACTTCTCTTCATGACGATATATCGGGTTTACTCCCATTTGATTATCTCTCCCTTGGTTGCATAGAATTCTTCCATATATTTATCCATATATGGAAGACGTTTTTCTAAAAATGTTCGAATTCTTGTTAGTTCTACGTCCATATCTTCACCCAGTTCTCCCTGCTCAAAATCATCAAATATAGATTTAATCTTACCAAGAAATGTTGGTTGACGAGTCCAACGCTCGTTATTTGCTTCAAGTTCGGATCCATATTCTGCTACAAATTCTTCGAATCTATTTAGTAGATAAGAAGGCTGGAAGATTGTCTGACGATATTCCTGATAGATATCAAGAAATTGCTTGCGGAAGATCGCATTGTCCATAAGGCCTGAGAAAAGCTGTGTACTCCATTCTTCTGGATATTCTTTACTCTCCCAATCACGTTTTTCACGCCCCATAGCATATAAAAGCGTATTGTGTTTGTAATCTTCACACGTCTTATCCATATCATAAAGTGGAAAACGCCATTTACCGTCATGATAAAAATTACCATATCCTATTGTCCTCGTACGAAATGCACGTACATTATTATCTGGCCAATCACAACTTTCAAAAAAAATATGAGCCAAATAATATCGAATAAAATTATCCAAGTCTATTCTCTTAGCCATATATTGATAATGAATCATGTTTGTCATATCATGTTCAGCAGCATATTCATAAAGTTCAAGATAATCTTTTCTGTCGTTCTCTGTACCACTTTTTATTTCCATTCGCTCCACTTCTGATGATTTTAATAAAACAATATCTTTTTTTTCTAATCCATAATGATCTGCAATCATTGTTTCGTCCAATCGTTCACGAAGTTCTGCACATCCCCAATATTCTCCATTTAAATATACAGCAACAGGTTCATATGCCTGAACAGCTAAACCTTCATTTAAGAATAAAGTTGTACAAAATGCATCAGAAAAGCTATTATAAATATATACACTATTTGTTCTAATCACTAATTGCCTGAAACTTGTTGTAGTTGTTTCTGTATGCTTAAAAAAGGGGTATAAAAAGTATTTTTCATCTCCGTATTTTGTTGTAGCATATAAACGTAATGATTTGACTCCACGTGCCGATGTATACAGTCCCCCAGAAATAGACATTTCACCAGATTGATTAAGCAAAGTTTCTGAATCTATTCCAGAATACATTTCAATATGTACTGGCCGCAAAGAAGTCTCCCCTGTCAATGAATAATTGCCAAAGTTTATATCTCTGGCATGCATTTCCTCGTTATATTGGGTCCTGGCAAACAAATTCCGAATAAATCCCCCCACATAAATACCTTCTTGATTATCAAAAAGATTATCTGGATCTGTAATTAATGAAATAGTGTTTATTTCTGGTTTATTTCCCAAAAAGAATGTGGCATCTTTCGTGTTTGGTGCAAATTGCCCATTCTTACAAAGTCTGGCACGTACAATAACTGCCTTTTCAACAGAACTTTGTCCATATCTCAAAAAAATATCCGTACGACTGGAAGTTTTCCGATTAGCATAACGATTGGGTTTATCACTAGGATTTTCTAATAATATAGGTCTTTCATAGAATTCTGAAGAAAAATTCGGTACAGAACCATCTAAAGTGTAATAAATAGAATAGCCCTCCAAACAATTCATTGTAAGAGTAATCGGTCCTTCATAAAATCCGCCTTCATGTGAGAATTCAGGGAGTATATCCATAGTCTGTGATGAAATATACTTTGAAACATTCGATACATTCGCCAAACCTGGTGTTGCTTTATTCAATAAGGCTGCTTTTCCATTCTTTAATGCTCTTCCGTAAGAAACATTATTATAACATTCCTGATATTCAAATTCATCAATTAACATATGGTCAGAAGAGGTTAGTGTTATCGTTCCTCCTTTGGAACTAAGATGAAAGCCAGTGTACAAATCATCTTCCGAAGCATCCGAATTACCAGCTATCCCTGCATACACTAACAAATATTCTCCTGCTTTTAATTCAGTTTCCGGAAATGTATATTTAAACGGTTCATCTGGATTATTGCTTAGTCCATAACCTTTTAACTGAAGAACATCTTTTGTTCCATTATACAATTCGATCCATTCACTTTGTTCATCATTATCCAATTCTGTCACCGAATAACCACAGGCCATTAATTCATTAATGCATAAGCAATTCACTGATTGAAAATTACTAAAGTAGAAGCATAATGCAATACCGCCTGTTACCACTATGCAAAGTGATAATAATATTAGTGTCGAACGTCTCATAACGTTTCTCCACTTAATTCTCCGCAGTAAGAAAGAACGTGTACATCACATTCTGGAAACTGCTCTGAAAGAGGCGACATCATTTCTCCTACATATAATTTCTTTTTAAATAAAAGTTCATATGTAACCTCTACTTCAGAATTAGAATAATTTGCCAATTTCAAATGATAACGCTTCGCATATTTTTTTAATATTTCTTCTATAGAATCAATATCTATATCTATTCCTCTTATAATCAAAAGATATGAGAATTCTTCCAACGCCCGCACTTTTGTAAAAAAAGCAGAGCTGCAGCAATCACAATAGATGCTACGATTCCTATAGAATAAATTCCTGTTCCACAGGAAAGACCTATTCCGATTGCCCAAAATAGAAAAGCCGCATCTTTACTGTTTTTTACAGATGTACGAAAACGAATAATAGACAAAGCACCAACTAGACCAAGTGATAATGCTAAATTACTTCCAATTACCATAATAACGAATGTAGTAATCAATGCCAACATTATGATTGCCAAGTTAAAATCTCGAGAATACATCACACCTGTATAAGTAATACGATAAATTTGATACACAAACAAAGACAATAATAAAGCTATTAACATTCCTATTACAATTTGTATAAATGGAACTGAAATATTATTAGAAATTAAATATTTAATAAGTTCTTTTTTTGACATTTTAACTACTCCTCATATAATCAACTAGTTGTTTATTGAAAATCCATGGTATTTAACATTTGTTCTATAAATGTATAATCAAATCGATAAAAATCAGGCATATTATTTTTCTGAGCCGTAAATTCATATAGACGCAAGAATTCATTTAGCATTTCCTTGCTACGCTCAAAACTCACTTCTGGTAGATTGGTTAGTTCCTTACCAGACAGGATTTCCACCTGTATTATTTCAAGCCCTTGCAGGGCACACTACCTGACCACAATGCTACATTATCGTTGGAGCTGTGAGATTTCCTTTCGCTATCCGAAGCATGCTGCTGGTATGCTTTATTTTCACAGCAGGAAGTCAGAACTTCTGAAACAGGAAATTTATACAAGCCTTACTTTATATAATTTCGGTATTTTTATCGCTAATGTTGCTTCCGATGAAAACAGAAAGAGGCAACGAAATCCGGATAACAAATATCCTTATGAGGTCGATTTCTCTAATGCGATAAAAGCCATCAGAAAATACCTGCTGCGTAAGGATTATCAGAAGCCGGTTGATCCGATCAAACTGATAATGAAATATGTTCACGCTGTAAAAGATGAATTCCGCCACTTTGATCGTAATCTCAGAGGAATCGGCGCAATTCCCTTCAATTACAGATAAAACCTGTATTGTTCCACTGAATAACACCATTTCAGACAGATAGGCTAATATCTACCTGTCTTATCGTCATGCCTTTTTTATTTTTGAAGCAAAATACCGTTTTTACTTTGATGTCTATTCAGGCCGGATCACCGGAATGCTAAAGCTTTTATATTCAATCGAACAATAATCGAACAGTTCGCTAAATGGCATTGCCATTTTTTTGTATACTATATTTTAATTACTTTTTTAGCTAAAATAATACATTCTTTAAACAAAGGATTTCGCCTATAAACAACTAAAAAAACAATATTGGGTACAATTACGCAAACGATACATTTCAAAACAAAGGATATATATATACTACAATAAATAAAACTGCAGATAAAATAATTTATTATCCCTGCTATAACAATAACAAATATATATTCCGTGATTTCCAAAACAAATGGGAATACTTTCCTTTCGTAAATCAAAACAAATATATTTTTTATAATCCATGGAATACTAATTATTAAGCAAGTTACTATCGTGGATAGCAATATACCGTATAATCCAATGCTCTTTACTGAAATAATATTTAAGATCAGATTTGCTATCCCATATATCAACGGCCTGTATCTATCATTATGCCAAATTCCACCAGCATCTTTAAAAACACTCAAAGATTTCTCGAACACATTGCAGAGGAAATAGATGCAAAATAGTATAACCATTCCGAATGGTAACACCAAATCTTCCCCAACCCATATTGCCATAAAAGGTTGCATTAATACAGAAAAACAGCATACGCAAAATCCTATAATCCAAAAGAGTATAAAATTAAATTTTTCAAAATCTCTGTAATTCTTTTCTTTAGACTCTGTTATTAAACTATTACCAATTCCAGCAACAATTGATGAATTCACTACAAAAATTACCCCAGTAACAGAATTAATTATGTAAAAGTAATTTTGATATATAGCTAGAGATGCAAGTCCTAGAAACGCTGAGATCACAAGTGTATCTCCAGAATCAACTATCACTCCTCCAACTTTTGATGTAAACATATCTTTAATACGCCTGTTTATATTTCTTTTAATATCATCGCTTAGCTTCATCCCTCAATTTATTTTCTACTTCTATTCTTTTCCGGTTCTCCCAGACTTTTCTTCTTCTCATCCAATTCACTTTTGCTCTATTCCACTTCTCTCACTCGTCCTCTTCTCTTCTTTAATTCCAATTTCGCCTTCTCACTTCTCTCGCTCATCGCTTCTTTCCCCTCTACTCATTTTAAGTAGATGGTTTTTGGGGCTTGAGTCGTTTGTTGGTTTGATTCGCATTGTAGTTGTTTTCATTATGGTTGAATATGATAGAGATTTTTTTAGTAAAATGACGAAGCAGATGTTGAAAAGAATCCGCGTGAAGTCAAAAGAGGAATTATCTGCACGTATATGCCAATACTTTGAGGAAATCAACGCTGATCCGGTTGTATATCATTGGACATACAAAATCTTGCGAGTGCATGGAGAAGAGCCGATGCTCCACAAAGCCCAAAATCAGATGATGAATATTGGGTTCATACACTGCAGACCGTCTTTAAAGAACTTGAAGCACTGGGACTGTCAGAAGCAACTCCAAAACCAGAGCCTAAGAAGCGTGGCAGGAAACCGAAGGCACAGGCAGAGCAAAAACCTAAGCGTCCTCGAGGACGTCCACGAAAGAATGATGACCAAGCTGTCGGGCTTCTATAGTCCGACAAACTGGGAATCTATTATTTAATCTGATTATAGCACATTCCTTAACTATCAACAACTTATTTTATTATATACTAGTTTTCGGGCAGCCTCCCCTCTCTGGACGGAATTCTCTTATGCCCCAGCATGGCTATTCTTAACTTTTTCTGCTCCTTCACCTTGCTCCCTCTTTTTTCAAAACCACCTGTACTGTTTTCAGAAGAATTTTTATATCCAGCCCCAGTGACCACTTATCGATATACTCCCTGTCCAGCTTTACTACTTCCTCAAAATCCACAATATCACTTCTTCCGCTAACCTGCCACATACCTGTAATTCCTGGCTTGATGGCAAGCCTTGCTCTGTGGTGCAGCTCATATTTTTCCCATTCATCTACTGTAGGCGGCCTTGTCCCAACAAGACTCATATCGCCTTTCAGGACATTGAAAAACTGTGGAAACTCATCCAGGCTGTAATCTCTAATGAAATTTCCGATGCCTTTTTTTATCGTGCCATCTGCCAGACGTCTGCATCCAATGATACGTGGATCCCAGTCAAGCTTGAACATCCTTCCGTCTTTCACGCGATTGGCAGCCATCAGTTTTTCCTTCTTTTTTTCAGCGTCCGTATACATACTTCGGAATTTATACATTTTAAATCGTTTTCCGTTTTTCCCAACGCGAACCTGGCAAAAAAACACAGGTCCCGGGGACTGTATGTATATCATCGGACCAATAATAAGAATAAGCAATCCTGTCAGGATACACCCCGCAATGCCGCCGACAATGTCCATGGTACGTTTCATGAACGCCTGACTTGCAGTCATATAATTGATGCTCGAAGTAAGCACCGCATAATTTCCCAGCTGTTCAACAAATTGTTTGTTTCCTCTTAATTGTCGGACATTCAATAGTTTTACATGGACCACAACTCCCATCTCTAAAAATCGGTCGATGAGAGCATCCGGATACTGTCTGTTTTCCGAAACACTAATGAAAACTTCATCGATCCATTCTCTGCAGACATAGTCAGTAACAGAATCATAGTCTGCAACAATCTTTACGCCATCAATCACTTTTCCCCGCATATCTTTATCAAGCACAGCAACCCCTGTAACAAAGATGGTATCATAACTGCTGATTCCAATATTATGGATTACTTTTTTTGCCAGATCTGATGTCGTTATAATGAGAAGGGAACGACCCTCCCAGTCACTTCTGATTCTTTTGATAATAATCTTCAGACATAGCTTTGCAAAATAACTTATGACCAGATACAGTATTGCATGAATATATATGACCATTCTTGAAATGGAACTGCTTTCTTTGATTGTAAACAGATACAGTACGGAAAGCAGTTCTACCATTCCAACATGCTTCAGAGTCGTCATAAAAATTCTGTAGTAACCTTTTTTCAGGATATTCTTATAGGATTCTCCAAAGACTGCTACGATAATATCAATCAGCATCATGATGATGATCATATTCTGATAGCTGCTTGAAGAATATAAATCAAACGAATGGTTCTTAATAAAATAAGCCAATAAAAATGACAACTGTAAACAAATGATGTCCAACAGTAAGAAGTCCAGATGTTTTAACCAGCCCTGTGTTTTTTTTCTATACATTTCTCTCGCTATCCTTCCCATAATCAAGCATTTTATTTCAAATCTTTTCTTAATGTTCAGGCTTTATTCCTCTACTGTAATCTATCTCACAGCGTTTACATAACGAAATACTTTTATTATAATACAACGTAATGAAAAAATCAACAATTTGGCCAGTTTTTTCTAATCTTATATTCTGTCCTCGGTTACCCTTCACAGATACTTTCAGGCTGAAGCCTTTATCTTTTATCTGCGCGCCAGTTCCCTTGTAATGTCTTCCCATGTTACTCCCTTTTCGGCCATGAGTACCATTACATGATAAAGGAAATCAGATATTTCATACTTTATCTCCTCTTTATCCGGATTTTTCGCAGCAATGACGATCTCCGTACATTCTTCTCCTACTTTTTTGAGGATTTTATCAATTCCTTTATCAAAGAGATAGTTTGTATAGGAACCTTCTTTTGGATTTGCCTTTCTGTCAAGAATCACATCATAGACATCCTGGAATACCCGAAGAGGATTGGTGTCATCATATTCTTTTTTCATCAAAGTCTGGAAAAAGCAGCTTCTTTTTCCTGTATGGCAGGCTGCACCTACCTGTGCAACCTTAGCCAGAATGGTATCATTATCGCAGTCAAGACTTAAAGATTTTACATACTGCACATGACCGGAAGTAAGCCCCTTGGTCCAAAGTTCATTACGACTTCTGCTCCAATATGTCATTTTACCGCTTTTCAGAGTTATACGAAAAGCCTCTTCATTCATATAAGCCAGCATCAGAACCTCATCTGTCTTATAATCCTGTACAATCACCGGAATCATACCATCGCTGTTCAGCTTAAATTCAGACCAGGCGATACTGCTTTCAAAAGTCTGGACAGGAATGCCTGCTTCTTTGCAGCGTTCTTTAAACTCTACAAGAGCAGTTTCTCTGCTGCTTACAAATGCACCGCTCAATCCGCCTACCGCATCTGTTTTCAGAAGTTCTGTCAGCACTTCCTCTTTTCCCTCATCTGTATGCAGAATGATGGGAATAGAAGAGATCTCTGCAATGGAATTCTGAACTGTATCAAGAGCAAGCACTGCATCTGCATAAGTCTCGATCAGTTCTTTATTATCTGTAAATTCCCGAATGTCAGAAATGCTTACGATCATTTTTTCCTTTCCAAAACGTTTGGATACTTCTTCCAGAAGCTCCACATTACTCTCCTTGGAAAAATTCAGCACAGTTTTTGCACATCCGGCATAAATCAGCTTCTTTACATCTTCCATACGTTTAATATTTCCTGCGCCGATCACCGGAATCTCTGAAGCAAGGCAAATATCCTTAATTCTGCTGATTGCTTTTTCATGTTCTTTATCTTCTGAAGAAAAGTCAAATACCAGAAGTTCATCTGCTCCATTATCGCTGTAGAACTTAGCCAGTGCCTCTACATCACCATCTCCAAAAAGATTTCTCTGTCCAAAGCCTGTCACCGCCTTTTCATACTGCAGGTAAAGACATGGAATCATTAATTTATTCATACAAATTCTCCCTACGTATATTCCTTCAATTTTGTTATCATTACTTAATCCATGCCCCTTATGCAAGGCTGCCCTTGGTTGAGAGTACATCTGTAATTCTCGGGTCATAAGATACCGCTTCATCTAAATCTTCCCTTCCAGTTCCCTCTGTTCTTTTTTGTGAAACCATTTCTTTTTCACTTCCTTCAAATCTTTTTCCAATTTCACAATTGCTTTTTCAATGGCATAGATCTTCTGTTCCTGCTTTTTCATCTTATTCAAGATTTGCTGCAACCGCATAACTTCTGCTTCCTGCTTTCCGGAAGAAAGTCTTTCCCCTTTCGGTTTTGCTGGCAGTGGTTCTGGCGTAATGTCAATCCTCATATCATGATCAATCAGAGGATTGCTGTCTGAATCTCTATCGCAGTATTTCGTCTCCCGCAGAAATTCTACAAATCCCCTTAGGTATCCGACTGCTTTCTGGAGAATCCCGGTAAATAATTTCGGATTCTGCCCATGCTCTCGGAGCGACTCCGCCACCGGTTCATCAATCTGTGATTGCTTTGCCATCATCACTTCTACTTCTGATGCACCTGTAAGTAATGCCCGATCTACATTCCGGTTCCATTCCTGCCGGAGATAATTATCTGCCCTAATCTCCGCTTCTTTGGGATTGTTTTTCCCAATCTTTTTGGTAGCAAGACAAGGACCGCCTTTCTGAAATACTTGCAGCTTCTCATTTTCATCTTTCACAATCTCATTGATAGCATCCGTCATGACCTGCTTTATATCTTCAAGAAATGCATGGGACTTAAATTCCTCTTTCTTTGGTTGAAAGAAATTCGACTCATACACCTCCCCTTTTTTGATGATCTTACATCCGGGTCGGAGATTTCCGTCCTCATCCAAAATCTCCTTTTTCGTCCTCACATGCTTTCCGAATTCATTATAAAACATATTTCTACTTGCAGTTTTTCGCGCCACTTCCTGCCGGATCTCCCGTTCTGAAAATATCAGATGAATATGCAGATTGGTTTTATTTTTATTTATGATGCAAAGCCGCACAGCAGCCCACATCATACTTCTCCAAAAATTTTGATGTCATGTATTTCAATAGAAGCTCATGGTCATAATCGATCAGACTTGGCGGTAACATAATGATCAGCTCTCTGGCTTCAATACAGGTTCCATCTGTTCCGCTTTTTGCAAAATCCCGCTGATTCTGTTCCGCAAGCAAATCCCAGTAGCTGTCCTCCACATTGGAAAAGACCGCATACAGATTTTCCTGCCGCTTGGGACTGCTGATATAATCCACTCTGCCTTTTACATCATGCAGCTTGCTTTCCATCACAAAACTATGATTTCGTCTGTTCACACTTCCTCCTTTTCGTCGGATACGCTGCCATCAGAAATCACCACTATTATTTGTTTCTGCAGAATACTTTGGCAGGCAACCTCCGCCCCTGCGAGGCCCTCCGGGAGGACGAAAGACACAGAGTATAAGCTTCAGCTTGTGCGATGGGTGTATTTCGCTCTCAATCGCCGAGGGCTACTTTTGTCATACCCGGATGATTCTATATGTACTGATGATTGATTTTTTCCAACTGGCGTATCCGCCATTTTTATTGATGCCCGTTTCCGGGCTGTTTCTCGTTTCTGCTTTGTTTTCAAAGTTTTATTGCTCCTGTTCACACCTTCTTGTTCACATTTCGCTCGGATTTTTGTGAACAGAAACCTGTGAACAGAGCTCAAAACATTTTAAAAGTAATGCTTAATCAAATGGAATTTCCATGCTTTCATCCACCTTCAGGAATCCCTCTTCATCTTTTTTCGGCTGAATCCGCTTCCACGACCTCTGCGTTCCGATTGATCCACCAAACCTGTGATTGCCATGTTTCGTCCAGCCAACGATCTCATTGTCCATCAGATCACCGATTTCTTTTGACTGCCATTTTGGCACGATTCCTTCCTGATGGAATACCTGCTGATAGATAATGGTCGAACACACATAATCTTCTTCATATGCATCAAGGAACGCCTGAATCATGCCTGTCTGGGTATCTTCCGGCATGAATTCCCTCTGGAGAAGTTTGACGTGATCTTCCATCTCCGGCGAAAAGGTCATCGGATAGTCTCCGCTTCGGTATATCTCCATTGCCTCCGCCCATGTCTGGATAATGTATGCTCTGGATTCTGCTTCATTTTCATATATGGTGGTTTCCGCTTTTTCCGGAAATACCCTGACTGGTGCAAATCTTCGGTTCCCTGTACGGTCAAATGGAAGAAAATTCAGGTCATTGGAAGTACCGCAAAATACACATTGTCGATATCTGTCCTCTGCCCGCCTTTCATAAGGGATACGATAAATATCCTTCTGCCGGCTCAGGAACGATTTCGTCTCTTCAATGCTCTTGGCATTTGCCACTGCGTTCATTTCTGACATTTCCACGATCCAGTGTCCCTGTAGGTATTCATAAACTTTCTTGTCATCAATCCTCTTCATATCGTCCGTAAACCATTCATCTTTGATTGCCAGATAACGAAAGAACGTGGATTTTCCGGTTCCCTGCCCTCCGACAAGGCAGAGCATGATATCATATTTGGCTCCCGGCTCATACAGCCTGCGGATCGCTCCCATCATATGCATCTTCATCACTTCTCCGGTATATGCAATATCTTCTGCTCCAAAGAAATGTGTCAGCATATGCTGTATTCTCGGAATCCCATCCCATTTCAGACTTTCCAGATATTCAAGAATCGGGTGAAAACTGTTTTCATTCGCCACGATATCTATCGCCTTTGCAATCACCCGGTCACTGGTCAATCCATAATTCTTTTCCAGATATAACGCCAGATTGTTCATATCGGTATCGGTCATATGGACCCCTCGCCTTTTCCAGGGCATTTTCTTCATGATGTCAATCTGACACGTCATTTCATTTCTGCAGATAGCTCCTTTCAGACAGGGATCATGCTCCAACGCATATTTGCAGTTCTGTATGGACTGACGGATTTTCCCTTTTTCCGTGGTATCCAGCCGTTCCCGGATATCCTCCACTGTCAGAAGTTCCGTTTCCACAATCTCCTCTAAGTTCTGCAAGGACTCCTCGCTCATATTCTGCAATTCTCTGTTCATACCGCTTCACCTCCTCCCTTCCGTTCTGGAAAAATCCAGAATCTCTTCATCCGTTCCAAACATCAGAATGTCCACCAGATAACTGATCTTGCTTTCTTTCTGTAAGGCTTCGACAAATAACGGATGCCATTCCTCTTCCATAGATTTCGGTTTATAAAATTCCTTCCAGAATTCTATCCATCGTAGATACCGCAGTAATACATTCGTAGCATCCTTTGCCCATTTATCAATTTTCTTTTGAACAAACCGAATCCGTTCCTCTTTTGTCGGAACCTTCTCTTTTTCCCTGGCACCTGAATTTTGTTTTCTTCTTATCTCTGTTTTCTCGATTGGAATTCCCATAGAAAAGTATTCATTGATCTTCTTCGCCGCTTCGAACTGGGATAATCCAAACAGCACCGCCACATAATTGACTGCATCTCCCTTTGCCCCACAGGCAAAACAATAATAATTCTGATCAATCTTCATACTGGGATGTTTGTCATTATGAAAAGGACAACACACCATCCCATTACGTCGCACTTTTAAGCCATATCTTTCTGCCACCTGCCTTGCAGTGACACGTGCTTTCACTTCCTGAAAAATGTTCATGTTCCGTCCTCCTGTATCCTTTGTTATTAATTTCAGTAATTTTCCCTCTTTCCGTTACAGGAGAACTTTGCTATACTACACATAAAGCTATATGCGTATAGGCAGACTTCTCCCGTAAGGATTGAGTTTTGTCTATGAGGCTTTACCAGAGCCTGCATAAGTTTGTATGAGTTTTAGAAATGTCCTTGTTACCAGCAGGGGCATTTTCTTTTTTAGGGATGTTCCTGGAATTCCACATGCTGCGGTTCCTCCTTCATCCCATTCAGTGTCACAGCAACCATCTGGATGGTCTGAAGCAGTTCTTCATTTTCTTCACTGCACACTTCCAACCGTTTCAGTTCTCCGTAAATCTGCTGCATCTGATTTTTCAATGCTTTGTACACTCTTGGATTTCCCTGCACGGTCACTTCCCAGTCCATTAACTTTCTCAGGATGTATTCCTGCTTAGTAAGCCCGGATAATGCCACCATGCAGTCAATCATTTTTGCTTCCTCTTCGGATACCCGGAATCCCACCGTCCGGTTTCTCCATCGTCCTTTTGCGTCCAATGTTCTCTCCATCAGATTTCATCCTCCTTCTCCATTCTCTCGACATCCAGCTTATTCGCCATCTCAGTCTGCACCGTTGGAAACAAATGTGCATATCGGTACGTGATTTTTTCCGCTTCATGTCCCACCCGGTTTCCAATGGCAAGTGCTGTAAATCCCATGTGGATCAGCAGGGAAACATGGCTGTGGCGAAGATCGTGAATTCGTATGATCGGAACTCCTGTCGCTTTGCATCCTCGTTCCATTTCATGTTTCAGATATGATTTGGAAAATGGGAAAATCCTCTGATCCGGTGCCAGTGAATAATACATCTGAAAATAGTCCTGCATTTCTTCACAGAGGAACTCCGGCATCACAACGATCCGGTTACTTTTCGCTGTCTTTGGCGAAGTAATAATGTCCTGCTTTTTCATCCGGTGATACGTTTTATTGATCCGCACCGTCTGTTTCTCAAAATCAAAATCTGACGGTGTGAGAGCAAGCAGCTCCCCTTCCCGGATTCCGGTCCAATAAAGCATCTCAAAAGCATAATAGGATCTGGGCTTGTCCATCATCGCCTCGGCAAATTTCAGATACTGTTCCTTTGTCCAGAATTTCATTTCCTTTGGAATCTCTTTTCCCATACTTCCTGCCTGTCTTGCCGGATTGCAGGGCAGATTATAATAGTTCACTGCATGATTGAAAATTGCTGTAAGCTGAGCCTGAATCGTTTTCAGATAATCCACGGAATAGGGCTTGCCCTTTTCATCTCGATATGCCATCATCTCATTCTGCCAGGCGATCACATCCGCCACGGTAATCTCGTTGATTTTCCGTTTTCCAAAGTAAGGAAGGATTTTTGTCCGCACAATGTGGCTTTTCGTCTCAAATGTACTTTCCTTCACCCTCTGACGTTTATACTCGGAATAAATCTCATAAAAGCTCTCAAACGTCATATCCAGCTTATTTCCTTTTCGGAGCATCATCTCATGTTCCCATGCAGTCGCTTCCCGTTTGGTTTTGAAACCACGTTTCTGCGTCTGCTTTCTTTCCCCGGTAAAATCGGTGTACCGGAACACCACTCTCCATGTACCTTTGTCTTTTTCCTGATATACAGCCATCTTAAGTACCTCCTATTTTTCTTCATAAAACAACTTTTTCTTGAAATAATTGGCATCCACACGCCCCGGCACTGTGATCAGTCCCATTCCGCTGAGTTCTTTATTCAGCTGGCGGATAATCTGGTATGCCTTTGACTGCTTGACCTGTAAAATATCCATTACCTCTTCCGCAGTCAGAAATCCATTCTTTAATTCAGACATTCCATTCACCTCCTTCCGCATCATCTTCGAGGAAAAACCCCTCTACTTATCCAAACTTTCAAGGCACCTTATACAACCTCATTTTCAAATTTTCTTTAACTTAACGTTATTTAGTTAAGTTTTGATTGTATTATATTAACTTTTTTCCGTTAAGTCAAGTGTTTCAAACGTCGGCAATTAAATTTTTTTGTTTAAGTTTTTCTTGCGTCTTATTTTTCCATATGCTATACTGATTTAAACAAATATCGTTAACCACCAGTTCCTATTCATTGCACAACAGTAGGAACATATATTCAAAAATGAATAAAAGATTTCAGAAAAAGGAGAGATTCCTATGGCATTTGGAAAACGTATTAAATTTTTCAGAAACAGAAAAGGTATGAAGCAGAAGGAGCTTGGCGAGCTTCTTGGATTCCTTGGAAAGACTTCGGATGTCCGTGTGGCGCAGTACGAGACAGAAGCCAGAACCCCTAAAGCTGATCTGGTCAAAGAAATGGCACAGATCTTCGGTGTCAGTCCCAGAGCCATCAATGTCCCAAACATTGACTCCTATCTTGGTCTCATGCACACCCTCTTTGCGCTGGAAGATATGTATGGTATCAAGATTGGAGAGATTGACGGAGAACTCTGCCTCCGACTTGACCGGGAGCACAAAGAATATCAGCACCTGTTCACACCTTTTCATGCATGGCAGCAAATGGCTGCAAAATTGGAAGCCGGAGAAATCAGCCAGGAAGAATACGATAACTGGCGATATAACTATCCGGAACTGGATACCTCTGAAATTCGTGCAAAGGTTCTGTCTCAGGAACTCTCTGACGAACTCATCAAGGCACTGAAAAAAGAGAATCAATAAAGAAATGCAAAAAGAAAAAACCTTACTGACTGCTCTTTCCAATTTTGGAAACAGTTCATCAGTAAGGTTTTTATGTTATAGAAATATAATTTTATTCAACGGATATTGCAAAAAGTGTTGCCAATCCGTTGCCATAAAATAACGGAATTTGCTTGGAAACCGCATAAATACTGGGTCTTTTTTTGCAAAATCCTACTCAAACTCCTTTGCGGACTGCATTTCATGACACGCAAAGGCTGTTATTAGAGGCTTATAGTTCGAACATATGTTCTGATTCTGTGCTTTTCGCACCGCTTATGAAGAAATAAACTCCAAAATAACTCCATTTTACTCTTTATTATTTTGTTGTTCTTCTCTTGCGTACAGGAGATCCAATGCCTGACATACAACACCACTCATGCTCTGATAGTGTCTTTCTGCATACTCAACAAGTCTCTGTTTTTGCTCTGGAGTCACCCGTACTCGTATGTTTTCTTCTTTGCCATCTTTTGGTGTTTTTCTAGCCAAACATATCACTTCCCTTCCACAAGTACAGTTTACTACTAATTACTACAAAATGTCAATCTATTTTTGTTATTTATCTATATATTCTCTTGGACTAATCTTAGACTAATTTACTTCTCACTCCTGTAGATCTTTATCAACAATCTCCCAGTAACCATTCTTTGGAGATCCATGTCTTATAAGAATACCATACTCTTTTAACTTCTTAATATTGTTCTCAATATTTCGACTGGCAACCCCGATTTTTTCAGCTAACTTAACCGCTGATAATTGATGATCTTCTGAAAGCAACTTTATAATCTTTTGCTGTGTATCGTTGAGATCTGTTCTCCACTCTGCCTCCGATGCTTCTCCGATGCTTCTCCGATGCTTCTCCGATGCTTCTCCGATGCTTTCTTTTTCATTTGTCATCGGAAATGAATTACGGAACACCTCTACCCGAAACATATTATCAAATTCCTGAAATCTCGGTCTCGGAAGTCCATACTCTTCTGCAGCATTCAGGATTCTTTTTATTCCGCTTCCCCATGCTTCTACGAGTCCCATCTGACTGAATATATTGGCAATACCTTTATTCCGGATCTTAGAATGACCATTCATGACTTCCTCATAAGTCAATCCGTTATATAATCCGCCTGGAGAAGTCACCTCCAACCTGTCATCATAAACTGCGACCTGAATACAGGATTCATCCAATAGGTTACGGTGACAATGGGCGTTAATGATCATTTCCCTGATTGCTTCCGGTGGTAGCTCATACTTCTCTTTTCGCACCAATCCATCAATCGTTGCTCCGAGTCGAATATTTCTCAATACAAAGTCTACAGCTTCTTCGATTTGTGTATAGATTGGTCCTGTAAATTCTCTCTTATCCAGAAACACTGCACGATCTGTTCCCTTGAATACCGCACATTGTGTTTTGGCGAATGAAAAATAATCTGATGTCAGCAATGCATAGGCATTCGTTGCCAGAAGCTGTCCCTCGCTCTGCTTCAAGATTTTCCAGTTTATCAGCTGCTCTTTCTTTACAGAATGCTCTGCCATTCCTGCCTTCTTCCGGAACTTTTCGATATCCTGACAAAGTTTCTCTGTTGCTTCCTCTGAAACAGGATAACCCACACAAGTAAGCTCATCCCATGAGATTCTGGCTCCTTCCATTTCCAGCTCTTTTATCTTCTCCGGAAATGCCTGCCTTGATGTACCTGCAACACGGATATAAGTACCATTATCTTTTCCCTTTGATTTCAGATAATACGGTCTGTTCTTTCCAGCTTCTACTGATACAACAATGACCGTTTTCCCGTCTACTGTCTGCGGCTCAATATCAGGAATAATCTGTGGCACACAGGAATCAGAAACTGCATTGGCAATTCCGTCCATCAGCTGAAACAACACATCATTTTCCACACCAACAATCTGGTGTGTTTTATCATCTACTCCAACAATCAGCTTGCCGCCTTGTGTATTGGCAAAAGCTACAATCGTCTTCATGTATTTTTCACTTTTATCGGGTAAGGATACCTTGTACTCAATATTTTTCGATTCCCCGGAAAACATAGTATCTTCTACCATTCTTTCACTCCTACTCTATACTCGCACCACTGGTACGAATAATTCTATTTCCAGAGCAATCTTCTCTGGATCATTAACACTATTATACGTTCTATTCTTCTTTTCTATCAAGCAAGAAAACAAAACAGTTCATTTCTTCTTACCATTTTCTTCTGTTCTTTTTTGATGCCAGATAAAGTCTCGTCATCTCATCCATGAAAATAGTTTTGTCCTCATTGGTCATAGTTCCACTGGCAAATAAAGCAGCTACCTGTTCAAGAATCTGCCTTGCCTGTTTAGCACCAGCATATTCACTTGGCTCATCATTACCCAAGCACACGGTTTCATTATCATTCATAAGATAAGAAACCTGACACTGAAATGCATCTGCCAGTTTTTGATATAAACTACTCTGCTTCGGATATCGTCCTTCAACTTCCCAAGATCGAATTGTTCTATGAGAAACGCCCACCATATCACCCAGCTTTTGTTGAGTCATTTTTTTCTCTTTTCGCAACTTCCTAATTTTATCACCAAATGTTGTCATAAGTATACATCTTTCTCCTATGAGTTTTGTACATGCTTTATTTTTCTAACCACAATAAAAGTATATCATTATGCAAATAAAAAGAGAACCCGACATCACAAGCAAATTTGATGATGCGGGTTCCCTTCCCTCTTTATAGATCAATACCTTTTATTTTTTCATCTTATGATCCGATGGCAATCTCACTTCTTAATGACAACTGTGGCTTCCACATCCATGCTCGCCACATGTATGTCCTTCCCCGTGGTTGTGCTCGTGATGAGAACATTTCACATCCGGATTATACTCAAGTGTTTCATTGATAAAAGCTTCTACTGCTTCATCTGCGTCTCCGGAAACTCCTCCGAAAAGCTTGATGCCTGCTGCCGCTAACGCTGTCTGTGCGCCGCCTCCGATTCCGCCACAAATCAAAACATCTGCATTCAATGCATTAAGAACTCCTGCCAATGCGCCATGTCCGCTTCCATTCGTATCTACTACTTCTGAATGTACTACTTTTCCTTCCTCTACATCGTAAATCTTAAATGTCTCTGTGTGTCCAAAGTGCTGGAAAATCTGTCCATTTTCATATGTTACTGCTATTCTCATAATACCTTCTCCTTTTTCTGCTGCATATTTTTTGTAAATTTCCTGTTTGTAACATCCTCCAAAGCTGCAGTTGCCGCTCTGACCGTCACAGATTCTGAAATCCCCACCCTCGATTCTGAGTGGATATCCATCAATGAGTGCATCTGCTATTTTCTTCCTGGCAATCTCGTAAATTCGTTGAACCGTTGTTCTTGCGATCTGCATAGATGCTGCACATTGCTCCTGACTATAACCTTTCTTGTCCAAAAGACGGATTGTCTCGTACTCATCTACCGTCAGAACAATGGGTGTTTTTTTCTCCGTATCATCTGCCGGAAGAAATTCTAAAACATTGGGGAAATGGCAGACTTTTCTGCATTTTACTGGTCTCGGCATAAACTGCTCCTTTCTCGCTTTTCTTATATAATAGTCCTATAAAAGGCATATGTCAATAACGTTTTTGACATATGCCTTTTATGAATCACCTTATAGCATTACTTCTTTTCATTATTTTTTAATTTACAGATACCCTGCGTCATTGTTCCCATTGGACAAAATGTACACCAGGTTCGTGGCTTATATAACACCATTACAATCAACCCTAATAACAAAGATGTAAGCATCAAACTATAAAATCCAAAACTAAACTGTGCCACCCAATCAGCTACTGTTCCGGCAGTATATGTCCATCCCCACGGAACACGGAATGTCCAGAATAATTTGATGGCTTCACGCAAGGAGGATGCTCCGGCACCAACTAAATATGTCTGAAATACCATATTCCCAAACATTGTAAGGAAAAATATCAAAAAGCCGTATCGGAACCATTTTGAACTCATCCATCGCGGGGTTGGTTTATTTCTTGAGCATTTTAAATCTCCACCAAGCTTGCTAAAAAGCTGGCCACGTCCACACAAATGATTACAGAAAAATTTATTTCCACCGAATATTGCTATTCCTAACGGCAACAGGAAATCAATCATCCCAAACCAAGCGAACAAAACATTAAAAAAACCGAGAGCAAAATAAAGGATCGCCCATATCCATAAATAATCATACCAATGTTTCTTTTTCTTCACATCGCTGTCCTCTCTTTCATTTCAATACAACCTGCCGGACAGGACTTTGCACATTTTCCACATCCTACACACACTGTTTCTTCTACCACAGCATAACATCCATGGTAAACTTTGGCCGCTGCCAGCGGACAAGTATTTTCACATACTCCGCAGGCAACACATCTTTTTTTATCAACACTTGCCACTCTTTTTGCCAATGCTTTGTTCCCCTTTCAAATTTTGTATCTCTATTGTACCTGAAAAAGGTAAATTCTTCTGTGATATTATTACATAAGAATTTACCTTGAACGCTAATAACTAGAATGACATATTTTTATTATACATCACCTTTATATTTATATATAATGTTTAGAATCTCCTCAGTTGTTCTAATAATTACTTTTTGTTTTTCTTTCGTTGTTATAGATTTGCTTTCTTCTTCAGATAACGAAGAATAAAGGTGAATGGTATTAGCATGATTCCATATCTCATCGTAAATTTTCTCGATTTCATCAGCACTCCGAAATGCCTGGTCTGTTTGCATTTGCAAGTGTTCTCGTTGCTCTTCCAGATGATTCATCCGTTCTTGTAACTGATCCCTTTCTTTCTGCAATCGATCATGTTGTGCTTGCAGTTGATCTATTTGTATTTTAATTTCGCTCATCTTTTCTTTCTGTCTCCGCATAAGCATCATCAAATATACAACTACAACTACAAATACAAATAATAGTATTATGTACAGCATAAACTTCTCCTCACGACACATATATTTCGACGGTTTTCCGCAAATCAACTATTGATAATGGCATAGAAAGAACAGTTAGTTTTCCTGAATTCTTTTTAATTTCAACAGCATCAGGATTGCCTGTGATTAAAATTACAGGTGTTGTCCTGTCCGCACGCCATGGCTGATTCGGTTGGCTCGTCATATCTTCGGTAACAATCCAAAGATCCGGCTTATGTCTGCCTAATCTTGTTTTAGCACTTTCCGGTGTGTAAAACAGCATGATCTGATCTGAAATAAATTGCAATGTTTCTTTTAATCCTTTTGCATAACGTTCACTGCCACAGACCAGTGCAATAATAGAAGCAGCTTTCTTTTTTTGTGTTACCTGAATAAAATCCAAAACTGGTGTATTATAGAGACTAAAGTCTTTTTCCAAATGAACTTTATCATAATAACTCTTTGCTGCCTTGCACATCCTCAGACAAAACTGTTCTATGTCTATACGAATATCGTTTCCGTTCTCCTGTATGTTCATACTTTCCAACTGACAAACTGACATTCCACAGTTTAGTCCAAGATGAAAGCGTATATTATTTTCATCATTCAAAAATCCTTTATTTTGATGAAGATATTCACATCGAAGCTGCCAACAGCGTTCTCCGCAAATATATGGCTTTTCATCGGATTGAGATAGTTTAAAGTAGTCCCCTGCATATTCATCAAACCAGCGAATATACTGGGTTCCCACATCACGGGTCGGATTCTTTTGCCGATCCAGCATAACCCGGCCATCTCGATAATGTTTAACAATTTCCGGGAAAGCAATACCTCCGCAAATATCTGGCAAAGTCAATGCCAATGCCAGTGCAGACTGCCATCGTCTATCTACAATATTCAGTTCTACTTCTTCAATTCGGTCCAAAAATGTAAAACTGACATCTCCCTGCATTATTTATCCCTCCCTCATATTCACAACAGTCATGTACTATAGTCAGTATATTTTTATTTATGGCATATGTCAATTATATAATTGACGCATCTAAAAAAAGTAAGTATACTATGTTCGTAAAGGAGATAACTGTTATGAGCTTCGAAAATTATTTTCCACTATGGAATGACTTAAATACAGCACAGAAAAAAGTAATTTCAGACAATTTGATTACACGGGATGTAAAAAAAGGAACGATCATTCACAACGGAAACCTGGATTGTACTGGATTATTACTGGTTAAATCCGGGCAGCTTCGAACTTACATACTTTCAGATGAAGGACGAGAAATTACACTTTACCGCCTGTTCGATATGGATATGTGTCTTTTATCCGCCTCATGTATCATGCAGTCCATTCAATTTGAAGTAACCATTGAAGCAGAAAAAGATACTGATCTTTGGATCATCCCTGCTGAAATCTATAAGGACATCATGAAGGAATCGGCTCCCGTCGCAAACTATACCAATGAATTAATGGCTAGCCGTTTTTCTGATGTCATGTGGCTGATTGAACAGATCATGTGGAAGAGTTTGGATAAGCGTGTTGCTTCATTTCTTTTAGAAGAGACCTCTATCGAAGGAACAAATGAACTGAAAATCACTCACGAAACTATCGCAAACCATCTTGGTTCCCACAGGGAAGTGATCACTCGAATGCTTCGATACTTTCAGGGCGATGGTCTCGTCAAACTCTCACGCGGCAAAATCACCATCCTTGATTCGAAAAGACTGGAAACACTACAAAGATCATAAAACTGTTTTTCTATGACATCTAAAGAATCCTCCATTTATCAGAATTGTGAAAGTCATTCTAATAAATGGGGGATCTTTTTACGCTACAAGTAAATTATAAAATTATTGTGATTATTTTTTAATAATCCATACCACATGCATATGCCCTTTCAATCAACGCACGGTCATTAACCACTGCATCATAGAAGCGGAATCCACCGGAGAAGTTGTATGTTTCATAACCGTTTCCTTCCAGAATACGGCTGGCAATGTAGCTGCGCAGACCACTTTGGCATATCAAGTAAACAGGCTTTCCCTTCTCAATTTCATTGATACGTTCCCTTAGTTCATCTACAGGAATATTTCTGAATCCATCCATATGCCCCCTGTTAAACTCACCTACAGTTCTCACATCCAGCAATACAACACTTTTATCTTTAGAAATCTTATCCATATCTTCCAGATGCCATTGTTTTAAGGTACCTTTTGCTATATTGTCTATCATGAATCCTGCCATATTTACAGGATCCTTGGCAGAGGAATACGGCGGTGCATATGCAAGATCCAGATCTTTCAGCTGGGTTGCCTTCAGCCCTGCATGAATTGCTGTTGCCAGCACATCAATACGTTTATCAACTCCTTCATATCCAATAATCTGAGCACCAAGCAAACGATAAGTCTCTTTTTCAAAAACCACCTTCATGGTCATCACTTTTCCACCAGGATAGTAACCGGCATGACTCATAGGAGAAAGAATTACTGTATCTACATCTAATCCTGACTTTTTGGCATTGGTTTCATTGATACCTGTAGTGGCTGCTGTCATATCAAATACTTTGATAACGGAGCTTCCCTGACTGCCCAGGTAACGGCTGTCACCACCACAAATATTATCAGCGATGATCCTGCCCTGCTTGTTGGCTGGTCCGGCCAAAGAGATCAGCGCATCATCACCCGTAACATAATGTTTTACCTGAACTGCATCACCTGCTGCATAAATATCCGGTACAGAAGTTTCCATTCTGTCATTCACTACGATACTTCCCTTGATGCCAAGTTCCAGACCAGCTTCTTTTGCTAATGCTGTGTCTGGTGTAACTCCGATTGCCAGCACCACCATATCAGCCTGAAGGGATGGATTATCTTTTAATAGAACCTCTACTCCATTGTCCTTTTCTTTAAATCCTTCTACTGTATAGCCCAGTACCAGTTTTATCCCATGCTTTCTCATTTCATTATGGATCATGGATGCCATATCCGGGTCAAATGGGTTCATCAGCTGCTTAGGCCGCTGGACAATTGTAACATCCATGCCAAGCTCCCTAAAATTTTCTGCCAGTTCCAGACCAATAAAACCGCCACCTGCCAATACAGCCGATTTTGGATGATTCTTATTTATATATTCCTTTATCCGAAAAGTGTCTTCTACAGTACGAAGTGTAAAAAGTTTATCCATACCTACTCCGGGAAGTCTCGGCTGTGTTGGCTTTGCACCTGGAGAGAGGATCAGCTTATCATAGTTTTCTTCAAATATCTCACCATTCTCTAAATTTTTCACTGAAACCGTTTTTCGTTCCGGATGTATGGAGATAACTTCATGATGAATTTTCATGTTAATACGGAATCGTTTAAAAAAACTCTCTGGTGTCTGTAGTGTAAGTTCTTCCGGGTCTGTGATCACGTCTCCGATATAATATGGAAGCCCACAATTCGCATAGGATATGTATCCGGATCTTTCAAACACAGTAATTTCTGCATGTTCATCCAATCTTCGTATTCTTGCTGCAGCTGTAGCTCCTCCGGCTACACCGCCTACGATTATTACCTTCATCTTATTTTTCCACCTTTCCTGAATAAGCAGCAATGCCACCAATATTATTTACTTTAGAATATCCCATTCGTTGCAACATCCCAGTTGCTTGACGACTTCGGGCTCCGGAATAACAGTATACAAACAGCGGTATTTCTGTATTCTTCACTACCGAAACAACATTGTTAAGTTGTTGCAATGGCACATTTTTACTTTCTGGTATATGCCCTTCCTGATATTCCTGCGGCGTACGAACATCCAGCAGAACTGCACCAGCAGTCTTTTTATATTCCTCTATCCCTTGATTAATATTCGCCTGTTTTAAAAAATCAAAAAATCCCATTAACGCACCTCCTTAAAGCATCTCTAAGATTGCCTTCTTAGGTCTTGCCCCTGAAACTTTTGTTACAATCTTCCCATTCTTCATAACCACCAAAGTTGGAATACTCATAATACCAAATTTACTTGCCAGTTCTGGCTGCTCATCCACATTGATCTTTCCAACTTTGATATCAGGGAGTTCACTTGCTATCTCCTCTATGATAGGAGCCACCATACGACAAGGAGCACACCAAGGAGCCCAAAAGTCTAAAAGAACGGTTTTCTCGGAATCCATTATTTCATTCTGAAAATTATTTTTATTGATATTAATAGCAGACATTTTACAGTCCTCCTTGTTTTTTCTTTTGTGGCTTTATTATAATCTGAAATTCATTTGTTTTCTGTGATATCATCACATTATTATCATGATTAATTTTTAACTAATTTATTTTTTCATCTTATGATCTGATGGCAGTCTCACTTCTCCGGTCCTTTTCTTCATAATCGAGTTCTGTGTCTCCATCTGTGTTGGAATATAATCGCTTTCCTGCAGAAATGCACCTGCCGCCTCAGCATATGATTCATATCCAGCTGCTTTCATCCTCTTCAACATTTTTGCCAAAGCACTGTTCTTGTCTCTACTCACCTGACGTGTGCTGATGCCCAGTTCCTCTGCTGTTTCTTTAACCTGTTTTCCCATGATAAAATAATCGCTCACGATTTTCTTTTCTTTCTCTGTCAGATCGCTGAAGAGTTCTTTAAAGAAGATCTCAGTTGTAATATCCGATGCAATGTCACGTCCACTATCTGCGATAAAGTCTGTCGCACAACCGTTTTCTGATTCTAATCCACAAAATAATACTGTATTATTTCTCTGATGCTGCTGATCAAACATATAATGTTCCTTATTATAAAAAATATTAAGAACTTCCAGCTCTTCTGCTGTAATATTAGCGTATTTCACCTTCTGATATCTGTCGTAAAATGTGTATTTTCTTTCTTCCATGATTGTTTCTCCGATTTGTCGTTTTTGTTGATTTGATTTGTGACAAATCGAAAATCATGGATATCTGGCATAATGCCTGCCTCTTCCCTGCATCTTGATATGCTCTTCCTTTCCGGCATCTACCTGTTAAAAAGGAAGCTTTTTCAAATCTGCAACCTGTTTTTGGGTATAAAAAAAGGCCATGCCCTTCCGGGCACAGCCTGACGCCTTAAAATTTGAGAAAAGAAAAACCTCCGCAAACATTACGTCTGCGAAGGTCTATTTCTCTCAGCATATCAATTCTAACATGCACGTATTTTCATTGTAATACCATTCACATGCCAGTTTACTGTCAGTTCACTGCCACTTTACTTCCACTTTTCTTCCAGTTTATTTCCTCCATCTTATTCTGTATCTTTTCCGGACGTGTAAATGCCCAGAGCATTGTTGCATACAAACGGATTGCTTTCTTACGGTTTCGATAATAAGTAGTGCTTGGCATATCATCCAGCATCAGCATCACATCTTCATTGGTATTTCCTGCTTCAAAATATCTATATTTCAAAAGCCGATAATACAGCTGTCCATTTTTTGGATAATCCCTCAAAGCTATCAGGGAATCTCTCATGATTTCCAGCAAACAGAGATTCATATCATTATTCAGAAGCTTTTCCTGGATTCTGCGTTTCTCTGCAGTCGCATCGAAATCTACCAGATCATATAACATTTCCTTCAGATGCTTCCCTTCCTCTGCATACATTTCATAATCTATATCCACAAGGTTCTTCTCAATACGGAACATTACTTTAGTATACTGACTCAGCAATAATTCCGTATTCTTATAAGCATCCTCTGCCACTTCTTCCATATTGATAAACATATCCTGTATTCTCTGCATAATTGTCCTCCTTCCCGACCGCTTCCGCAGCCAGACCAATCATTGTATTGTTTGTTCCATTCACAGTCTGTCACTGTCCTAACATCTCTTCATGCAGATTCCGCAGAAATATCCGCTGTGGGATAGCTTCTATTTCTGGCTGATCGGCAACTGTATGATCTATTGAAAGCAATCGGTTCTCACGGGAAAGGATGTATCCCCGACTGCTGATGTTCTCATCGAATATCTATCTCTCCAAAGGGGGCCCTGATTCAGTAATGTCATTAATTTAAGAAAATTTATCAAACAAACTTGAAAATCCCCTTGACAAATATCAGAAAAAATGTGGCGAAGCCTCCTTGAATGAATACATTTTAGGAGGAACCGCTGATGAACTTTTACGCTGATTATGTTCGCAACAAACTCGACTCTATCATTTCCAGCATGTGCAGCCGGATAGAGAATTACGTTAAAAATCCAGGACATGATTTTACCAGAAATCGGAAGATGAACTTTACTTCAACCATAAACTTTCTTCTTACTATGGAAGGTGGCTCTCTTAACTCTGAATTGCACAAATATTTTAATTATGATCTGAATCAGATAACCCGTTCTGGTTTCATACAGCAAAGAAACAAATTAAAACCAGATACCATGTACCAGTTGTTTCACAAATTTCATGAACAGATAGAATGTACCAAAAACTATCAAGGTTATCAGTTACTTGCCTGTGATGGTTCAGATTTGAATATATTTCGTGATCCATTAAATCCACGTACGCATTTTGCTGGCAAGGAAGGGTCTTTCGGATTTAACCAACTGCATCTTAATGCACTGTATGATCTTCAAAGCAGGCGATATGTTGATGCTCTGATTCAAGAGCCTTATGAAGAAAATGAATCGTCTGCCCTAATCGAAATGGTTAAAAGATTGTCTGCAAACCAGAAGACTATCATTATGGCAGACCGAGGCTACGAAACCTATAACATTTTTGCAAATATTCAAGAACATGGGCTCTTTTATCTGATACGAATTAAAGACACCTCAAAAAAAGGAAGCATTTCTGGAAGCCTTTCTTTGCCTGTCTCCTGTGAATTCGATGAAGAGGTAGAACTGATCATGACCAGAAAACAAAAGTTTTATAAAACGAAAGGTTATAAGTATCTCTCAAACTCATCGCCATTTGACTTTCTTGATTCTGAGAACCTGTTTTATACACTTCGTCTTAGGCTTACACAGTTTCAACTGGAAAATGGCGTTTATGAATGTATCGCAAGTAATCTGGATAAAGAGGTATTTCCACCTGAAAAGATCAAAGAACTCTATCGTATGAGATGGGGAATTGAAAACTCTTTCCGTGAACTGAAATATACAATCGGTCTGACAAATCTACATTCTAAAAATGTGGAATATATCTGTCAGGAAATTTACGCCAAACTTGTCCTGTATAATTTTTGTGAGATTATTTCAGCAAATGTCGTACTGGAAGAAAGAAAACGCAAGTACACATACCAATTAAACTACACGATGGCAATTCAAATATGCAGGTATTATCTGCGTCAGAAATCTACAACGATAGATGTCGAAGCTCTAATCAGGAAAGAACTATCTCCGAAAAGACCCGATCGGCACTACCAACGACGGATAATTAGAAAGCGTTGGGTTAGTTTTTCATATCGTGTAGGGTAGGAAATCTTTGAGTAAATATTTCCGCAGCAAAACAGATGTCGAGTCTGTTTTGTTGTTGTGCCCAAATCTCTGTAAATTTTTAGAAAGAACCGCAAAAGACCATCATACTATTATAAATTTTCTTAAGTTAATGACATTACCGTTTCAGAGCCCCCTTGCAATGAACATTTATCGCATTTCTTGGTTTTGCATATCCCAAAGCAAATGCTACATCAATTCCAGAAAATAAAAGTCTGCCTCCATCTTCAATCATACGGATGGAACCAAACTCCGAATTGTGAAACTCTGTGATTTTATAATCCGTCTTCTCCATCCTCTTCTCCATCCTCTTCTCCTCCTGAACCGGCAAGTAACATCAAACCATTTTCAATGATTGTGCTCCTAATAAACTCTGCTACATTCACGGTTAAATAACCAAGATATTCTGCAAGGAAACTACTATATTCCTCTTCTGTCAACAATTCCTCCAGTGCTTCCAAATGAGCTGTCACTTTAGAAGTCTGCTTTCCGCCAAGCAGCTTGCCTAATATTTCTGTAAATTCCTCTGTGTCACATGACTCAAACATACATAAGATCATCTCCATTGTTGTTTCCAAAACCAAACGATCCATTTTCATTTGCGTCAGCTCTTCCATTGTTTTCATGGCAGTCATAAGCGCATCACTTGTCATATGTTCTGTATTGATTCTTCCTTCTGAATCAACCAATCCTATTGCAAATAATTCTAAAAAGTATTTTCTCATAAATCTTGTCCTCCTATCGAAATGGCATTTCTTGTTCAAGTTCTTCTGGTATATCGAATGGAATCTTCCTCTTCTCTGCTGGTTGAAATCCGTCAGATTCTTCTTTTTTTGTTTTGGCTTCTGCAAACTCTACATTATCCATAATGACTTCGGTATAATAGGATGCAGTTCCAGTCTGTTCATCTTTGATCTGAGAGATTACCAACTCTCCGGAAAGAGCAATCTTAATTCCTTTTTCAAGATATTTCTCCACAAATTCTGCATTATTTCCATAAGCTGTGATCATCACTACAAATGCTTTGCTTGTGCGATTTCTTTTTACTACCAGTGGAAACCTAGATACTTTGGTTTGTCCCTTTTGCGTAGATGTCAGCTTAGTTTCTGGATCTCTGGCAAGTCTACCCATTAAAACAATCGTATTCATTCTTTTTGTCCTCCCTTTCTTCCTGCAACACCCTTCCCTGGTATTTCAAACAGGATAATAATCTGTGCATTTTCTGCACGAAAAAATGAGGAATGGATTCGAACCATTCCCCACTTGCTACAGGATTTCTCCTGTAATATAAATAAGAAAATCTAAGTATTCACATTTGGGCTTTGTCTGTACATATACATCTGATCGTTATCATTCCAGATAACCCGGCTGTAAAAATACAGTCACAGTCTCTGTTTCAGCAGAGGTCCTGTACCCTTCGGTGGTATCATTATTGCTTCGCTCTTCCCGTAGGAGTCTTCGCCTGCACGAGCCGGATTATCTCCGGTAAGCATGTTCCTCAAGATGTATCAGCTCCTTCAATTGTCAAGGTGCAATCGGAAGAACTGTCTGAACCTCTTTTACGTTTGTGATTTTTGGAAATCAGAGGATTTTCAATTTGCCTTCCATATACTCTGTATTGGGAGCGACAAAATCGGACATGATTTTAGAAATTTTTTGAAATTATTTTTTGAAGTGTAAAAAGATATAAAAAAAAGATGCCAGGATTTCTCCTGACACCATAGTGACTATGCCAACTTCGTGCCCACTGGGCACAAGGTTGATTGTATTATTCTTCATTTCCTAATGATATTGGTTCTTTCTTTGTTTTCTTGTTTTTAGATATCATCTTATGACCTGTGTAAATAGCCATAATCATACAAAGCAAAGAACTTGCCGCAAAATATTTATGGCTTGATTTTGAACCTTTATATCCGCTATAAAAAGTTCCTAGCATCGTTATCAATGCTCCGACAGACCAATATTCATGAGCTTTCATTCTAACATCTCCCTTTGTGTTAATTTTAATATGTACCGTTTGATGAAATATGCAAACAGGAATTTGGAACGTGCTTTATAAATTTTTTCCGATCCCCTCAAGTTCGTTCATGGAATCCTTGTTTTTTTCAAGTTCATCTCTGGCTGTTGCATAATATGATTTTTTGAAAAGCATATCCCATGAAAGATATTTTGCCATACAGTCAAACTGCTTATCAATCAGCTCATACTGGATACTGTCTACGGGAGAACCGCCTACAACAATCGTGCCAACTTTTTTATTTTTTAACTGCAATCCACGGCAGTAGCACTTATCAATGATAAGTTTCAATTGTGCTGACATTCCCCACCAATAAACTGGTGTAGCAAAAAGAATCATATCTGCGGCAGCAATTTTATCAATTGTAGGATTTGTATCATCCTTATCGACGCATCCCTTAGAGCATTGACAGACACCACATCCCTTGCATGGTGCAATGTTGAGTTTGTCAGGTTCAATGATTTCAATTTCATTCTTTTCTGATGCTCCTTTTATAAATGCATTGATTGCTGTCAGCGTGTTTCCTTTTCTGGCACTTCCATTAATGATTACAATTTTCATGCGTGTATCCTCCAACTTCCGATTTCATGATATCATTTCTAATACAGATTTTACCGTATTTTTCAGATTCAGTCCATCTTTTAATCCCATTCGATAGAAAAATTCTTCTGTTTCTGCTCCACTGCTAAAAATTGCATTACAGTATTCCGTAATCACTTCTTCCTGTTCTTGGGATAACGTTTCCAGTAATTTCTGGTATTTCTTATCAATCTCACTTACTGGCTCTTTATCCTGCTTTAACTTCCATTCTGAATATGCTTTCCCCATATGCTCTGTAATTGTCAGATTCACAAATTCCTGCACTTCCTCGGATATGGTGCTCGCAGATTCCTGTTTATCTTTCTTTTTATCATTTGATTTTTCAAGTGTCGTGTCATCAATATAACGAATGATTTCTCGAATATTTGACTTCATCGACTGCAGATATCCTTTCATCAGCACAGCTACTTTTCTAGCATCCGATTTTTCGGTTTCTTTTTCCAGCATATAAAACTCTTCCAGTTCTTTCAGAATATCCATCCCTGCTTTCATCTGAAATTCCACCTCAAGCAAATCATCCATCACTTTATATAATTCTTCCATTGTTTATTTCTGCCTTTCCATATAGCGCCACTATATTTTCCACAATCATCCAAAAATAAATTCCTGTAATCCACATTTCACAACTTCAATTACTGCAACTATCCCCATACCGATATGTGGGAGTAGAACAAACACTACTGTCGTAATAATCGCTGATTTCATTGTCCAGTCCGTACTGATTCCAAACCCAATACTCAAAACTTCTGTCACAACAGAGATTCCGGCTATCAGATAGCAGAATCCAGCAGATAACCCAACCAGGAACACCAGCACAATATTCACCGCTGCAAGTACCAGCCAAACAGGAGCTGCAATAATTCGAAATGGCAGTTTTATCATAAATCTCAACATAATTCTTCCTCCTACTTTGTGCCCAGTGGACACAAGGTTATTTTAGCATATCTGCCAGATATGACTATCTCTTTTTAAACTTCGTGCCCAGTGGGCACAAAGTTCTTACCTGTCTGGAATATCCTTCCCCCAGTACATGTCATGTCGAACTTCAGCATCATAAAACTGATTGATTGTTGCAGGAGCGTTATACAATACCGTCAGCATATACTGCCGGATATTCTTCACTTTGCTTGTACTCCTGTCAAGACTGAAAAACACATACTGGATGTGTTCATACCCGACTTTGAGCAAACGGCTCTTGACCACTTGTGTAGGCACAGCTTCCCCATTGATCTGTTGATATGTCTTTGTCGAACATATTGCATCCAGCATCAGCTCTACCAGCTCTTCTACTCGTCCAGTTCCATAGCTCTGACAAAGGATCTCATATTCGATATTATCATGAATTAACTGTCGATACTCATTTCTCTCCTGTATCCTATCTCTCCCTTTCTCTTGTTCAGATAGATATTGATAAGATTCATTCTCACTAAATTCAGTATAATTATATTCAGTATTATTACAGTTTGTTTTTCAAACTTCTTGAAGTTTGTTTTCTAAACTTCTTGAAGTTTGTTTTTCAAACTCCTTGAAGTTTGTTTTTGAAACTTCTTGAAGTTTATTTTTCAAACTTCCTGAAGTTTGTTTTTCAAACTTCTGTGTATTTACGGGCTTTTCCGGCTCTTTTTTTGCATATTCTTCTATTTCTGTCTCTGTATTTTCTTTTCTCTCTGCTACATTTTCCGGTGTTTCTTCCGAATCAAAGATTGCTGGCTCATCTGGATATTCTGTCAGGCTGAAATTTTTCACGTAAATAACATTTGTTTTTCCAAGTCCGATTCGCCTCTTCTCAATCAATCCAATCCCTTTTTCCTGATCCAGCTCTTTTAGACAATTCACAGCCTTATTCCTGCCACAGTTAAGCATTTCCATAATCTCTTCCACCGAAAAGAAAATATATGCCCTGTCCTCTTCATCAAACCACCGGTTCTTGATGGACAGTGACATCCGGTCTAACATCAGTCCGTACAGCACCTTTGCTTCGCAGGAGAGATTTTTAAAATATTCACTTGTAAACAGCAGTTTGGGAATACGATAAAAACTGTACATATCGCATTCCATTCCTTGAAAATAATGGAATGTTGCTCTTATACTCATGACACATCCCTCCCTTCGTACTTATCAATGATTCTGATTGCTCCATTCCTCCAAAAGCTGACATATAACAGTCCGTATCTTCTGTTCATCATACTCTGGAGGAAAATACTTCTTAATTTCATCCTGTTTTAATGTTACCGTTGTTTTCTTTTTACGCTCTCCTATAACCAGGAGCCGCACAATCTCTTTTGTCAGCGTTTTTTCTTCTCGATGTTGCCTTATTTTTTTTGCCTGTTCCAGACTTGGATATTTTCCGGTACTCTCATGCACTTCCTCCACCATCTCCTGTTCTGGAACCGTAAGGTAGGAAAGCTCTACACCTACCTGCAATCCGATTACATCACGATCTACTGCGTTTAATAGGTCATTCATCAGATAAGTAAGCCGGATATAGCGATACACCTGCCTTGCACTGTCATTTGCGTTCTTTCCAATGTCTTTCGCACTGATACCGCCTGATGTTCCCTGATGATTCATTGCTTCCATCTTCATACGGTAAGCAAATGCCTTTTCACTTGGGAGTATATTAGGTCTCTGCAGATTGCTGTCTACCATCGCACGGACAGCTGTATCTTGATCCATATTTCTGATAATAACCGGAACCTCTTTAAGACCAGCAAGTTGTGCCGCATGTCTCCTTCTGTGACCGGCGATGATTTCATATTCACCATCACCCAGCGGTCGTACCAGTAATGCTGTAAGAATTCCCTCTTCTTTCACACTTTCCACCAGTTCCGCCATTGCCTCATCATCATTTACTTGAAATGGATGGTTCTCGAAAGAATGTAAATGCTCAAGTGAAACCTGCTGGATATCGTTCGTTTCTTCTCCTCCTCCAAGTAATTCATCATAAGATGTCAGTTTTATCTTCGATGCACTTCTACCTTTCATCCAAAAGCACCTCCTGTGTCATCTGCCAATATGCAGCCGCTACTTTTCCTTTTGGATCATGCTCAAATATGCTGATTCCTTCCGCACTGATTTCAGCTGCTCGTACTGAAAATGGAATACTCTGTGGAAAAATCTTAATCTGGTTTCCATATGTATCAAAAATCAGATCAGATATATCTCTTGCATAGTTCGTTCGGTTATCCACCATTGTGATCAATATACCTCCAATTTTCAGTTGTTTGTTCAGCTGTCTTCGCACCTTTCCTATCGTCCGTATCAGCTGTTCTAGACCCTTTACAGGAAGATAAGCCGCCTGGACAGGTATAATAACTGCATCGACACTGGCAAGTGCATTGATCGTCAGCATTCCAAGTGATGGCATACAGTCAATCAATATATAGTCGTATTCTTCTCTCATTCTTTCTATATATTGTTTTAAGACAAGTTCCCTGCTCATAATATTTACAAGTGAAACTTCCATTCCAGAGAGTTCGATGTTTGCCGGAATCAAATCAATTCCTTCCTGGTGATGTAAAATTCCCAGTGTATTTTCAAATAGTTCATCTTCTACAATCTTTGTCAGAATAGTAGCCAGTGTGATTGGTAATTCATCTGGGTTATGATACCCAAGACTTGCTGTCATACTTCCCTGCGGATCATTGTCAATCACAAGCACTTTCTTCCCTGCTTTTGCAAGTCCGACTGCCAGATTCACGCAACTTGTTGTCTTGCCAACCCCGCCTTTTTGTGAACACAATGCCAGCACTTTACAATCCTTCATTACTTTCTCTTCCATCCTTTTTATCCTCCCATAAATAACTTGAACCTTTCAGCATCCATAATGCTGCTTCCAAAAATGCAAGATACCGTTCTGTCATACTATCAAGAACCGGTTCTGAAATAACTGGTTTTTCAGACTTCAAATCTTTTGCCACATCCTCCAAAACCAAACTCATTTCCTTCATTTCTGACCGGATAATCTCAATTGTTTCTTTCTTTCCAACAACACATACCTGATTGTAAATGCATGATCGGACGATATAATCCTGTTTTTTCATTCCGCTCACTTTCACTCGTTCTTCGATTGTTGCTTTTTCATAAGAATTCACCCGAAAAGAAATGGTCGTTGTGTTGTGTTTTCCATGTCTGTCACCAGCCATCGCTTATTCCTCCTCTTCCTCATGTTTCTTATCTAGCAAACCTGCTAATTTACTCTGTGTAGACGGATACAGATGTGAATAAGTGTTCAACGTGGTTTCCACCTTTTCATGTCCAAGGCGTTCTGCAATCTCCAATGGAGCCACCCCCATATCAACCAGCATACTGGCATGGGAATGGCGGAGATCATGAAGTCGTATCCGCTTTACACCAGACCGCTCGATTCCGGTAGCCATACAATGTTCCATATGCGATTTGGTAAACCGAAAAAGTCTTTCCTTTTTCATAATTCCATACAAATGACTGCAATACTCCCGAAATTCCTCTGCAAGAAAATCCGGCATCGTAATCACACGGATACTCTTTGGAGTTTTCGGCTGCGTGATCATATCCTTTCCTTTCAGTCTCTGATAAGATTTATTGATTGATATGGTTTTCTCTTCAAGATTGATGTCATTATAAGTAAGTGCAAGCAATTCACCGATACGCATTCCGGTCCAGTACAACAAAAGAAACGCCATTCTTGTCTCCGGCTTATCACTTACTGTCTCCAGAAAAGCATTGAACTCTTCCTGCATCCAGAAGTCCTTCGGTTCTCCTTTACTCTTGCCAATCGCTCCTGCCTTCCTGCAGGGATTATCCTGCAGGTTATAATACCGCATTGCATAATTGAAGATTGCAGTCAGCTGGCAGTTCACTGTTTTCAGATAAGTAGGAGAATATCCTTTTCCATTCTTATCCTTATACGTCAGCAACTCATTCTGCCATGCACGGACGTCTGCCACCGTAATTTCACTGAGAATCTTCTTTTCAAAATAAGGCTTGATTTTCAGGTCAATAATATATCGCTTCGTGTACATAGTGTTTTCTCTGAGACGGACATCCATATCTTTGTAATAAATCTCCAGAAAATTTCCAAATTCAATATCCACACCCTGGCTCTGCTGTTGCAGGAAATCTCTTTCCCATTCCTTAGCTTCACCCTTGGTCCTGAATCCTCTTTTCTGTTTTCTTTTCCGATTTCCCTGCCAGTCTTTGTAATAGACCTGTACTTTCCAGTTTTTTCCTTCTTTGTAAACCCCCATTGCTAATCCTCGACTTTCATGCCATAAATCTTTTCTGCCAGGAATTTCGTAGAGATTTTTCCAGATACTACAATATAGCCTTTTGCCTTCAATTCTTTGTTGTATTCTCGCATCAGACTATATGCATAAGTTTTTGAAACTCCAAGAATTGCACACACATCATCCACATCCATATACATTTTTTCCTGCATCATACTCATACCGCTTTATCCTCCTTCAAATACTGCTCAACATGTTCCAGACCATAGATCTTGTCCTCTACATAGCGGGTTGGCACCCGACCGAGAATCACATAATAGTTCTTGCTTGCCAGATCGGCATTCATTCTTTCCACTACCCGGTAAGCAAACGAAACTGATAATCCAAAGAGTTCTGCAATGTCTTCCACTGATAAATACATTTTTCTCTTACGCATGAAACCATTCCTTTCCCTCTTCCTGTGGAATCTCACAAGTATCTTCTACTCCGTAGAAACGCTTCACAAAATACTTTGTCGGAACTTTTCCTCTAAGCGTCAGGTAGCCCTGTTCTTCCAGTTCCTTGTTCAGATTTCCGATGATTTCATAAGCCGATGTCTGTTTTACTTCCAGAAGTTCACATATATCGGCTGCCTTTAAAAATAATTTATTCTGCATAATCAGTACCTCCTCTGTTTTGAATATTTATCTCTTCATATACTCTGTACTGGCAGATGCAAAATCGGACATCATTTTCCGAAATTTATCAAATTTTCTTGTTTTTTAATTCTCCATCAGTGTGATTACTGTGTCATGGAGTTTAAGCTCATCGAAAGTAAAGAACCTTTCTGTGGTATCTGTTTTCTAAATGCAGGCAACAAAAAAACAGTCTGCCTTGACGAAAATCACTTCAATCAAAACAAACTGTTCTTCATATTTACTCTAATTTTATTTTATGAGAATAACCGATTTCACGAAATTTGCAGGTGAATCTGGAATATAAACAAGAGAAAAAAATAATTTTTAAACTCCATTTGCACTCCATTTGGTCTTTTCGACACCCCGCAAAGCCTTTATTTATGGGCTTTTCCGCGATTTTTCAAGCTACTCAAACTCGCAAATGAGTTTTTGTCACTATACAATTTTGTATAGGCGTTATGGTTCTATCTGGTTTTATATGTGTTCCACTATCCTTAGTCCACGGACTGTACTGAACGGTGTTATCAATTTGTTATCATATTTCTGTTATCAATCAAAAATTCTTGTAATATCCTGATACCGATTGATGACACGATAAATTTCTACATACTCGTTGCTTACCTTGTAGATAATCACATAATCTTCCCATATCGCATATTTATAGTCTGTCCGAAAGCTGACTCGCTTTGAAAGGTCTGAACCCATTCCCGGAAACATCTGGAGATTCTCAAATTTACCATAAATTTCCTTTATAGTCTTTGCGGCATATTCTTCACTATCTTCAGCGATGTAATCCCGGATATTCTTCAGGTCCTTTGCAACAATCGGGTTAATCCGTAATTTTAACATCTTATTCCCCCACAAGTGCCTTCAGTTCATCTAACTCCAGCCATCCCTCGCCGTCTTTCACTGCTTCTTCGGCTTCCTGCAGCTTCATTAAAAGCTTCTTTTCCGCACGATCACGTTCATAATCTTCAAAATCCATAACCACAAAACGTCCTCTACCATTCTTGGTAAGATATACAGGCTCGCCTTTATGGCAGTTCTTCAGGACTTCGTTATAATTTCTCAAATCAGATACTGGTAAAATACTTGCCATATTCTTTCAGCTCCTTCCTTGATTTTATATTGTTTCTGCTACTTATATTATACACAAAAAGCTGTAAAATTCAACGTGAATTTTTACAGCTTTCTATTATAACTATTCCTATTTTTTAATTCGACAAACTTGAAGTTGTAGGGGACAATACCTGATCAGCCTGCCTTGGCTTGTTTATAAAGGAGACCACTTTTGATCAGTAATAGCAGAAAAGCAACTATTATTGCATATGGTTCTTTCATCATTGCCAAAAACAAAACATCGATAACACTGCATCCTATAGACAATGCAGTAATCACCTTTTTGCCTTTTTCAAATTTGAAATAGACCATCAATATTTTCACAATCCCGATAATCGTTAAAGTGATGAACATTATCCAATAAATGGTAATAATCCATTTATTATTATCTACATACTCAAAAAGATTTACCGAATAGATATAACCATTGACCGGCTTGGGATACAGCGGAAGAAAAATAAGCATCAAAGAAAGCAAGTCAACAAATCCCCATAATAAGTCACATACACTATTGAGATTTGATTTGTTTTCTTTTTCTGCAATCAAAATCAACTGTTCTCCAGATAACAGATCATCAATCGACACAGAAAAATATCGAGATATTTCCTTTAATGAATCTATGCTCGGATATCCTCTTCCGGATTCCCATTTTGAAATTGCAGTTCTAGATACAAATAATGCCGCAGCCAGTTCTTCTTGTGTCATTCCCCGGCTTTTTCTTAATTCCTGAAGTTTTTCATGAAATTCCAAAACCTCCACCCCTTGCTCGTTTTATTTATTCTTTATTGACAGTATAACCGCTCCCTGATAAATAGAAAATAATCCAATGCTTAACAATACGCCACCTACAATATCCGTGAGCCAATGTACTCCCGAAATCAATCTGCCAATAACCATGAATGCCGAAAAAGCGATTGTTACAATCGTTATCACTTTTTTGACTGCAATGCTTGACAGCCTGCGCTGAGTCTGTTCGATCAAAGTCGGCATCACACACAATACCAATAGTGTAGTTGATGATGGATAAGATGCCTCCATTACTCCGTTAATTAAAATAGGTCTGTAATTGATTGGAATCATCTCAAAAAATATATATGCCAGGATCACGACAATATAATAAATACCCAGAATAATGATATCCGGATCCACCTTGAAAAGACTTCTTTTCTTAATCAACTGAACTAGTCCCACACCTGCAAAGATCAGGCATACTACGACAGGCACCAGCCCCATCCAATCAGTAATCGAATAAATCATCATGTGTACGCCTGTGAAGCGGTGAAACCAGCAATTGAGTGTTGCAAATCCAATATTCGTTCCGTTTTGACCATGAGGCTGCACATCTACCATCTGGATCAAAACTGTCCATAATACAAAAGTTGCAATGAATATTCCTCCAAATAGTAAATTCTTCATTCCGTTCTTTTTCATCATTCTACGTCCTTTCTATATGGGTTTGTCTTTTCGACACATTCACCTTATCAAAAAACATAAAATGATGATAGAATCGCTCGGTCACATACGTGATACGATTCGTATCATACCCGTAAATGCTTGTTTTTTCAGTATTTCCTTCTGATTATCTATCCCTGCAAATCCGGATTTATCTTTTAGCATTCTATCATGTTCTATTCTGAAATTCCACTCTTACATTTACAAAGAGTCGCCTTTCGGCAGCCCTCTTAACTTATATATAAACGATCTCTTTCAGTACAATTTTTTCAGCACTTGTTCTGATATTATTCATCAACCCGACCCACTTCATCTGATCCCGTATCTTCAATGTTTCTGTCACACTCTGTTCTTCTGCCATCTGCTTCATTAACATTTCGACCTGCTCTCTTGCATCCCGATCAATCTGATTCAGATGTTCAGTCAGCTTTCCAGTCAATAACAGGCACTGATATCTTGCTGGTCTATACTCTTTCAGATATTGTTTCCGCAACATTCCATATTTCCCATATGTCGGTTCTTCCTCATTCAGCACCAGACCCGGCAAATAGTAATCTCCATGCAAGGTATAGCTTAATCCGTTCTTTTCATCATAAATGTGTTTTTTCATGCACTTATATCTCCATTTCTCTGTTCTTTGTTTTATTTTTCTTACGCTGCTGATTCTCCATCTCGCTCTTTTTCGCACCCCATGCTAATCTTTCGTAAATGCTTCCTTTTGGCATTTGTTCCATCCGTCGTTTTTCTTCCAGTGCTTTCTGATTATGAATATCCTGCAGTACCGCAGCCTCCACAGTGTCTATTCCCATGACACGCACAACACGATCATATCTATCAGAAACACTTTGCAACATATTCTTTTCTTCTAATAATTTCTGATTGTCTTTACGCATATCATCCAACTCTTTCTGAACACTGTTATATGCCTGTTTTGTCTTCTGGTATTTATTTTTCCATTTCTCCACTTCTTTCGTAAGTTCTTTTACCTGGGCAGCCATTGCAGCAATCTTATTCTTCATTTGAATAAATAATGGTTTAACTTTTTTATCCCGATAGGTTCCTGCACGTTCCAATGCTCCTGCTTCCGGTAGAAGCGTTTTAACCGTCCCATATTCTTTTATTTCCTTACTGACATTATCTATGATCGGCTGTAACTGCTCCCGACGTTCTTCTAGGCTTTTTAATTCTATTTCTGCTTTCTCTGCCCGCTTTTCTGCAGCTTCTTTATCCCTGACCGCCTGTTCCTTATCTTCTTTCAAAAGCTGAATATCTGCCTTGGATTCTGCAATCTGTGCAGTCAGTCCCTCATTCTCTGCTGTCAGATACTCTTTTTCCTGCTCCAGAGCCTGAACTTCCTTCTTTCGTTCTTTTTTCTTGAAATTATAAACATCCAGATGTTCCTCATGGGTACCTTTCTGTTCCCATTCAATCCCATACTGCTTTGCAATATCTGCCAGCACTTCTTTTTCGTGGTTTATCCACTGATTTAATTCTGTGTCATGTTTATTTCCACCTTGAAATCCCAAACTTTTTAATGCCTGCTTCAGTGAAACTCTGATATCCATCCCTTTTCCTTTCCAACCAGTCACATAGGGAACAAAATCAATATGCAGATGTGGTGTAGCTTCATCCTGATGAAGATAACAGCAAAATACCCGGAGAGTTGGATTCCTTTTCTGAAAATCCTGCATATATTCATTCAACACCTTCACTGCCAGTTCTCCTTCTACTGTCCCTACAGCCATGTCTTCACAATTTCCAATCTGGAAAATGACCTCATGGAATAGTTTTTCCTGTTTTCCCTGCCGGATTTTTTCATAATAATTTGTAATCTGACGGTCTTTTCTTTTCCCCACATTGTATCGCTCCACAGAATCATCAAACAACTCTTTATAAACATCTTTCAGATTTTCATTCTGGTAACAAATATTCAAGTGTACTCTGTCCGGATCTACATTTTCTGCTATGAAATCCCTTCTGTTATGAGCCAGAGAACCAGCTCCGATCATACCGCTAATTGTTCTTTTCATGGTCATGCTTCTCACCTCCCCTTCTGAAACCAGTGCCAGACATGGCACATAAATTTGTATCTTCGCCAGTTATGGCGATAAAAAGAACTCTTCGCCGGATACGGCGGTTTTGTTACTTTTGTCAAAAGTAACGCAAAAGCACTTTCGACAGCCGTACCGTCCATCAAAAGTCCCCTTGCGCCCTGCCGGGGGCAAGACGTCCGGGGACGTCTGTTATGCACCGACCGAATCGGAGCGAAGACCTATTCCTCCCGTTGGTCGGTTTACTCCTGCGTTACTTGTATGACTGACTTATCCCGTTATTCTCGCCCGGACATATTCCAAATCTCCGCAGTATGGTGTCCCCACCAGATACCATTCCCTTGCCGGATTCATTTCCATTCTGGTCTTGACCCACTGATCGTCAACCAGCACTTCCAGCCCTTCTCCGCAGTGAAATCCTGTGTCAATCCATAAATCTGATGATAATAAACCGTATCTTCCGTTATTGCTGTTATAACCTAATCTTCCTTCTCTCATTGTGTCACTCTCCCTTCATTTATCGTTTTCCATAGGGAGCCCCGTTTCAGGGCATCCTTCACAGCCATCAAACCACCAACGCACTGTCGTTTTATCCACAACCTTCCGTCTTGCATCTTACCAGCTTTCTCCTTGTCTGCTATCTACAGGTGCGTGACACGCTCCTGTCATAGGACAGACAACAAGAACTGTTACCATCGAAAGCTTTCCGGTATTCCCCGCCTGTCCAGATATTCCTGACGGGACTTTTCCCGTTCTTCCTCTGTCGGAGCAGTTTTCGACTGTGAATATAACTGCCGGTTTGCCATACGCTCCACTTTCTCCATAAGCCCTTTGCAAATTTCCTCCGAACAGCTTTGATCTTCCATCAAATGATAGGAAACCAGCTGTCTAAACAAGGCAAATGGTATCTGTACATTTTTTATTTCCATGTTGTCTCCTTTCAAGGTGGCAAGATGCCCTGTTCTTAAGAAATAGTCATCTTGCCATCTTCCTTTTATTCTGGAAGCATCCAGAACCATTGATTTCCACGTTTCACCGAATCAATCTCCAGTTCCAGTTTTGCGTTCCGTAGGGTTTTCTTCTTAATTCCTCGTTTTTCCGCTTCTTCTTCAATCTTTTTCTGTGCCATGCCACCATCAGCCAATATTTCCAACAGAAACTCCTTTGCCTTCCGGCTTTTCTGACCTCTGCTGTCACCACTGAGCAGATCATCCGCACTAATGTCGTATTCCCCGATCCACTCGAATCCAGTATCCTTATCTAATCGGAATGCAATTGATTTCCCTTCCGGTGCAAGGGAACTTTTCACATGGCATACCACACGGATTTCCGGTTCATCTTTAATCCGCCCAACAATCAGCACACTTCTGGCTGCCGCCTGAAAATCAATCGAACCCAATCCACGGTAAGAAGATTTTCCGTTACTGTTTTTGTTCATATGCCCGATCAGAATGATTGCACAGTGGTATTTCTCTGCAAGCACTGCCACACGCTTCATTAACGGACGGATTTCATTTGCCCGGTGCATATCCACCTCTGCTCCAAGAAATCCCTGTATTGGATCTAAAACTACCAGACGGGCTTTTGTCTGTATGATAGCTTCTTCCAATCTGGCATCCATCATGGTCAATGCCCGATCGTTATCATCAATTACCATCACTCTGGAACAATCTGCACCAGCTGCAAGAAGTCGAGGCTTGATAGTATCGCCCAATCCATCTTCTGCAGTCTGATAAATAACATTCACAGGTTCTATCGGGCTTTCCACTGGATTCGCATCAGAGTCAACGTTCTTTTCTGCTCTATCCTTCTCGTCTGTTGCCTGTTGTTGCTCTGGAAGAATTTTTTCGCCTTTGGTCAACTTCGCAATAATCTGAAGTACCATCGTAGTCTTTCCTTCTCCCGGATCTCCCTGAATAATCGTTACTTTTCCAAAAGGAATAAACGGATAGAACAGCCATTCAATCTGCTCTACTTCCACTGATTCCATATTTATCAGCTTCAGATCCGACTCCGTCCTTTTTATTTCTGTTTTCTTTGTCTCTACTCTGTTCGTTTCCATCGTTCCTCCTTATTTTCCCGTTGAAAGGAAGTGGAGATTTTGATAGAATACTCGTAGAAAGTTTTTGGTGAGTATTCTACCAAATCTCTGCCTTTAGGTGTTTGCCGACACTTAAAGGCATTTTCTATTCTTCCTTCATGCCATCCATCGTCACTGTGATCAGCCGGATTACTTCCAGTAAATCCTCCGGCACATCATCACCCTTTTTCAAACGTTTCAGTTCATTCAGAACCTTTGCCAGTTCATTTTTCAACGCCTTATACACTCTCGGATTTCCTGTCACTACAACCTCTTTTTCCTGCAATCTTCGGATAATATAATCCTGTTTAGTCAGACCGGACAATTTAACCGCTGTTTCCAGAAGTTCATCCTCCTCCGGTGATACCCGAAAAGCTACCGTTTTATTTCTCCAACGCCCCTGTCTATCCAAACATTTAGCTGACATACGCAAGTCCTCCTTCCCTATCATTTGGTTCTTCATTCATGTTTTCTGCATCCAACTGGTCTGCCATATCCTGCTGTACGGACGGGAACAGATGCGCATATCGGTAAGTGATCTTTTCTGCTGAATGACCAACCCTTTTTCCGATTGCCAGTGCTGTATAGCCCATGTTAATCAGCAAAGAGACATGGCTGTGTCTGAGATCATGCACCCGGATTTTTTTCACACCGCTTGCTTTGCATCCTCTTTCCATTTCATGGTTCAGATAATACTTAGTTACAGGGAAAATACGGTCATCCGGCTGCAGGCTGTAATATAACTTCAAACAATCCTGCATTTCGTCACATAAGAACTTTGGCATAGTTACAGTACGGACACTGTTCTTTGTTTTCGGAGTGCTGATCACATCTTCTCCCTTTAAACGCTGATAGGATTTGTTGATCCGCAACGTTCTCTTCTGGAAATCGAAATCCGCAGGAGTTAAAGCCAAAAGCTCCCCGGATCTGATTCCGCACCAGTACAATAACTGGAACGCATAGTAGGAAAGTGGTTTATCCATCATTTCTTCTGAAAACTGTTTATACTCTGCCTTTGTCCAGAAGAGCATTTCCTTGCTTTCTTCTGAGCCGATTGTGCCAGCTTTCCTTGCCGGATTCATGCTAAGATCATAAAACTTGATCGCATGGTTGAAAATCGTACTCAACTGTCCATGGATTGTTTTCAGATAAGTAGGGGATAAAGGTTTTCCTTTCCTGCTTGTCAATTTGCGAAGCTCATTATGCCAGTCCAAAACATCCTTTGCGGTGATTTCTGACACCTTTCTTTTTCCCAGATAGGGTAAAATCTTGGACTTGATAATATTTTCCTTTGTAAGCCAGGTACTCTTTTTCAGCCTTGGTCTCACATCTTCCTCATATAATTTGCAGAAGCTCTCCAGTTCCATATCCATACTGGCTTTCTTCTGGAGTATGAACTGCTGCTCCCACTGTGCAGCTTCTCTTTTTGTTGCAAATCCTCTTTTGCATTTCTGCTTACGTTCGCCGGTCCAGTCCTGATACCGTACCATAACGTACCATGTGTTATTGCTTTCAGTCTTGTAAATTGCCATTCTTAATTCCTCCCATCGTTTGATCTCGTTCCGTAGAACTGTTCGTAAAAATACTTCCGGTCAACTTTTCCTGCAATTGTCTGGCATCCCATCGCCTGTAATTCCCTGTTCAGCCTTTTCATCAGCTTATAAGCGTAGGATTCCGATACTTCCAGAACTTCCATGACCTCTTTTACATTCATAAACATTTTACTCATTGTAAAATCCCTCCTTCGTTTCTCACTATACATTTCTGTATAGTCCGTATGATACTATACTTTTTTGTATTGGTCAAGTGTTTCAAAACAAAAATTCTATACTTTTTTGTATGGTTTCTCCTTGTCTGTACTATACATATATGCTATACTCAATTTATCAAGTAAAAGACAGGAGATATGAGCATGGCAATAGGAGAAAGAATTCATCATTTTCGACTTCTGCGTGGATTCACGCAGAAATATTTAGGTCAACAGCTGGGATTCAGCGAATCACAGGCTGATGTCCGCATTGCACAGTACGAAAAAGGCTCTCGCAGTCCAAAGGAAAACTATCTGAATGCACTGGCTGACATTTTTGAGGTCTCCCCTCATGCACTCGCTGTACCGGACATTGACAGTTATGTTGGGCTGATGCACACCTTATTTACATTAGAAGACCTTTACGGACTTCATATTGGAGAAATTGACGGAGAACTCTGTCTCCGGCTGGATAAGTCCAAAGGAACCACCTACCTTTCTATGTTTGATATGTTCTACGCATGGCAGGAACAGGCAGAAAAACTAAAATCCGGGGAGATCACCAAAGAAGAATATGACCAGTGGCGGTACAATTACCCGAAAAAAACAACATAAAAACCAACGAAAAAAGGCCTTACCAAATTGATTTCACTCAATTCAGTAAGACCTTTTTTGTTGGTTTCACACATATTACCTGACAACCACCGGATTGCTGATAAATACTACCTAAATATCCGGTGTTATCATTTTGTTATCAAATAGAACTTCTTGTGCCCGGAAATGCCCTGTTTATAAGGGTTTCCAGAATTTTTTCATTATTCAAACTCAATAACACTAGGCCGCTTTTTCGTGTTATCATGTATTAAATAAAATAAGAGAGGCGGACTTTTATTAAATATACCACGTTGTATTATTATTTGCAATAGTTCCAAACATCACTCTAACATCACGGAAATAAATCGTATTATTTATTGCAGTGATGTTAATCAGGTATATACTCTATCACATCACTGATGCCGCAATTAAGAGCTTTACATATTCTATCTATCTGTTTCAGATTGACTGGCTCGTTCTTTCCCATAGAAGCCATAGTCCCATAACTTAATCCGGTTGCGTCTTTTAGATCTCCCTTATTCATACCTCTATCAAGAAGCGTGTGCCAAAGCGGATTGTACGATATCATAATACACCAACTTTCTGTTGACTTATTTTTTTCTTCCTGCTATTATTTTCTTAGGTACCGAGCGGAAGCAGGAAGTTTCGGAGTCCGCTCGGTGTCTATTCGCTTAGTTCTTAATTATTTTCTTTTAAAATGGAGAGGTTCTTGATTTTTTCAAGTGCCTCTTCTTTATTTTTACTGCTCTCGATGATCAACACGACCATTTCCATAACGGTTTTAAATTCTAATGTAGTCATTATGTCTTTTTCCATTTCTCTAACTCCTTTCCTGCTATCTCCTTGCTACAATTATAGTTTATCACTATATCTTCATTTTGTCAACATTTTTCTTCATTATTTTAGAGATTTTCTTCAATAAACTATTGACATGTACGGTACATATGGTAATATACAAACATAAACAGCAGAACAAACATTCGCATAGACGGTGCGAAGTTTGAGAGATAATAGGAGGAAAATGATATGTCAGAACTTTTAAAGAAACAGAACTACGGTGTTGAGGTTGAATTTACAGGTATTTCAAGAAAGATGGCCGCTGATGCAGTTGCAGAAATCATCGGAACTACAGCTTCCAGACCAGATCACACTTGTTACCAGACAAGAACCATTCAGGATTCACAGGGAAGAAAATGGAGGGTAATGCGAGACAGCTCAATCCATCCAATTCGTAAAGTTGGAACTGAGAGCATAGACGAATACAGAGTTGAATTCGTAACACCGATTCTTAAATGCGAAGACCTTGATACATTGCAGGCAATCATCCGTAAATTCAGAGAAATCGGCGGAGTTCCTCACAGTTCATGCGGAATCCATATTCATGTAGACGGAGCGAACCATACCGCAACATCTCTTCGCCGTCTGGTAAATTTCATGTATAGCCGACAGGAAATCATTTACGATGCGCTTGCAGTAGGTGATAGAAAATATCGTTGGTGCCAGCCAGTTTGCAAGAATTTACTTGATACAATGAAAAAAGACAAAAACATCACAACAGATTCCGTTGAGAAAATTTGGTACAGCCCAGCAAACGATGGATACTGTGGTGGAATCAATCATCAGCATTATAACTCTACAAGATACCACGCATTGAATCTTCATAGCTTCTTCCAGAAAGGCACTGTTGAATTTAGACTTTTTAACAGCACTCTTCATGCAGGAAAAATTAAAGCGTATGTACAGTTTTGTTTAGCACTCTCTGCATGGTCCATCGAATCTGATGACAAAGTCGTATTTAGATCCATGAACGGATACACAGCAAAGAAAAAAGTCACTCTGATGTACAACATCCTTACAAACAGACTTGGACTTTACGGAGACGAGTTCAAAACCTGCAGGCTTCACATGATGAAACAGCTTCGCGAAAATGCAAAAGCGGAACAGGTTGCTTAGTTATAAATCAGCTGTCCTACCGGCTTGACGGGGAGAAAGGGAATGTCATGTTATATGTAGCATACGGTAGCAATCTCAATGTACAGCAAATGTCATACCGTTGTCCCAGAGCAACAGTCGCATTTACCGGATATCTGATAAATTGGAAATTGCTTTACAGGGGAAGCCGCACAGGATCTTATGCGACCGTCAAAAGACAAAAAGGAAGTAGGGTTCCTGTTGCTGTTTGGAATATCGATAATAAAAACGAGAAGGCTCTTGATCTGTATGAGGGCTATCCGAGATTTTATAGAAAGAAAAATGTATTTGTGCAATTAAAAAACGGTACAAGGAAAAAGGCTATGATATATCTGTTGCCTGACTCGGCCACTGTGGGAAAACCATCTAATCGTTATGTTGAAACTGTATTGCAAGGTTACAAAGATATGGGATTTGATACAGATTATTTGTACGATTCGTTAGAATATAATTTAAAAGAAATGAGTTAAAGAGGGGGATATAACATTCCCCTCTTTAATAAGATGTAATCGTTGCAGCGGCTACATCTTTTTGTTGGGTTTCAGGGTTCCCTGGCGTGTATGGACAACTGACGTTTCTTTGTTCGGCACCCTAATGATCAATTCGTCTAGTTCACAGTTTAGCGCTTCGCATATTAGATCAAGGTGCTCAAGGTTTACCCTTTCCGTGAGCTCGTGGTACAACTCATTGATAGTGTTAGGACGTATTCCTGTCGCCCTTGCCAGGTCCGCCTGAGTAAGTCTTAATTCCCCAAGCTTTTTCGATAGCAAAATTTTTATCATGCCATTGCTCCTTCCGTTATAAATTACCATAAAATGGTAATACATGACGGAAATTGTTAGATTATATCGTTTTTGGCTATATCCTATCGAAATCTTGATAAACGAAGCTTGTTTAGCCTATCATATTGAACACAAAAAAATAGCAGTAATATATGGAAGGAATTGTTTTAGAAGGTTTATTCAAAAGGAACTCCGTCTTTATAGAGTTCCTTTTGATGTGATATATTTTAATGTGATTTTAGAAGGCGCCGTCTGTTTTAAATCAACTTCTTGAAATATCCGGCCGGAACAAATTCTCTTACGAATCCTTCTGTCGGATGTGGAATCCGGATAAAATACCACTTTTTATCATTTACGGTTTCGGTGTATTTCATCACATCTACAACCGCATTCTTTTTAATCACTGGGAACATTTTCGCCTGAGTCTTACCAGCTACACTGTAGCATTTGCAGTCCTTTGTAAATCTCGCTACATAGGCTACTGCGTTCTGCTTCTTTTCTGTGTCAGAAGCGGAGGAAAAAATATTCTCTCTATACCTGAGCACACAATTCCAAGGATAGTTCCGATAGCTCCGGATCAGAAACTCCTTACCAGTCTGGTCTCCCGGTTTGCCGCCATGAGCGGTACCTTTCTCGTTAATTGAGGCTTCTACCTCTTTGCCATTTCCACAATACATGGCTACATGATGTGCTTCATTCAGCAGCACATCACCGCGTTTAAGTCCTGCTGCCGTTTTTACATTTACATCTGCTGTAATGTCCTTGAATCCATTACGGAGAAAGACATTTTTCATGTCCCCTGTATATGTCGCACCGGAACTTTTTACGGGAACTCCGGCGTTCTGCCATGCCTGTATTACTGCGGAACTACAGTCAAAATCACCTTTTTCATCCCAACGATAATCCTGATCGTAGCCATGAGAATCATCTTTCGCCCATGTCTCCATTTGTCTTATTGCTTTTTCTGTCTTAGTCATTGCAATACCTTCTTTCTCTGTGCTATCAGCATATGTATGAATCATGTTTATGACAGCTTTCTGCCTGTCTGTGTAATCCCCTACCTGGTTCGGCGTCGGGTCTGCCGGATCCCGGCACAGTGTTACATAAATCTTGTCTGCAGTATATGGTTCCGGAGTTTTAGACAAGATTCTTTTCAATGCGTCAAAGCCACCCTGGTGCAGGACATTAATACATTCCATCATGGCTGAATCTTCCATGGTTCCATATGCTTTTTCAATGATCGGAATATACGCTTGTATCTGGTCTTCCATGTACTGATCCTGGCATTCCTTCCCCAAGTCAGTGCTGATAATGTCTACGATACATTTTCCTTTCGCAGATTCTGCTGTTACGGCGTATGTATCCCAGTTCTTCATCAGCAGGTCTTTTTCCATACCTGCATTATCCATGTCTTTGAATAGCTTCGGATTTGCTCTCTGAATCCGGTATAACAGTTCTTTTGCTTCTCCTGCGTACCACTGGCCCGCGCCGATCGTAATAGCTTTTTCATTGCTACAGTTCGCTCCGACCCCGGCAAAGCAGGAATAATCCTGCTTACCATATACCTGATCTCCGGATTCCACTGCGTACAGTATTTTTCTCAATACAGTTATATTTTGCTTATTCATAAGTCCACCTCACAAAAAAGAAGCCTTAAAACAGGCTCCTAACTACTCGTTCTTATTCGGGAGTTTGATCTGTCCAAGTGACTGAATGACTTTATCATATCCAACCATTGCAGACAGCCATGAAAGCAGGATCAGCGCAATAAGGTATACTGCCATCTTGCTGTTGATCTGTGCATCCATCAAAATAATATATCCACTTCCTACAAGCACTGATAAAACTACAGCCACCCCTCCTGCAAGGAAATTTGCCTTGTAGGTTTTTTTTGACTCTTCAAGCAACTTCTTAATACCTTCAGTCACTAAGCCGGTAAAGATTGATACAATCATAAGTAACAGTAAAAAATATTCTAATGTCATAAATTTATCCTCCTCTTCTTATGCAAATACCCAGTCTTCAGCAAGCATATCTGCCTGTGACGCTAGCCATCCCATCTGTACACCAGAAGTTCCGACAAAAGCTACTGCCATGTTGCCGATTGCGTCATGTTCACAGTTCACGATATCTCCGGTAGGCGCTTTATAAGAGATTCCGCTTGCAAGCTGAATGTACTGCTTCTTTCCATTCCATCCTTTTCTTGCTACTTTCATGCCTCTTTTCAGGTACTTAATTGCTTCTCCGAAGGAGAATGTTGCTTCTCCACCAAGTATTGGGCAGTTCCGACTATCCGCATAAACCCACTCATCGGAAAGAATATTCTGAAGCGTATACTCCACATTCTGTGTTTCTCTTATATCCAGACAGCCACCGTCTTTTGTGTACATAAGGATTGTCTGGGATTCTTCATCCCACCACCAATAGCCAGCCCATGACGGGAGTTTTACTGGAATTCCTGATTTCATCTCTTCAAATGCTTCTTTAAATTTCATTTTCTCAATCCTCCTCATTTTCTACCATATTGGCGTCGTTTTGTTCCTGCTTCTTCCTGTCCTCTTTTTCCCATTTCCGATCCTGCTGTTTGTCTTTATTCGTCCGAATCCAGCCGCATATGCCACACTCTCCAATGGTTGCTGCCACAACTGCACAGGCATATGTTTCCGGCATGCTATCACACTGTCTGTACAGCAAGATCATCTGCCAGTTGAACCATATAAAAAAAGCGCCGACAAACATCAGCACCAGGTTCAATGTTCCGACTTTCTTTATCGCCGAAACTATCTTTTTTAATCTTTTTTTCATTTTACCTGCCGCCTCCAGTGTTTACAGAAAAGAATGTTCGTCACTACATTTATCATAAATCTTCCGGATATTCGAAATCGAATGAACTGCTTTTCCATTTGGAAAGCGAGGATGATCGCTACAATAATTTTCATAAGTATCAATATCTTCAATAATCTGGTCAAAATGTTCCTCTGTATGTTTTACATCATGCTTAACCTCATCATTAAATCGAATAATTCTGTAACGTGCATTCTTAGCGTTTCCCTCCTCGATTTTGTCCATGACTTCTTTGTTCAGTACGCGACCAATTGATCGTCCCAATGCTGTCCAAGGATTTACCTTAATTGGCGCTACCTGTACTAATGTAAGAACAACAAAAAGGATTCCCCCACCAGCTTCCAAAATCTCTTTTAACGTCATTCCAATACCTCCGTATTTAATTTCTAAGACTTCTATATTGCTCTTACGGCGGGCTTCTTTGGCTACACATAGTTTTACCTCCATTAAAAAAAGAGCCTGCTCAGGCTCTTTTCATGCCATCAATTCTTCATCATCTGCTTCGACATACTTTCTACAATGAAATTCCAATGTATCCATATCCTGTTCAATCTCATCAAGGGTTCTTTCGCTCGCCCCCTTATTAAGAAGCAGAAGATCATAAATCAATGACCATTGTTTACTTATTATCTGCAATTTTGTCATTCTTTTTATCAAACTTCCCAAACATATTATTATAAAGAGTATGCTTCACCAGTAATCTCTTCGTACTCTTCTTCAGTTAATGCTCCAAGCTCTACAAATCTCTTGAGCTGGCTCTTAGTGCAGCCTCCTCTTTTATATCTTTCTTTTAAAATTTTGAATCTTGGTGAATGACTCATAATGCTTCCTCCTTATTCTGATCTACTTTCTGCTGTAACTCAAGAACATCAAGTTCAAGATCTGTGATTGCCTGTTCATGGATGATATCTTCTATCTCCTGATCGGTGATCGCTCTTTCCAGTATTGCAGGCAATTCCTGTTTTTCACGCTTCATTTTTAGCGAAGCCTTTTTTATAACTAACATTCTATGCTCCTTTCTTTAGTCGAAGCTAAAGCCAAATCCATCGCAGTATACCCTGTCGATTCCGGCAGTCTTGCTTATTGTTACTCTTATGGATACACCATAGCCAGATACTGGCGCATTTGTGAAATCATGCGCTTTACTGGCGAGATACTCTTCTGTCATATCCTCCCAGTGCTTATCAGTTGCAGTCGCATCATTGCATGCCTCAACCTTTATTCCAGGTGATCCGGTTTTATCATAATTTATTCTTACGATAATCCGCTGCGCAGGCGCATCCGTTTCTACCGCTTTTGTTTCGAAACACAGCTTATCCGGCGTTTTCTTGAATGTAATATACCTATACACCTCTGCTCCGCTGCTGTTGACTGCTTTTACCTTAGCTGTGTGGGAAGCTTCCGGGGCAGCACTCTTAAACGCATCTGCAAAATCAAATGTGATTTCTCCGGCTGTATGTGCATCATTGACTGTCCGGATCAATGTGTCATCTAGGTACTCATATACGGTGATAGCATTCCCAAGAGAATCTGTTGCCGTATATGAGTATTCCGGCACAGACCATATTGATCCCAAGTTGGTATCGCTTCCGGAAATCACTATACTGCTCGCAACACGCTTAAATGCTATCGTCTTCGTTGATACATTCCCGAAAGAGTCTGTTGCGGTTATGGTTATATTGTGCAATCCAACTGCTAGGCTATTGAGCTTTTTGCCCGAAATACTATAAGTATAGGTCTGGCTCTGGTTTACCGGATTAAGATTCATTACTTCTGCCCCATCTAGTTTTACAGTTGCAGTCACTGTATCTCCGTCTGGATCCTTAATCGTAAATGACACATCAAACGGTGCATTCTTATCTCCAAGGTTTTCGCTGGCGGTAGATATTTTAGGCGCTGCGTTCCACTGTATCGTATATGCTCCATCTGTATCGGCTGTGTCAGAAACAAGAATAGAAGATGAAATACAACAAGCGGGGCGAACGCCACTGTTGCCATAGTACGCATAGTTGTAGTTGAGTGAGCCGTCAGTGTCGATAATGCGCGCACAGTGAGAATACGAGGCATACGGGGTTCTCAGCCAGTAATACCAGTTACTATTAACATTCAGGTTTGAATCTGTATACTCGCTCTTCGATACAGCTTCTGCTGTAGGCTTGCACTGTCTATTGCTTGCAGTCTGAAACAATTTATAAATCGTGCCTTCAGCAATAGAGTTTTCGTTAGGTAAACCTACTTCTGTGTTTGACAGAAGGAATATCTTGCCAGACACATTTTCATAGCCTCCGCCGTCAGTGGCTGTATTTTTGGCTGTTTTTTTTGCCACGCTCATAAGAGCAGATTTCATATTTTTGCTGAAGTTAGTCAGGAATCCAGCTTCCTGATCGTACTCATTTTTGTTATTCCACACATAATCATTTGTCGGAGCTTGGTCAGCATTATGCTGTGCCGTATACCAATTTCCGCCAGCTGCATCTGAGTTCAGCCATAAGCGCAGATTTGAGTGCAGGTATCTATTGTTTCCATAACTGTATCTGTCACCGCTGTTGTTTGGTTCTCTCGCATCAAAACACTTCAGTGTTATAAGTCTCTCTGTTACCAACGCGGTGGAGCCCGAGGGATCGCCGCTATGACCATGTTCCATGATCTTCCAGATGATCGGCTTGTTATTGTAAATGGTATTCGCATCCTTAACAAGCGTCCCTACTGGCAGACTGCTCAAGGTTTTTGCCATTTTTCCTTTTCCTCCTCTTGTGATTTCTGTATTTTTGTTCTTTTTTCAGTTTCCTGTACTCTGCCTTTTCTATTTCTGATAAATAGTCCATAAAAACTGTATAAAAATAAAATTGCATATCGCGGATCAGGTAATAAGATTCTCCCCTCTTAGCATGTGCCTTCCTGCTATCAAAAGATTCTTTCGCCTGCTCATAAGTCATCTCTCCTGATAAGACTTTTTTCTTATGTTTGCGGATTTTCTCTCTCCATCTTGACTTTGATTTTGCTTTTATCCTGCTTATCACTTTTCCTGAATCCGTAACATAAAAATGAAAGCCAAGAAAATCTATTCCGGCTTTCATTGGTGATATTTTAGTCTTCTTACTGTTCAACGTAAGACCAAGTTCTTTGGTGATCCTACGGATATTATCGAGGCATTCCTGCAGATATGTTTTATCGTGATGGATAAGGTAAAAGTCATCCATGTATCTACCATACCCTCTTATATGCAATCGTTCCTTTATGTAATGGTCCATCGGGCTTGCAATCATAAGCGCATCATTCTGGCTAAGTTGATTGCCTAACGGCACGCCTATGCCGCCAGGAATGCTTGCGTGAATGTCAGTAATTAGTTTTACCAGTTTTGCATCATGAAAATAGCTCCTGTACATGTCGTTCACCACATCATGCCGAATACTGTCGAAGTATCCCGAGAAATCGCAGATAAGAATATAGCCACCAATTCCATGTTTTGAAACTTCTTCACGCAGATGTCGTCTCAAAAGATCAAGTGCAAAGTTGGTTCCCTTTTCAGCTTGACTGGCGGAATTTTCATAGCAGAATGTAGGCTGGATTGCAGGGACAATTATGTTGTCATTTAATATTTTCTGCACAACTCTGTCTTTGTATTGCGTGCTCTTGATCTGCCTTGTTTTTCCTCGTTCATTTACAGTAAATCGGTGATAATCACTAATTTTATACTGTCCTCTTGCAAGCAGTGATTGTAAATACAGAGTACATTCCGGTGCTCTTAGATCATAACTGGCAACGCTGTCTTTCCAGAGCTTACCTTTGCGGCATTTTTTATGTGCCGCATACAAATTATTATAATCTGTAATAATTTCAAAGTTATCATACTCACTTATATCTCTTTTATATGTCATAAATAATACTCCCTGTTAAAGAAGTTCATGCCGCATACGCATGAGTACGTGTCCTGTACCTCAAATGAGAAGTACAGGATGTCGGCAATCGTTTATTCGATCATGTTGATCTTGATCTGGGATAGATTCTCCTTGGCCGGTGTACAGTGTTCGGCTTATTTCAGCTTACTATGTCAAACTTGTCCGGCAAATCGGGGCGAACGCCATTGTTGCCATTGTACGCATTGTTGTTGTTGAGTGAGCCGTCAGTGTTGATAATGCGCGCATTGTTAGAATTCGAGGCATTCGGGGAACAGATTCTACCCCAAGCAGAAAATCATGCCTGCATTTTTATTTCTTTCGCCATATCAAGAAATGTAAGTTCCAGCTCCGTAATAAATATTTCTTGTTTTGTTTCCGCAATATCTGCAAATCTCTTGCCAAATGTCTGCAATTCAGCTTTATACCATGCAGCTGTTGCATATCGAATCTCAACTACAAGCTGAGTCCAGTATCGAACTTTGTCTCCCGGAAGATGAAACAACTCCTCTGCAACGTCTATCATTGCAGTAAGGGTTCTGCAACAGGCCATTGCCTTACGCTGTTTCCTCTGCCTTTCTTCAAATTCTTTCTTGGTCCGGGGGAAAATTTCGTTTGTTTCATACAGCAGTGTAAATATCTCGAATGCTTTATTTGTAATCTTATCCGTAATTGTCAGACGAAATCTTTTCGGGAAATAATTTGTGTTGTTTGTGATCCTCACTGTATGGGCGGCCATCTGCTTCGCTTTAACAATTACTTCCAGATCGCCTTGCGTTCTCTCACTTCTTCTTGTTGCCATTATGCGTACAGCCTCTTATTTGCAGCGTCATATGATCCGCATATCAGCACTATATCGTCTGCTGTATCAAACAAATCAACTGCAACATTATCCGAATCTAAGACTTTTGCATCCGTCATAGCCTGCACAACCATCGCAATCTGCAGAACATTTTCCTTCAGCACCACCAAGCGTGCATCAACAGCACCCGCCACTTCCAATGAGCCTTGAATTCGCTCAGATAATTGAGTTTCTAATAATTGTCTCTCTTTTCTTTCGCAAAATTGATTGCTAATTATTTGTTGAAATACGTAATTAAAAACATCTGCATGAGCTCTATCTGTTACCTCTAATTTGCGGATTTTCTCATTAAAAATTACATTCTCCGAAATATCATAATACGCCATGTGTCACCTCCCATATCGAAAATTGATATTATCACTTTTGGCGAGACTAATGCTCAAATCGTTAAAAAATATCGAATATCGTTATTGTCAATCTTTCATCGAATCATCGATTTGAAACGTCATTTCCCACTCTGGGTCTTTTCCTTTTTTTAAAAAGTTCTTTACGGCTATTATATCTCCCTCTGCGTCATATAAGGCAATTTCAGATATATATTTTCCTACCAATTCATCTTCTTGCAATGTGCAGAAATATCTGCAGGTAAGATTATCAATGAGTTCATATTTATCTATTTCCTTGCGCAGTAATTCGCTGTTCAACATCGTTTGTGTGATACTAGGAATCTTCACATTTCCTTCTTCATCAGTCCCGCCATCCCCAAAAGCAAAACCAACAATTTTAGGGAGCGCTTTCACCCCCATTCTTGCCTGAAGAATTTTTTCCCTGGCTTTTTCCGTTATTACTGCTTCCATTATAATTTCTCCTTTTCTTCCAAAGCATTCAGTTGTTTTTTACCATCTAGTAATTCGTTGCCATCTAAACGCCACATAGCCTTTCTTCTTATCACCGCGACATCTATGTTCTCAGAAAACAGCATATGAGGTAGCGGTATCTGCATCCGTATGTTGATTTTCTCTTTTTTACACAAGCTGAAATGTGTCCTTAAAAGCAAAACTTTCGAAATGAAATCTTCTATGTTGTGGCATACTATTTGTTCAATTCCAACTCGAATTGACAACGACAAATGAGACGGTTTGATTTTTTTAACATATTCTATCACCTGGTAAATATATTCGATATTCATTAGATAGCTTAAATCTATCAAAAGGTTTATAACTATTATGTATTTATCACAATACTCAACCACGAGAGATCTCAATCCATATACAGATGATATTATGTTTTCAATTCTATACGGATTCAATGGAGATTTTATCGTGCTGTCTCTGTATTTTGTTATCTGCCTTCTCCGGTCTTCGATTGGTTCTTTTTGATTTATCGGTATTCCATACATTATCTCATGAAGATATAGTCCCCATGTCGCAGTTTGCGGAAATACTTGGTTCTGTATTTCCGCAGTTGATTTAATCGCTGTATCTAATTCTTCTCCGATAATTTCAAAGATCCATTTTGCAACATATGATTTATCATACCAGCCTCTTGTCACATACGTCAGGAGCCTCTGAGCAACCTCATTCGTAGGAAAATGTTCCAAATCAACATTGTCTATATGCATCTCTATCCCTCCGTAAAATTAAGCTCCGTCGCAGTTGTGATCGGATAATAGTCTGCCGCAACCGATATATTGTTCGTATTTTCATTTATACGAAAATCTGAGAAATCAATTACTCCGGCTGTGTTAGACAACAATGCAGATGCAACCGTATACCGGATTTCTTCACTGTCCTTAGCTTTCCTGTAGTAGGTCTTTAATGCTGTCAGGAATGCTTCCTTTACATTATCGATACTGTAATTGCTTTCCAATTCAAGCACTGCACTGTAGGATATGGTCATATCCTTCACTGTAGATATCGTCACGGATGCTCCAATTGGAGCCAGACGCTTCATTCTGTCCTTCGGAGATACAATATAGTCTTCAACCGCCTGCAATGTTTCTTCTCCGACTGCACTTCCGTCCGGATCAGCAACAACAACCTTAACAGTTCCAGGTCCTTTCCATTCAGCTTCCACGACAGCAGAACCAACACCAGATACCTCTTTCGCCCAACGTACATAATCTGCATCACAGCCAACAAAAGAAACCTCAGCTGAACGCAGTTTTTCAAGAATTCGTTCACGATATGTATCATCGTCTTCTTCGTCTGTTCCGCCTCGGATAGGATTTTCATTCGTCACGGAAGCGATGTTTTTATTTGTCTGTTTTTGCAATATTACAGTGTTTCTCGTAACATTATAGGCAGCTCCTGCCATGACAGACGCAACAGCTATATCAACCGTTCCGGAATCCGAAATAGTTTCCTCAGTAGTTGTAGCAAATTCAATAGATTCTGTATCTGCTGTTCCTTCCGTACAGAAGACAGTTCCTTCTTCAATCACGGTTCCCGGAGTACCTGTAACAGTCACATGCCCGGAAGCTCTGCTTGCCTGCTTTCGTGTTACCTTTGCAGATACTCCATGCAGATCAAGCCATTCACCCCAGGCCCACATTGGAAACATAAGCATCAATGTTCGGGTAAGGTTGTACTGTATCAGTCTGGAGATCTCGATTGCAGTCGGCATGGTAAAATCATATGGAAAGTCTGCCGGCATATCAGATATATCAACTGGCAGATTATTCATCATCCGGGACTGGATTGTATCAGGATCGCTGTTATCTATAAATTCTGGAGTTACAAATTCTTCTGTCAAATTCTCATCTCCTTTTCAATGTTACTTCTAAATCAAATTTCTCCCAGTGTATTGCGTACACTGTAAATTTCACATAAACCACAGATGGTTCCCATGAGAACTCAAAGTCCTCTACGGATTCAGTTCGTGGATTTACCATCAGGGCCTCTTCTATGGTACGTTCGATTGCCAGTTCCACAGCTGTATCATCTTCTTCCTTCATGGCATCTTCCATCTCTGCGCCGATATCATCGTCGTACCCGAGACAGCTATACCTTTCTGTAGCAACTGCCTTTACGCACCATATCTTATATGCTTCGAGCCCTTCGCTTTTAAGCATGCAAAAAGGAGATTCACAAACGAAATCTCCTTTCTCTAAGTCCCACGCCACAGATGGCTTGTACTCTGTATCATATTCTTCGCTTTCTTCCTCATATTCCGGTATATCCACCACCGGATATAAGTTATTGTCTGCCATATGTCCTCCTATACCGGTCTGGTTATAATGTCGATCACAACAGCAGTGTCTTGCACCCACGCAATCAACACTCTGTCTCCGGCCTGCAACTGCCGCATAGATTCCGGAAGATATGCTTTTCCAGAATGTTCATCTGCCCGGACATCGCAAAATGCATCTCCCGTCTTTCCAAGAGTTAATTGCCTACAAACTCTGTAATCGTTTTTAGGAATTGGAATCGGAAATGTATTCGAGAGCAGGCTGCCGTCTGCCTGAATCTCTGCAAAATCAAGGTAGAGCGGCTTATCTGCGTGTTCCTTCATTCTTGCATCTAATGCCGCAGCTAATCGTGCGACACCGTCATTACTGTCATATGCCATATGCCCTCCTAATCAAACGAGCCTTCGTCTACCCAGCCGCATACATGGGTCTCAGCCCAGTTAACATTTTCCAAGCACCATGGATGAGCACTGCCCGGATTACTGTGTGTTATTGTCGCCTTTCCGGCGCTTACCTTATATCCTGACGTTGCATCCGAAGAAACATAATGATAGCCGCCATGGAAGTTGACTGTATCTCCGATGCTGTAATCTCCATCCTTTTTCTTGTTATCCTTTTTCGAAGACGAAGATTTCAGCTTAGTTTTCTTTAAAGTCATAGTCATTTCCATCTTGTCGCAATCATGAGTAATTGCCTTTACCCAGTAATACCCTGATCCAGTTGACATTTTAAGATGGATAATATCTCCTTTTCGGATGATAGGAATGTCGATAGTAACTACCTTGATTTCCTCTTTCGGCTTTCCATCATCATCAAGAACTTCTTTTGCCTCTTTCTTCGCCTCATCTAAGCTGTCATCCTTGCCTCTGGTAAGGATCTTCTGGCGGATGCCGTACTTTGTTTGACCATCAACCGTAGCTTCTACTGGCCTACGCTTATCATCGTCTGCTTCTCCGAGAATCTTTACTCGTGTAACCATTCCCGAAGTGCTGATCTTATGAGAAACACTTATTAGATTTTCTGTCTCAGCAAAATGATAGATGTTCTTGTTGCTGCCAATCGCCAGAATCTGGGCCTTGCCCTTTACAGAGCGGATTACCGAATAGCCTCCACCCTTTTTCTTTGCTTCGTCCAGAATATCCTTAACCATCGTTCCAAGCTTCTTTTTATCTTCTTTGATAACTCCATGAGTCACATCAGGTCCGGCATATTTGCCAATTGGTATACCCCATTTCTTGAAATAATCCTGTATAACCTGCTTGGTTCTTGCTCCGGAAGAATAATATACACAGTCTTCCGACTCCTGCAAATCATACAGGTTATCATAGGCCTTCAGCTTTAATGGTTGACTGCTTGACTTTGCAGATGGATTCCATTCTACAATCCGGCCACGCATAGCTTCATGCGCAGTTCCTGTCTTATATCTGTAATATAAATACAGATAACAGCCCGGTTTAGACAAACTGGAAATACGTCCTTTTGCAGTCTTATCATTTTTTACTGTACATGATAGTCTTGCTGCGAGTTCGTTTTCCAGCTCTTCCCATCCCAGATCTTCGACAAAATTTGTTATGTCATATTTCTTCCTTTTTTCAGTTACAAGAACCAAATAGTAAGAATATTTCAGCGGATCAACCATATAATGCCTCCTTTACGGTATCGTAAGGATAGTTCCAGGGAATATCCAATCTCCCTTATTGCTATCCTTATGACCATATTTCTTTGCAGCTTTTTCTATTGTCGTCTTATTCGCATTGTAAATTTTTTCCCAGTCTGCGCCAGATCCATAAAACTTTCTTGCAATATCCCATAGACAATCGCCGGATTTTATTGTATAGGTCTGTTTTTTCTTTTCTGTCGAGGTCTTCTTCAGGTTTGTTCGGGTTGTTGTCTTCTTCTTTTTCTTGTCAATTCCAAGATCCTTTGTAGTCTGAATCTTTAGAGGGCGGTAACGATAAAAAGTGATGGAATAGGAATAATCTCCTTTTCCACCAAACTTCTTATATTCAAAGCTCTGTATTGTGACATCGGTATTTATACCTCCGCCAGCGGAAATTACAAGATTCAGGATTGTACCTTTATCTCTCCAATTTTCCAGTTTCTTTATGCAGGACTTCGGGTCCAACCACTTAGTGTTTATGTTCCATTTCTTTCTCGCTCTGCCCCAAAAATATCCGCTCCACTCATATGATCTGATATCTGGACCAGCCGGAAATGCAAAGGTTCCTTTTTTTATCAGATCGTACTTCTGGTATTTTGAATTTCCCTTAACAGTAATCTCCTTGTCTGGGAGAGAAGGAAAGCGAAGACAGGATTGCTTATTTGCCGCCTCTTTTAAATATATCTCCATACTCTCTCCCCTTTCTACGTCGGCATATTTGCGTATGATTCGAGTAATCTTGATGCCAGTTCTCCGGACATTTCGTTAATCAGTTCTTTCAATTTCTCCTTGATTGAATTGACTGTATCATTTCCTCCGTCTCCATTAATATTGAAGACTGGATTCATGTTAATCACAACCTGTCCCTTATCGCCATTGTTGCCAGAGCTTCCGGAAGATGAGTCTGCCGAATCTCCTGACAGTGGAACATCTCCAACCATACCTCCGTCTGCATACTCTTTGACACCCAATGCCCGTCCAGCCTGTAACCACAAGTCCATGCCTCTGTCTCGGCGTTTTGAGCCAAGAGGAATAATAGCTTCTGGACCATCTTCACCTACCCAGGATAACAGTGGACCAGTAACAATGCTTCCTTCTGCATTGCCTGCAATAGATGCCGTTACAGAAGAACCACTTCCTGATGTCGTTATTCCGGCAGATGGATTTGTTATATGCCAGTTAAGAGTTACATTAACGGTGCATGATGCAGGAATCGGATTAGAGAAGGTAGACTGTACTTCTCCTGCAACTTCAGAATATACTTCTGCTGCATTATTTGTCTGATCGAGTGTTACATCAGTGTGGCCATCTGCCGGCATAGATTCAGAGAATGTACTTTCAACCTCTGACTGTGCTTGCTCTTTTGCTCCGGACGCATCTGTGGTCGCATCAGTGATATTAACGTTTGCAGTTGTATCTGTCTCAACCGGTTCCGTTTCAGTCTGCGATTCTGTCGCACTCTGAATACCGGAAGTATCAACATTTACTAATTCCTGTGGAATCGTTACCGTTGCCCCAGACGTTACAGTTATGTCATTCGCCGCAAGCGTACCGGATTCCATGCCAAAGGCTGCCTCAATTTGCGCTGTAGCTGATTCTGAATCAACCTCAACGTTTGATAAGTCCACCTTAACTCCTTCGGCAGTAACAGAAAACTCTGCTCCCTCAGTTGTTAACGCAGACATAGCGTCACTTATTGCAGCTTGTGCGGCATCACCATTCACTTCTGCCTTCAAGGTATCCATTGAAATCGTAATCTCATCTCCCGGATGGATGATATACGGTTCTTCAATACCATTCTCCTCTGCAATCTTATGCCAATCAACGCCCAGTGCATTTCCAATATCCCATAGACAATCACCAGCTTCAATCTTGATTTTTGCGCCTTCTGCCGTAACTTCTTCAGTAGTTGCAAGATCTCCAAGTTTTTCGTTCATAGCCGATACCCAGGAATCTTTATCAATATCCACATCTCCATCAACAGCAGCTCTCAGCCCTTCAAGAGTTATCTCATCTGTTGTTGTTTCTGCCGCAGCCCTATCAATTGCAGTTCTAAGCTCGTCAGGTAACTGCTCTCGTAAATCTTTATACGCAGGATTGCTCGGGTCTGTGAGAACGCTCTTCATTTCTTCACTTCCGGATTCGAGGATCTGGTTTGCATAATTCTGCCAAGCGGCATCAACATCACCTGCTGCCGCACCAACTTCAATAGCTTCCTTGTACCCATCCATAAGACTCTGTGGCACTGCCTGTCCTGCTTCTCTGTACTGGTCAATCAAGCTTCCCATTTGACTAACATCCGGAGCTATTGACTGATACAGCTCATTTAAAGCTCTCTGATCGGCATTTGCGCCAAATCCAAAGAATCCTTTACCATCATCCATTGATTTAAACGTGTCTTCAAAAGTACCCGCAATCATTCCATAGCTTCCACTCTGTAAACTGGTTTCGGCGCTCTTTAAAGCATCCTGTGCATTTTCCGTAAGCGTCTGGATGTTTCCGGTAATCTTCTCACCGTATGTATCATTCAGGGTATTACTTCCAAGTTCAAGGCTCTTGGCTAATTCGGAGCCTTGCTGTCCTCTTACATACCACCCTGTCTGCTCCTGATAACTCTGATTCTGCGCGTGAGTAATTCTTCCGGCAGCTTCCATGGCATTCAATTCTGAATACCACTGAGTAACATCCGCCTGAACACTTTCCATTGCGGTCTCACGCTGGCTTCGCATTTCATCCATCAAATCTGTAAACGAACCGCTTTCCAGGTCAGCAGCACTCATATGTCCGTATTTCTGGTTAATCCAGTCCCACTGCGCTTGTGCTTCGGCTTCTTTCCAGCGAGCAGTAATGTTATTCATCTTCTCCTGCAATGCACTAATAGCTTCTTCTTCATTCACATCAATGATGCCGTCTCTTAGGGCTTCTGATACCTTTTGCGACAACTGACTGGATAAATCGGATAGCTCTAAATTGTCCGCTCTAGCCCATTCCTTGATGTTCTGGGCTAATGTCTGGCCGTCTTCTGTACCTCCGAGATATGTCTGGACGTGAATGTGAGCCGCAAATGTACGACTCTCCAACTCAGATATCTTGCTTTCGACAAAAGTATTAATATTATCCGTATATTCCTGCTGTTCATCAGCTGTCAAAGTGATTCCAACTCTGCTCTTGAACTCAAGGACATCATTTGACTCTAAAGCTTTCTGTGCTTCAGCTCTCAGATTGTCGGCATTCTGTACTTCATTCAATGCCAGTTCGACATTGGTAAGGTACTTCTGATTCAGTATTCCTGCCGCCACATCTTTGACTTCGTCTGCAGATAATTTAATCTTCCCAAAATGTTCCTCCAAACTATTCTCAAGCTGAGTCTGGTTATACTTGTCGATTGCAAGTTTGATTCCTATAATCGCAGCTGTAATTCCCGCTGCCGCAAGTCCAACTTTTGCTCCCATAGGAATCATTGAACCCAGATTACCTACGAAATCCATCACATCGTTTGCGCTTCCAGCCGCCTCTGTAATATTACCGATAGCATCTCCGATAGGGGATAGGGTTTCCACTACACTTTTCCCTTTTTGTGCGATCGCCACCGCTCCTTTCGCTAGAACTCCTGCACTTAACCACGATGTTAGCCCTGCTTTTTCACCGCCAGGAAGAATAGCCGCTGCACTCGAAAATAATGTGCCAAGCCCACTGGATATTAATTGCGCGCCATCTCCAGAAACCCAATTCCCGAACGGCTTTGCGATTATTGAATCCCATGCTATGTCTATCTTTCCAAACAGATCCGCATTCTTCCATTCATCAGAACCGGTCATGTCAGTGATCTTACGCTTTACATCTGCAATCTTATCGTCTATCACGTCCATCATGGTATTGATTCCGTCTGTTATCCCCGGCATTGCATCAGCTATTCCGCCTGCAATATCTCGCAGATATGGAGACAAACGCTCTCCAAAAGCATTCTCTGTGCCTTCGATAGCGCTCTGCATTAATGTAAAGGAACCTTTAAGGTTGTCCAGCATCGTATCAGCCATATCCTGCGCTGCATCATTTGCATTATAAATAGCATTACTCAACTTGTTATAGTCTTCTTCACTGGCATTAACAATCGCAAGCATTCCTGCCATTGCTTCTTTACCAAAGATAGTAGATGCTACTGCTGTCTGCTCATCTCTGGAAAGCCCACCTAAACTTCCTCTTACGTTATCAATAACACCTTTAAGCGACTTTAAATTCCCTTCGCCATCCGTGATACTAATTCCGTATTTATCCATGGCTTCTGCCATATCATTGGTAGGTTTTACCATATTAGCTATGGAAGTTTTTAATGCCGTACCAGACATACTGCCTTTAACATTTGCACTGGCCATTAAGCCTAATGCTAACGATGTATCTTCTATTGAATATTTCATAGCACCAGCTACAGGAGCCACATATTTAAATGATTCACCAAGCATAGATACATCTGTATTGGCATTCGCACTTGCTTGAGCCAATACATCAGCAAAATGTCCAGCATCTCCTGCAGTTAAACCAAATGCAGTAATAGCATCCGTAACGATATCAGAAGTTGTCCCAAGGTCTTCTCCTGAAGCTGCTGCAAGGCTCATAATGCCGGATATACCATCTATCATCTGTTGCGGCTTCCATCCTGCCATAGCCATATAATTAAACGCCTCAGCTGATTCTGTAGCCGTAAACTTGGTCGTTGCGCCCATCTCCTGTGCTTTTGCGGTCAGATCATCGAATGCCTGTCCTGTTGCACCAGAAATAGCTTTCACCTGGGACATCATAGCTTCGAAGTCCTGGAAGGAATTAACCGATTCTGCCACACCGAAACTGGCACCGATCAACGATGCCCCTTGCACAACCGGATTTTTTGCTGCACTTGCAAGCGTAGAAATAGGAGCGGTTGCCGCATCTATGACACCAATGGTAGCATTAAACACGCTTCCTCCCCATGATTCCGCTGCATCCTGTGCGGCCCGGATAACCGGCGTAGCTTCATCAGATGCTCCAATCTCGGCATCCCCACTCATTCCATCGAAATTCTCCACCGCATCAGAAGCGGCGGATACTACCGGGGTGGCGCTATCGTCTGCTCCTATTTCTGCATCTCCGGAAGTACCGTCAAAATTTTCTACAGCATCCGAAGCAGCATTGACCGTCTGCGTAGCAGAATCATCTGCCGCAACTTCAACTTGTGCCGTCTCTCCGTCTATCTGCTCCGTAGCATTTTCAACAGCTGAAAGAACCGGGGTTGCATTGTCGTCTGCTCCTATTTCTATCTCAGCCGCTACGCCTGATCTACGCTGGAATCGTTGTGCCGCCCTATCCGCTCTCTCGAACGCTCTTTCCATTGCAGTGAGATTCCTGGTCACACTCGACGTTCCGGAACCGGTATTATCGACTACATTAACAGGAATCTCTATCCTTATCGTTTCTGCCAAGCATCTCACCTCTTTTCATTTTTCTTGATATTTTCTTCAATCCATACCTCTGTAGAGGCAAAAAGAAAGGCTCTGACCCCAGAGGGTAAAGCCATAACCTCATCCGGCCGTATTCCCTGCCTCTGGAATATCCAGTGCAACAGGGCTGATTTGTAGCCGGACCTTATAAGTTTTTTGCTGTTTCAACCTTTGTTTCTTCTGTATCGTAGCCTGAAAGCTCGTCCAGAACAGCTAATACGTTCTCTTTTTCTCCCGGAAGCAGTACCGCATCAATAACATCCAGGGCATTAATAATGTGTTTTCCTCTCCGTCTTAATGCTTCCTGAACCTGTTTGTTATCCCACAGTTTTTCCTGATCCTCTGCAATTGTCGCATTGTAAATCATAGAACTGCGGAGTTTCGCATTGTCTACTCCTTCAGCTACCTTTGTGCCAGTTCTCTTATTTTTCACATACTTAGTATATTTCTTACGAATTTCATACAAGGTTCCATCTGCCAATGCGTGAATAGAGAAAACGAAATAAAGCTTCCCATTACGAACAATCTCAATCTTCTTTGTTTCGTCTTCTGCATCTTCTGCTGCATCTAAGAGGCCCGTCAGATAATCTACCTCATTTGCCGCCATATCTGCCTTTAACACTTCTTCCGCTTCAGCTTCTGTCATATCAAGTTCCGTTGTTTTTGCTTCTTCCGTTTCATTGATATATGTTTTTCCCATGTAACATCCTCCATTTTTTAAATAGGGTGGCTACATTAACCACCCTTATATTAGTCATGTATCAAATTGTCAAAGCGGATCTCTGCTCCGGACGTCCATTACAGTGTAAATTATATGATCTTGTCAGGACATCTCCTGTGGATACGTTCTGCAGATCCTGATCTCCGCTAAAGATGCATTCTCGATAAGTAACACGTTCCTGAGAGCCATTGCGTCCTTCGATAGCTCCATCCATTGTCATAACCGGGCTTTCGCCATCCTGTACTGCTTTAATAACCTGATTAAACAGGTATCCATCGAGCACGACAATTTCGGAGATTGTAATCGTTACTCCGACAGTGTTGTTGACCTCAAGTTCCATGTTCTGGCCAACCGGATTATATTTATTATTATTGAATGATGCCTTCGTCTGGAAGCTGTTTACCTGTGCAAATGCTTCGCCGTCTTCATTGTACAGCATCGCATCTTTGCCAGATCTACTATGTCTTGCATCTGTTGAAGCTCTTGTATTTAACATTTAATCGTCCTCCTTATTCTGCAATAGTGCTAAACTGGAATCTAAAGAATTCGTAGATATGCTCTGCTGAATCCTTATCAATTACGTCAATGTCAAAGTAGCAGTTATCTGTATCTGCCACATAAGTTGTGCTCTCTGCTACCGTTCCCTGTACCAGCTTGCCTTCCTGAACCATATCGTTGATGATTTTCTGAATCTTCCCTACAATCGTAGCTCTGCCGTTTACATCATTATCAACTTTACCGACTAATGCATCTGCCTGAGCATTTGCCCTGTACAGCAGTTCATAACGTGTTTTTACACGACGGATTTTCTTCCATCCGGCATCTTTGTTATCTGCAGGTTTAATCAGCGTGTTGATGCCACTGTCAATCCACACTTCATCAGCAGAAGATTTGCTCAGGACCAGACAACCTTTCAGCTCTGCCTTAGTGATCTGCGTGTTCGTAAGCACCTCGCCAAGGTCCGTATATCTTGAGATTACGGTATGTGTCACAGACTGGTTTGTAGGAGTTGAAGCAATAATGCCAGCAATTCCTCCGGTGGTCTGATAACCATCCAACGTTCCGCCATTAATCTGCACTTTCGGATTAAGAACATAAACCATGTTCTCTCCATTGTAGCCTGCTGCTGCACTCATTCTTTCTTCAATATCTTTATTGTCTTTCTCCGCAATAACGCCAATTCCAAACTGGCCAGCTTCATAGATTCTATCCAGAAACGCCTGCAACAGCGCATGTACTGCAGGTTCTTCGGTATCCACGCAGATAGTATTGAAGAAATATTTTTCCGCCTGTGAAAAAGCTTCTGAATAATTCGCAGTTGCTACCACAGGGTTCTTGCCTCCTGTAAACGCTGTCTGATTAACATTTGTAATAATGCCCTTTGCTGATTCTTCAAGAGAAACTGTGAAATTCTTTGAATTCGCAAAAGCTTTTACGAGAGAAGCTACTTCATCATCACCTACTGCAAAATACACCTTTTCAAATTCAGTTGTACCTGTGTAGATAATGCACTCTTTTCTGTCTGTATCTGTTAAACGGTTCTTGACAGTTACGGAAAGGGGCATCTCTCCGGGATGTTTTGCTGTGATCTTCACTTTTCCAGTTGCGGCTGTAAGACTTGCACTTGCCGCTGTTCCACCAGTTCCATTAAGCCGGCAACAAATAACCTTCTTGGCACCACCATACAGGGCTTCACGAATAAGATCAGTTGTTAATCCATCTCCGTAGACTGATGTGTAATCATCTCCTCTTTCCAAAATCGTTACTTTGTCAACTGGTCCGAAAGCCGCCTTAAATACGGCTACAACGACACCATCAATTGCTCCAAAGAGATTTTCATCGCCGTTCTTATCTACATTAAAATAAGCCCCTGGACGAACCTTAGTCCCTGCTTCCGGGATCTGGAAATATTCCGCCATTATTTAACCTCCTGTTTCATAAAATCTGTAACAAGCTTCTGAGCTTCTGTAACTGTCATTGTTTTTTTCTGTGACATTTTCAGAGCTACTACCACGCAGTCCTTAGGGGCTACATGGTTTTTAGGGCAATAAAAAAGCTGGTCGCTCGCGGCAATCAGCTCATCAATGCCATATTCTGTTTCTTTTTCTTTCGGAAGAACTTTTGTATTTTCCCCCGGAAGATTTGTTTTTTTTGTTTCTGCCATCTGCTTCTCCTTTCAATTTGTGAACTCCATTCCCATTCCAACAAGATCATGATTTTTTGTGTTGCCTCTGAGACATCCATATTTTCCGGTTATAGTCAGCTGTCCTTCCCTGAGATAATCTGACTTATTGTTCAATTCAAGACTCTGAATAATCATGGGCGAATCATCTAGCATAATTATCTCTTCATCTATGGCCACCTTCTGATTGATAGATGCAAGTGTCTTTAACCTTGTTGAAGATCCCGGATAAATCAGATGTACTGCAATCTTTCCGATAAACCAGGAAATCGTATTCATGCAGTGTCCTGTCGTGTGCTGTATATTTGCCAGTCTACAATAGAACACTGGTGTTTTAGAGGTTTCAATAAAGTCTCCAACATTATCTATGCCAAGCACCATTGTTTCCGGAAATATCTTTTTGATATACGCAGCTACCGCAAGAACCGGATCAGGATCCGTGCTGAATTGCTCTGGATATTCGAGGATGTCAAATGCCATTTCTTTGCACCACACCTCTTTTCCCTCAATCGCATATGATTCTGTACGCGCCCATGCCACGCAAAACGGTGCTTCTCCTGCCGGCTTCATCAGTACGTCCTGAAGGCAGTGCTTCACAGCTGTTTCAATATCTTCGATTATTGTACTGGTTTTATCCGTATACATTGCAACATACAAGGTTCCCGCCGATGATCGTTCCTGATTGACCTGCATATCGATACGGTAGCATATCCTCGGATACTGCGTGGCTCCTTCCCATCCTTCCTGCTGGTCTGCCGGAAACTCAGAGTCAAAAATTGCAGGTGCTCCGGCATATGTAGCAAGCATTGTCTGCAAATTTTCGTCTGCAGAAAGACGTTTAAAAATCAGTTCACTAAGATTCATTCGCAGCCTCCCTGTATTCCTGAACTGTACGAAGGCCATCGCTTGAATATCTTATTTCCCACTCATTTTTATAAACTTCTGAAACAGGTATGAAGAAATGATTTTGGGTGTTTGTCTTCTCATTCGGGAACATGACTGTTATCCGTTCCTCAGAAACATGATAAACAATGCCAGATATTCCTTCTTTCCATGTTCTGTGCTTTGCATATATGAGTGTTCCTCTGCGTACTTCGTCCATATCGAATTCTATTCGTTCAATATGATTAATCAGCATGTCAGCCTCCTATCTCTGCAAATATAGCCATGATATTCGGCAATGCAGTCTGCTGTATCTTGTCGACAAAAGGACGGGCTGCCATCTTTCTTGTTCCATGTTCCAGATAGCCAGCATATCCCATGCCTGACGTAATGCATACCGCACCACCACTCATATGCCAGTTATTTTTTAAATGTCCGCTCCGAACACCCGGTGGACTTCCTGGTGGAGATGGGCTTGGATTTGCCAGTACAGATAATGCAGCATTTCTAAGGGCATTTGAAGCCCTTGGATATCTTGCGATCACCTGCTGCTCTATCCGTTCCTTATCTGTCTGAACTTGAACTTTTACTGCTTCTGCTGCTTCGGCAGGTGTCATTTCAGATCATTCCTTTCTTCAAGATAGATCAAGCCAGTTGCTCCAAGGTTTCCGGGATCTTCAAACAAGAGAACGAGAAAGGTTCTCCCTGCGGTAGTTAAATAGTCTCCCTGCTTTACATTTGCAGAATCCCGGATAACAAGAGTGTGGGTTAAGGAATGCTGTTCCTGATCCCACCTGTGTTTCATTCGGTCAGATTCATTTGATGAAGCTTCTGCGAGAATCCCGGATATCTCGCCTTTCGCTTCAAAATCTGACACAGGATGTCCGAGTATGTTGCGAATGCTCTTTCGTCTTACTACAAAATCCGTCCATAAATTTCCCGGTCTTAGATACATCAGGCCAAATGGGCTTATCATATGTCATCACCTTCGCTCTCTTCATGGCTCATCATTCCATTATAGAAATACGGTGGTGGCTGTTTACCTCCCGCATTCATCAGAATCGCCGAAGGAGATGTGGAAGCAAAACGAAGTTCTTTCTTTAACACCTCATACTCTTCCTGCCACAATTTAGCCCTATCACCAAATTTGAATGATGTAGGACCAACCGTTGTATCAGGTTCAAAAGAAAACCTGCGAAATATGCTTTCAAGGCACTTTAATTTAGCCCGTTTCCAATCTTTCGCAGACTGAACATCATCGCATAGAACAATGTATTCCTCGTCTGACAATGCACAAGTTCTCTCTTTTCCATCTACCATCACATCTCCCAGTTCAAATCTCATTCGATCTTTCCCATACGATGTGATCATAGCAGGTTCATATGTATAAGTTCCTGTCATCAGGCATCACCTGCACTTTCCTCCAGTTCCTCAAGGCTCTTCGCTTTAGTTTCAGCTTCTTTCTTTACAGCAGTTCTCGAATCTACTGCGTTCAGAAAGATAAGCACTGTATTATCTTTCACAGAGCCTCTAATATGAGCTACAGCATCCTTCTGGTTCATCTGCATAGTTTTTACTGCTTCCTGAAGCTGAGGCTCTGTAACGTCCAAATCGAAGCTCTTATCTCCTTTTACGATTCCGATTTTGAAGAATACTTCTCCGACTGATGCCACGCATTCCTCAAGTGTTTCAACCGGAATACCGTCACGAATCACAGTCAGTATTCCCATTTTTTCAAGAGCTACCGGATCAGTGACTGTTTCGGCCGGGATTTCCTCTCCGATGAAGTATCGTTTTCCGCTCAGAGTGCATGGTTTATTTGCAACAAGCTTCATAAGACACCTCCTTAAACTGCAGCTTTATAAAATCTTGCAAGATCGTCAGATGTCTTATGCATATCTGTTGCCATAAGTCCTTCCACGTATTCTGTATGTGTTCCATTCTCGCCAAGATAGTTCAGAATCGGAAGCATCTGTCCATTTCCAAGCATATCCCATGTAAAGATGTAGCCGGCAGACGGTTCATCAATGCTCGGTGCGTTTGTGGCATAGGCAAGAAGGAATGCATCCGGATCTCCGATGTACTGCATGTTTTCATCTTCTCCCATGCCGGCATTGTTCATGATGGATTTAAGCACCACGATCTTTTCTACTCCGAAGAGCTGTGCCAGAACGTTTTCTGTTACAGACGCTGGGTTTGCAGTGCTTCCACCATATTTAACCCTTTCAAGGATTGCCGGATGCACCTTCAAGGCATTGAATACATTGATACCAAGGCCGAGGCGGTTCGGCATGCGTCCTGTCTGCTGATTCATGCTTGTCTTCTCGCTATCGATAAATGCAATAGGATCAGAGTTTGCATTGCTGAATTTAATGAACTGGTTTGTGCTCGGAGAGGTATTGTCTACTCCTTCAAGTTCATTCTTCCATGCGCCGGCTTTGAAGTAGCTTTCCGCAAACAGACGATCCTGATGGATATTTGCCTGTTCTGCAATGGTTTTTACTCTCTGCTGTTTCGGCTGCATTGTGGTTGGTCCCTGTCTTCTGCTGAGATCGGTCTGGCGAATCTGATCAATTCCCATGATCATCTGGTCTACCTGGCATACATAAGGTTTCATGCTCTCGCCTACTACTGTAGGATCAACTTTTCCATAAGCAGGTTTTCTGCTCCAGTTATCTCTCAGAAGATCTTCCTTGCTGAACTCATAGTAATTGTCAGAAGAAAGGCTTACCGGACAGGTTGGGAAAAGAGCCTTTGCGAAGTAGTTAGCTGCATTCTGGTAATATGCCAGAGCCATGTTTGTAAGTGCTGTGTGAGGTCTGAATACGCCTTTTGCGATTTCAGACTGGATTCCTGCTGCTGTGTTTCTCATCAATATTATCCTCCTTTATCAAGATTATGCTTTTGCCTTCTGGTATTTAGAAAGCTGCAGTCTGCTGTAGCCTCCGGCAGATACATTGTTAAGAGCTACCCCGATCACGTAATCACCAGCTGCCGCAACTGCCGCTTTTCCTCCGGTGGTCGCAGTAACCTCCTGCCCTTTCTTGATCTCAGCGGAAGCAATGACGAATCCGATATCCTTGATCAGAATATCAACGTCTTCACCTTTTTTAACTTTTCCAGCTTCTGCGCCGGAAATGTCATTATATCCACCTTCGATAATAGAAACGCCAAGCAGAGGTGCTGTGCCATCGGCAGCGACAACCACATTTCCATCAGTATCGTATTTCAGAATAAGGTTACGGATATCAGTAATATCTGCGCCTGCCTTTTCGGAAATAGTTGGTGACTGGTTGATCTGTGTTCCATTAAAATTTTTACCCATTATCATTCGCCTCCTTCTTAGTATCCGGCTTCGTCTTCATACTCAGCCATAAGCTCCGGATGTGCTTCCCAGGCTTTTGCCAGTGCCATGTTATATGGCATGGAAGGCTCTTTTTCAATCAATCCTTTTGCAATCGTATCGATTTTTCCTTCTGCTGCAGACTTCTTGACTGCTGCAGTTCCGCCAGAGAATGATTTTCCGATTTCTCCAAATACGCCAGAGTTGTTGACCATTGCCACATTTCTGTCGAGAATGCTGATCATATCATTGTAGGCAGTTCCACCTGCACTTTTCAGTGTTTTCAAGGACTTAGCCAGTTCTTCCGGTTTTTCTCCAAGAACTTCATACTTTTTAGCAACTGCATAAAGTTCTCTGTCTTCCGCTTCTTCCGCTCTTTTCTCGAGAGCTTCCAGTTTTTCTCTCACAAGAGGATGCAGTCCTTTGTAAATATCATCGTCAGCATTCTGTTCTGGCGGTGTAAAAGATTTCTTTGTATCTGTTTTCTTTTCAGCTCCTTCATCATCGAGAACGTCCGGATTTTCCTCTTTTTCGCATTTCTGCGGTGCTTTCTTCTCGATAGATGGGTCCTCGTTTGTCTCTACGGCAAACTTTTTGATAAGTTCATCATATGTCGCTCTTTCCTCAGCAGACATTTTTGACTTGTCGATTTTAAGCATGTCTTCCAATTCTCCTTTCGTTTCTACGGATTTCTGAATGATTTCCTCCAGATTGCTATGCGCTTTCATCACCATAGGAAGATCTGTTTCATCAGGTGCATCCAGATTCTTTTTGATTTTTGCAGATGTTCCCCCAGCCCATCCGGGAATGTATTCCTTCATAGCTGTAGCGAACTGTTCAATGCTTGTATCCATTGCGCTCTGCTTCCCGCTGCTGTCCAGTTCTGGGTCGCACAGGATTGAATTAAGTGAATTCTGCAGGGCGTAACATACGGACCAGATTTCATCCCGGATCGCATCCATGCTCACAGCGTTGATCTGTTCATCAAATGTTGTAGCTGATTTCTGTACTTCTCCGCTGATCCAGTTCAGAAATCGTTTAAACAGTCCGATTTCCGGGTCTGATGTTTCCTCTGCTTTATTCTTGCCTTTCAGCAGTTTGATGTCAGCTCTCTGATTTGCGCCTTCATCAACAAAATCTACTTTACCTACTTCCAGGCCTTTCAGTTTTGTTGCCACAATGCTTCCTCCTTTCGCTTTTATTTATCAAAAAAGCACCCTTTCGGATGCCTATTGATCACATTTATTTAATTCCATGCCACGCTGTCTGAAGCAGAAATCCTAAAAGATACCAGATCTTATCCTTTATCTTCTTCATACAGATTTCTTCTCCAAGCTTCTGGTCGTAATTCTGAGCATCTACGCATGCAGATGTTTCAATGATCTCAAAACCATTTCGAAGCACGCAACGAACCATTGTTGTCTTATAGCCTACGGTACTGGTTTCGATATAGCTGATAAAGTCATTCACCATGTGTTCTCCTATTGATACGCCAGATATCAGTTTCGGATTCTCCTGAACCTGCATATAAGACTTCTCGAACACATCTTTCGGAGACCAGCTAATGTATCCATCCGGATATTTAACTACATATCCCGGATTGCCATCATCTGAACCTCCAAATCTTTTTCTTGCTTCTTCAATGGTATCGCAGGAACCTGTTTTTAATGCCTGTGCTTCCGCAAGAGTTGCTTTTTCTGCCTCAATAAGCTTTGTTCCAATATACTTATTCATTGTTTACTTCTACCCTTTCTGCTTTCCCTTCAATGGAGAACATACTGTAAGTTCCATCTTTTACCTTCTCCCAAACATCCGCATCTGTTACTTGAAAGCCTATCCACCATCCAACAGGGAGCGTACCTTCCGGGATTCCCATTGCCGCCATCTTCTCTTCCGTAAATACAACACTCTCGATCAGATACGCAACCCCACCTCTTTCGTGCATCTCCCCACCTTCCCTGTAGAGATCAACGAACTTGTAAGCGGCACTTTCAAGTTCATCAGGCTCTATGATGTCGCCCTGCCAGTCTTCCAGAGTTTCTCCATTCTCAGCAATAGCAACACTGGCCCACCCGAACGCCTGCATTTTTTCATCATCGGATTTCTTGATCTGAAATTTTTTCTTTTCAACCGGTGCTTCTTTTGATTCCGGTTCGTCCCTTATCTTCATGATTTCATTAAATGTTTTCACCTGTCACCTCCACATATTTGACCGCACATTTGCACCGAGGATGCAATGGCGGCAATAATACTGTTACATTCCTTCTTCCTGACTGTGTCTCAAAACTATCATCCATACTAATCTGTACGCCCTCAAGAGCCTGGCACTCTTTGCACACTCTCCCATCCAGAGCAGTTGACCATTCTTTCTTCATTTCCGGCATCAAATCATGCCGCATGGCTTCTCTGATGAAAGCATCTGCTCCCGCATTGTATGCCTGTGCAATCTCTGTCCTGGCAATCGTTTCAGCTCTATATCGCTGTTGTCGTTCAGCATACTTCGCAGCCGCTGTTCTGGCCTTTCTCTCAATAGATTCTTCTTTCATGCGTGGATGATCTGCTCTCAGATGAGTCTTTACACTGTTATAATGTCTCAGATTCGCTGCTGCCTGTCTCTCTGTCAACCCAATAGTCGGCCGGATATATCGAGCAGTTTCATCACTGCTCATGCCTAACGGCTGGGCTTCTGCAATCAAATAGCGGACTGCATTAACCTGATCACTACAGACATTCGTAATCAAATTACCCGTTCGATTTATAATCCAATCTCTCACATAGATTTCTGAACTAATCTTCTCTTCCAGAGCAACAAATTCAGCTGTTGAATTCCACGCCGCAAAATAAGCGCTTTCCCATGATGCTGTCATTTTCGAGGAAAGAAATACGGAATAATCAGAGAACCATTGGTCGAACAGGCTCTGCGGATCCACTTCTCCTACCACGATTTCTCTAAGGTCTTTGTATAACATTACCGCCGCCTGGTCTTTCCAGAACCTTACAAGCCATTTCATCGGCTCGTCCAGGTTACTCTCAAGATAATTATCAAGGGCTTCAAGAACCTTCTGTGATTCTACGCTTTTTTTAATCGTTCGAGACCTTGCCCGCATCTTCAGCATATGTTCACCTGCCTAACCGTTTCTTCGCTTCTTCGATTTCCTGATTTTCCTCAGGCTCAACTTCTGATGTTTTGCCTTCTTTTTCCGGCGACCTTCTCTGTGCTTCCCGCTGTTCATCCTTATTTCTAGGATCATCTGACAACGTTCTCTCCGGCAGATTGGCAACTTCTCTTACATAATCCTCAAGGTCTTCATCTGGGATAAGGATTCCAACTCCAACCATGTCTTTCAGGAATGTAGATAACTTCGTGATATCTCGCTTGTCCACATCACCATGTGCAAGCTGTGGATAATCTGTTATTGCATCAAAATGAGCGCCATTCATATCGATCAGGGATGGAATGCCCTGATTATTGAATGTTTCGCATATGACATCCAAGAACGCCCCAAGAGCAACTGCGAACAGTTCTGTTTTATCTTCACTCAGCGCAAAGCTTCCTGTCTGCTCATGCCCCAGCATGATGAAATCCGCCATAACAGTTTGAGCAATCTTGGCATCATATCTATTGATAATAGCATTCGTATCAAACTGTCTGGTTCCACCAGTGCTCAGGAGTTCAGCTTCATATCCAGCCGGAAGAACAAGTCCTTCATATTCGTTTCTGCGGATGTTCTTGACCATTGATGTAAGTGCTGCATTAATAGATACCAATTCAGGGTCTTTATCGTCCCATATGTCTACACCATCTGGTGCGTGCAATACCGGAAGTCCAGCAAGGTCTCTTTCAATTCCAATTGCTTCGATTTCCTGAATTCTTCTTTTGAAGTACCAAGACCGATAGGCATTTCTCAGAATGCTTCGTCCCTCAGGATTGTCTTTTATGCTCTCTGTTCTGAACAGCATTGCTTTGCTGATCGGGATGGTAAGCAATCCATAATCCGGCGGAGGTTGCTGAGTCATTCCGATCAAGTTGTCTTTATCGTCATATTCCCATCTGTACAACGTATCCTGCGCTCTGGGCGGAATCTTCTGCCATCCAATCAGTCCGTCTGAATATTTGCTTGATGTTTTTCGATTTTTTGTTTTTCCCATCCTGCGCTTGTAGACAATTTCATGGAAGCTCCAACCGTATGCAAGAAATGATAAAATTTCCGAGATGGTATCCGTCCATGTATTCTGCATGTCAGTCATGCAGCTCTCGACAAATTCTGCTGCTTCCCGGTCTTTTGCACTATCACCGCCCGGCTCAACATGCCATTTAACCTGACGAATCAGCATCTTGATAGCAAACATAATCGCTCCAATCGTATCATCGTTGTCGAGCATCTCACGATATGTTTTCACACCTCTTATTCCGGATAGTTCAGGAAAAAACTCTTCATTGAACACGCCTTCCCAACGTTTCTGTCCAATCCGTCCATACTCTTTCATCTTCATCACCTCTCTTTCTGGCTATATTAGCCCCAATAATTATCTTTTGACAATTTCTTCATCGTGCCAACACTTGGTGCACTACCGGTATGCTTCTTAATCTTTCCGAGATATAATGCTAACGCAAGGGCATCTGCCCGGTCAGGAGAATCAAGTCCTCTTTTCTTCATTTCCTTTTTTGGTTCAATCTCAAGCTTTCCGTTACTCGCCATGGTGTATTTTCTGGAAGAAAGCTGGCCAATCGTCTGTTCATCATCTTCAATAACAATCTGTTTGTTATCAAGGAGGTCTCGCATACTGGCCCACATAGCGGTAGTTAAGTTATTGTACCTTTCAGCTGCATCTTTACCTGCTGCCGTATCAGTCTCAATCTTTTCAGCGGCATTTATCGGGATAACTTGCATCTTGTACAGCTTTTGTTCTTTCCGGACTTCCTTTAGTCGGTCAGTGACGCCTCCTCCAAGTCCTGTATCATCAATCTGCACATATACCTTGCCTTCATACGTTGGATGTTCTCTATATATCTTCTTGAATTCCTGTACGATATCCCCTACAGTAGCCATCAGGTTCTGCCCTCGCCTGTTCCGGACTATCTTGCAATGTCCATGATAGTTACGATATATGATCGTTTCATCATCTCCGAAACGGGCCACATCCACCCCCAATGATACAAACTGCATTCCGTCCGCATCATCAAGTTCTAGCAATTTGCTACTGCACTGCTCGATCAGGCTTAACGGAATAAATACATCATCTTCCTGATTCGGAAATTCTCCCCGAACACGAACACGAACTACGTTCGAATCCCATCCATACTTTCTTATGAGCGAATCAATATTTTCTTTGTTTGTTCTACTGCTGTCTGCAGATGATACAGTGTGGCATTTATACAGTGCCCGGTCTCTGGTGTGTGAATCATAAAATGTACCAGAGGTTCTTGTTGGGTTTCCGCATAGCAGGAGTTTATTATTGGCACCTGAAAGAGTACCAAGAATAGCCTCCATAATCGGATCTGCAACACCGGAAGCTTCATCAACGATAAAAAGCATGTTATCTTCATGGAAACCTTGCATATTTTCTGGCTTTGTAGCAGTCCTGGCAACACCAAACCAACGCTTTTCATTGCCAACCATATAAACATAGGTCTTTGTCCATTTCAGAAGCATGGAGAGCAATTCAGACTTACTCATCCACTTAGAAATCTCAGACCAGAGGACATCGTGCAACTGCTGTTTGGTTGGTGCTGTCGCAACGATTCTTGGATATGGGAAACAGGTAATAAACCACAGGAACACTGCTGCCTCAAGACCAGTCTTTCCTACACCCTGTCCAGATTTAATACTGACTTTTGGGTTTGCCGCTAAATCTCTTGCAGCTTCCGCCTGCCATTCATCTGGTTCAAAGCTGAGCACCTCCCGGAAGAACATAACCGGATCATTTCGCCACAGCGGTATGCTTTCATCAAGGAATTCAGAGAACTGTATATCATCCATCTTTGTTCTCTCCTTCCCTTGCTTTTACCACAGCTTCGGCCCATGCACGAACAACTTCATTGCCCTTGCTTTCTCCGGCAATCTTCTGCTTTTCAAGCCTCAGCTTCGCAAGTGCTTCAATAGCCTTGGTCTTCTTTGACTGTACAGTAGAAAGTTCTTTTTCCAAACGAGCAATCATATTATCCTTGTTTTCCATATTTGTCATCATGTTATATGTGTTACCCGGAAGACGATCTCCAGAAGCAACCTTTTCTTCAATGCGTTCTTCATAGAGCTGTTTATCTTCATCTGATTTGAAAGCTCGCTTGTCTTCAGTTCTGGTGAAGCCGAACAAAGATACTTCTCCATTCATATTCCGGTATTTATTGATTGCCGCCATGATTCGTCTTTCTCTGACAGCAAACAACTGAATCTGCTCTATCAGGAGCATTTCTTCATCCATCGGGATATCTTCGATCATATCTTTTTCAGACTCATCAAGGACGTCCCAATAGACAGAAGAATACGCTCCATGTTTCTCTGCGATCTTATCTCCCGGTTTCAATGGACCGCCTTTGTTTCCTACAGCATTTTTGTTACCAGGTTGTCCGCCTTTATGGCGAGCGTTCGTTTTTTTCTTTTGCGAGCGCTCGCTTTTTTTCTTTTTTGCATCCCCATCCCAATTCTGGGTTGATTTCCAGCGTCGAACTGTACTGGCAGGAACATCCAACTTCTTGGCAATGTCAACAAGCTTCATCCCTCTCTTATACATATCCTCAGCTTCAATGCTGTTGGGACTTCTTGCCCTTGCCAATGGACACCCCTCCCTTCCATCATCTTATTTCGGCATATGCAAAAAGGAGAGGTTGCACTCCCTCTCCCCGCTTTTTGTTCTATGTACAATAGAACAGTGTTAAATTTTTGTGATAAATTCAGCTTTTGAATATCCCGTCACCCCTTTTGTCATCATCTTCAAGAAGTCTTCTTTTGAAAAATCAGACAAACGGAAGATCTCTTCCGGTCTCATTCCAAGCTGTTTTCCGATTTCTTCAACCGTTTTGCCTTCGTCCATGAGCTCTTTTACAATTTTCTTCATAGGTTCGAGCAAATGAGTACCTCTTGCCCTGTTGTGGGTAACGGTACCGTAAATATCTTCTGAATGCTCTTTATGTTCTACAATAACAACAGGAACTTTCCCATCCAGTTTAGAACATAACGGTTCCATTCCGGCAACTGTCCATCTGTGGAATCCATCGATGATCGTCATGTCTGGGCGAACAACAATCGGAAGTGTCCAACCATTCGTGAGAATAGACTGGATAAGCAGTTTCAAATTCTCCTTCGAAACTTTGTTCGGGTTGTAATCATTCGGTTTCAATGAGTCCCTGTTTACCCATCGTAGGGTAGATAACGGTGCTGACAGCTTATTATCCATGGTGTTCTCCTTTCTTCGCATCATTAATATATCGTCCATATATTCTCTGGTATAGTGCCCGGAATGCCCTCATTTTGGGATCTCCCGAAATCAGGCCTTCGTATATATGTTTGTAATCAGTCGGCGTTGCTATTGCTGATACCGCCATAAAGAAATTACGGTATCGTTCTGCCACATGCCTTTTATGCGGAGTGTCGAAGAAAACGTCCATGTGATTAAAAAGATATATCAGCTCCTGCCGATAATCTTTCTGCTCCTGTCCTGCTTCCGCCTCTTTCCTTTTTCTGGAACTTCTGCCGAACATCTCGCTATCCCAATACAGGGCAGCCAGATAAGCATTCGGTTCCCTTCTGATGATCCGTTCCATGAGATCTGGATAATATTCATTCATCTTCACGAGGCTTCTGGCCGTATCAACAGAAAAGAACTGAGATACCCTCATCTGTCTCTTGCTTGATCCAGACTGCCAGAGAAACAGATATATCTCCGGGATATCGACATGGTTTCTCAGAAGAAACAGCCATACATCATTGTCTGTCCAGTCGTAGATTGGGAACACCTGTTTCTTTGCGGTCATTTTATTTCCTGCTTTTGTCATGGACGCAATATTCTGAAGTCTCTGTACGGATTCCGCTGTCCTGATGCCAACCATTGTAATTCCGGATACGGTTGTTCTCGGCAGGAAATCCTGATAAGCATCAATCCTTGGGCGTAACAGTTTATGGTTCCTTATTGCGAATGATGGTGGCTGTCTTACCCAGACATCTTGCTTCGTAGAATCCCAGCAGATAAATGTTTCGTCATTTGACAGTTCATTGAAACAGTTAAAATGCTTTACCTCCACGCAATACCATTCAAACTTTGCTCCCATCATCATAAAGATACGCCGCCATTTCTTTGTCATATCTTCCATGCAAGGAAATATTGCCTCTTCATCTATGAACTGCACTGTAAGCTGCTTCATATCGATCTCGCCCCGGTTGGCTAGATTTACCATCAACTGTGCCACACATAAACTGTCCTTTCCACCACTGAAGGAAAAGAACACTGGCAGACCATTTCCGAATACATTTTTTATCCGGATCTCTGCAGCCTTCACAACATCAATGTTTGATTCACAACGTTTTACAGCCATATCTTTTCACCGCAGTTCGGGCAGATAACAAACTTCCGGGTTTCTGTTATTTCCGGTTCTGCTTCAGTGGTACTCTGTCCTCCTGCTGTCGGATTATCCGAAGTGTTCGGCTTTTCCGAACTGTTCTCTGAATTATTGTCCGGCGTTTCTTCTGATACTGCTTTCTGTTCTCTCTTTTCATTTGCCTCTTTCATCTTCTGAATCTCAGATTCATCCAATGTGCCATACTCCGAGAGCTTGTCAGTTACTTCGTCCGCATCAGCGACCATCTGCTGTAAAATTTCTTCATCATATCCAGGGATATCCAGATCCCCCTGCAGTTCTTCAAGGAACTCATTCAGGGTTTCCAGATTGTCAATTCCAAGAGCATAGGTCTTATTATCTGCTATCATAAGTTTCTTCTTGTCATTCTCTGAAAGCCCTGTCTTTACATATACGGTTGCTTCCTGATATCCAAGACTTACCATAGCTTCGTATAAGCCGTTGCCGATCAAGATAGTATCGTCTTCATCCACAACAATTGCTCTGGTCTGTCCAAACTTTTCAAGGGAGCGTTTCAGCTCTCTGATCTGCTGTTCGGAATGTATTCTAACGTTTTTCTTGGGATGTTTAAGGGCATCCAGCCTTTTTGTAGTAACGTTCATTTTGTCCTCCATTTCTGAAGGGCAATGGCTTCCGGCTGCAACCGGCTATTTGATAGCTTTTAAAAATTCTCTGGCTCCATCGAAATGCTGTGCCGCATTTTCAACTATGGTCTTATCAATGTCGTAAACTTCTTTCCAACCCTGCTGTTCTGTCTCCATGTACTGTCTGGCAGGCCATGGATGTGTACCGCATAAATATCCCTTCTCCCAGTCATATATGGGCGGGAGCTTCACATCATAATAGTGAATGTATGCAAGGATATCTTCGTGCCTCCACTCTGCAAGAGGGCTGTATCTGGTGATTCCGGCTGAATTAGTGTAGATATTATCTTTTCCAACATAATTGCCGTCTGCCTTTCTGCGTCCGAGCAGGAGTATTTCCAGCTGATGCTCTTTATAATATCGTGCCTGTCCCCTGTGCTGTACGATATGGAACCACTGTGCTGCCTTATTGCTTTTATCCGGGAACAACATATCCGGATGCTTTTTCAGCCATTCCATATCCTGTCCGGTATTGATAATCTCAAGGCCAGAAGGTTTATTCTGCTCTATCCATGCAATAAATGCCGGATATTCCAGGTTACACCTTACAAGGACGCTCTGATCAATACCGGCTTTCTCGCATATCTCTCCAAGTACCAGTGAGTCTTTTCCCGCACTCCATGCATAGGCTGCCTTTTTTCCCTTGCATTTCTCTTTGATGTCTTTCGCTGTCTTTTTCACAAGGGAATCCAGTTCTTTCTTTGGCACCGTCTCTTCAATGTGATCAAGCGCATTCTTCCAGTCTTCATTATTTCGAACGGATTGTTTTCTACCGAGCATAGCGTCTCTCCTTTCCGGAAGCGGCCAAGGCGATAAGTCCGCTCAACAGGACTGTCAGCAAGCTTCCCAGTGTTTTATATGGTCCACTATTCAAAACGCTGCCGTAGGCGAATACAGGAAGCCCTACGGCCAGTGCAGCAACCACACCTGTGATAATCCCTTTTGCATTCAGTCTTACCCCTTTCAGTGTCATGACTGTTGGAAGTAATGTTGACGCCCTCAGTGTGCCATAGAACAAAAACAGATGTGTCACTGTAATTCCCGGGATATTTGCAATCAGAATGCCAGCGATCAGAAGCACTGCCATTGCAGCTCTGGTCTTCCTGATGTCTTTTCCTCCTGCAATATCTGTCGTAAGCGAAGATACTGCGCACAGGTTGCTATCCACGGTAGACAGCAAGCCGGAAACAATCATGAAAAGGAACGGCAATACTACCCAGGACGGGAAAAAGTGGCGGATCAATTCAAAATTGATGATTCCAAGGTTCTGTGCCTGATATCCTGCACCGGCTCCCATAAATCCAAGAATTCCCATTGACAGCGGAACCGCCGCAAAAAGAACTGCTCCAAGAAGAAACGCTCTTCCCAGCTTCTCTTTTTTTACTGCAAATGCCCTCTGCCAGAAGCTCTGATCTCCAAACGGCCCGGATAAAAGTCCAATCGTTGTCGGAAGCCCAAAGGCTAAGAAAATCTCTACTCCTTTTCCAGAGAATAGTGTTGTGTAGTCTCCTGATATACCGCTCAGTCCCTGTATAATGCCCTGTGTTCCTGTATTTCTTACTCCGAATATTACAAATAGGCTACATGCAACAAGCATGAATACCATTTGAATAGCATCTGTAAGCATAGATGCTTTGATTCCGGAGAACAGGGAATATGAAATTGCTATGCAAGCAAGCAGAATAGTCATGGCTTTGAATGAAATTCCTGTTACTGCACTAAGGATCTGACTTCCTGCAAGAAGCTGAACTCCCGTTGACAGAACAGACAGCCCGATCAGCTGAAAGAGGTAAACTCTTTTCACTCCATCGGATTTGTATTTTTCTTTCATGTAACCAGACAGTGTCATTCCTTCCGGCATTTCCTTCCGGATTCTCTTTGCAAAAGGAATAAATATCACAAGGCAAAGAGCATTCGGGACCAGAAACCAAAACAAACCGACCCATCCGGCGGAATATGCTTTTTCCGTTGATACAAATAATGCCGGAGCCCAGATCCACGTTGCCGCAATGCTGAGAGCCGACATTAACCAGTTTTCAGAACGACTTCCCACACAGAAGCGTTCCACGCTCTTTTCTTTTTTCGTCAGGATTACTGTTGCCAGGATCATGATAACTGCGTATGCAAATAATATTGTTACTCCATTCATGTGTAATCTCCTCTAAAATATTAAAGGAGCATTTCGTCTTTCTGTCCTTTCCTCCCTCCCAAGATTGCATTAAAAAAGCCACCAGATTTCACTCTGATGGCTCATGGCTCATGATAAAATTTTACCCGATTATCATACACCATTTTCGTTATTAAGTCAATGTTAAGTTAACGCTTTTCGATATTTTCTATTTTTCAAAAAAATCTCAGTCCGTCAATCCCGAAAAACAGCGAAGATAAGCGCTCTTTCGCAATTTTGATATCTTCATATACAGTGACCTTGCTGACCGAAAATTTTTTTGAAATTTCTGCAATTGTCATTGGCGTCTTTGATATGTAAAGGGCTTTAATAATCTTATAGCGTCTCTTATCTTTTTCCGATAATTTGCTACAATAGATACGGTATACATCAAGCATTTTGTCAATATGCTGTACCATGATAGCGGTTCTTTTGGCCGAAGTTTTGATGCTCTCCACTATGACCTTATCATCTTTCATGGTCATGATGTCTTCCAGTACCTCTTTAACCTCCCCTTCCTTGGACTTGTAGACGGCATTTTCGTAGCTCGCCTTTAAAGTTCTGTAATTTCTAAGGAGCAAATCAGTGTTATGCAAACGACGATCAATCTTCTCCTTCTCGCTTTTTCTCTGCCCTACCATCATTGCATCAGACGCAACCTGTGCTCCGGCAAGAGCAGCCTGCTGAATCATTGCATCAATTTCCTCTTTTGTCAGTGCTACGAATTGTACTTTTTTCTCTGTATCCATGCCATACCTCACACATATTTCTTTCCAGTCTCAGGATCCTCGAATTTGATTCTGTCACAGAGTTTGAACCCAAATCCTTTTGCAAGTCTTTTTACCATCCTCACAAACAGTTCTGCTTCCTCATCCTTTTTTGTCCTGCTTGCCCTGTACACTAATGTTCGGGTTCTGTCCGCTGCACAGATCGCATCATGTGCTGTTCTGTCCTTACATCCGCTTGCATTATATAAACTTTTATCCATATCAATTCTCCTTTATATATTTAAGCATGTACTCCTCTTTATATTGCTTCCATTGATGATCTGTCATTCCCGGAGCGTAGAAATCTCGCACTGTATCAAGTGCTTCCATCATCCCACATTTAGGACATATCATTGTTTTGTTATCTTTTCTTGATAATGCCGGGCGAGAACTATACTCTTTCACACATTCAGGACATATCTTTTTCTCCATCTTTTAGACCTCCTAGAAAGTCTTCAATCGTCATTTGTCCAGGTATTTTGTATTTTTCCAAGTCTTCCGGATGCGGGTAATAATGTGTAGTCAAGCCATTCCAACATTCCGGACCATATCCCCTTTCAATGCTCTCCGGATCCGTCAGTTTTCTCCCGCATTTCTGGCATTTGCTGTACATGTGAATCCTCCATTTTCCCGCCAAGTAATGTAAATAGCCATGCTCTCTGGCTCTGCAGGTACTCTATCTTCCATTGAAGAATCATCTGGTCAATCACCTGATCTTCAATCACCTGATATTTTTTAGCTATCGCAATCTGTTCTTCATTCTCTCTGATAGCTTTCTCGATATCAATATGAATCCTTGCATACTCCTTCAAAGGAGCTTCCTTGGCCTTTTTAGAAGCTATAACAGCCCATAAAAACCATACAATCATGCAAGTAAAGATTCCGCATAAGTAAAACACAATTTCTTTCATTCAGACTTCACCTCTTCTCCATCGTACCAGCCTCGAATCTTCTCAAAATCAAGGCTTTTCAGAACCTCATCCATAGTTTCCCTTGACATTTTATTTATTTCAGTTGCAGATTTTCCAAGGATTAATCCTTTTGGTAATACTTTGCTATTTCTGATAACAGCAAAAAGAGCCAATTTATACTTTTCAGCGTCTGCTTTTGTATGTTCGATTCCTCGGTTATACCCGCTGATCCATGTTGTATCCTCTGAGCAACCGCACTTTTTGCATATATATTTTCCCGTCCGGTCAGTCTCAGGCCTTTCAAACGCATGACCTGTCGAATAATCGAATGTCACTTCTTTCGCCCAATAAATACGTGGATCATTGTGAGGATCAATTTTCTTTTCGATCATTGCTGATAGTTTTGCTGTAATCTCAGGTCTTGTCATTTCTTCATCTCCTCTAACTTCTTTTCGGCTTCTTCACGGGAGAGGAATACCAAATCATTTAATTCTCCGAGCCATTCATCCTCGTTCGCCCACAAAAACTGTTTACCATCTTTGTCGCATTCAATTCCACTTAACACGTTTTCCCGAATATCCATGCCACATATGTCCCATACAGTTGTACCAATAGGGCACGGCAATCTCACAAGCAAGCCCTGTTCTTCTAAGTCTTCATAATCTGCAAGTTTTTCAAAAGCTTTCTCTAATTCACATTTGCTACAATTATGTTCAATATCGTTACAAATATCTTCGCAAAGTTTAGCCCCACATTCTCTGATTAAAACTGTGTTCGCAATAGAATCTTTGTATCTTTCCGTTAATCTCTCCATCATTCCACCTCTTTTAGCTTTTCGTCCAAACAATATTTCAGCGCATACATCACCGTATAATCCAACATGTTTATCTCTTTAGGCTTATTTTCTTTTCTGTAATTGTATTTGATTATCTCGCTTTCCAAGGCTGACGATAATTTTAATGGTTCTAATGGATCACCGATATCATCTAAATACTGTAACTCCATTTTCTCTTTATAAGATCTTAGCTCTTTCAGTTCTTCTAACAGTTCTGCAACATCTTTCAGCCAATACAGATCCCCGTCTTCGAAGCAACATCCATAAGTTTTCTGATGATACGGGCAACCAACCGCTTTCTTCCCACTGATATAATCTCTTAAATCCTCGCCAGTTCCACAGACGATGCGTTTATGCTCGTCATCCTGCATATGCATGAAGTTTTTGTGGTCTGCATAGCAATCGCCTTCTGTATCTTGGCTGGCAACACATCTAAGTGCTTTTATCATATCGTCAAGTGTTAATCTCTCCATCTACTTCACCTCCTGTAATCGCATCAATGCAATCGTTCCAACCAATCTTGTAGCTAGGCATTTTCCCATTGCTTTGAAAATACTCTCTTCCGTACACTCCTGTTAATTTCATTTTATCCGGCAATGGCTTCAGTGGACACCAATCAGGTCTTCCTGCCAGTTTTTTGAATCCTTCATGGCTTACTTTAGAAATAGTTCTGATTGAATCATTTCTTGTTGCAAGGCATAAATTAAAATTGAAATCCGCCATATGAAATGGGCAAGCAAAACATCCTTTTGGTGTGCTCATGATTAATACTGATTTACTCATCTTCTCTTACCTCTTTTCTTCAAGAATACTCCGTACTGTGCAGGACTAATGATAGTATCTTTTTCTCTTGTAGCCTGACAATATCCAAGCCTTCCATTCTTTTTATTTTCTTCTCTTGTAAACATAGTCGAAATATCTTTGCCTTTACTCATTCACTTCACTTCCTCTCAACATCAGACTTAAAGTATTATATCCCGGACAAGTTCTGACTCCGTTTCTGGTATCTCTTAACAGCACGCAGTACGGATATAATGCCATTACCTCATAGACGTGTTCTGTGGTGTCCTCGCCGCGCTGATCGATGTATTTGAAACATTTACCCGGTCTAAGAAAATATCTTGCACATACATATGCTTTTGTTCCGAATCTTACACTTGCACTACTCATCTGTGTTCCTCCTGCAATAATTCTGGATTGTCAAACGCATTACCTAGTACCTCTACCGTGGTTTCTCCGTTACTATTCGGTTTCAACTCCCAGAACTCATGATTCTGCCAAGCTGGATACATAATCCACAGTCCATCTACACGCTGTTTAACTGTACCTATTGCTCTTGAGCCTTGGCTCCATGCCTCAACAATATCATTCTTCCAGATTCTCACCCCGTTCTTATCGGTCATCACGGTGAACTGGCATATGGTATTGGGGTCTACTTCTATCCACATAACCTTTGGCAACCACTCATAAAGCAGGCAAGTAGCGCAAATAAAAGCTTTATTTTTCACATTATCGTAAACGTAATATCCCTCAACCCATTCACCATTATCAATCCGCTTTGCCTTGAAAAGAATTTCTCTCATTTAGTTCCACCATCCTTTTACGATTTCATCAATTGTTGCATCTCCTTCTATGTAATATTTTTCAAATAAATAATTCTTTAATTGCTCTACAACTTCATCTACATTAAAAGCTGTCGGCTGTCCATCAATTTCCATGAGCGTACTCACCAAAGCAACATCCACGTCAATCATTTCTTCTTCCGGGTCTAACGGTTTCAAGCATTTTATTATATTATCTTTCAATAAGTCTGCATCTATTAATCTACCCATTCAATTTCCACCGCCTTTCACGATTTCTATCGCCCTGCTCATAAGCTTCCTGAGAGCATTTTTATACCCTCAAAATAGAAAATCCATTTATCCGGTTCTGGTGCCTGTTCCTGGAAAAGCTGCCAATGTTCATATGCTTTTAATACCAAGCATTCCATAGCGTAGTTTTCTACATCATTCTCCGTTTTTAGCCATGCGCAGTTTTCTCTACAGTGATCTTTGATTGCTTCCAAGAGTTTCTTTTTACCGGCAAGTATAATAAGTTCTTTCACCAATGGGTAGTAATTACAATCCTCGATATCTCCGAATAGTGTTTTCTTAAAACTTATTCCTCGATACCGTTTCCGGCCGGTCTGATCTTTTCCGATAAATTCAGATCTGAAACAATTGCCTGATTTTAAATCCTCAAGCTTACATATCAACATTTTTTCCTTTCCCCTGCCGCAATCTGACAGGCTCATGCGGCAGGATTGAATCTATGTGAATTTTAGAGCACCCTTTATTTTTCAAAGCGCTTCCTGTAACTTATCATCATTTTTCTCATTTATTTCACATACATAATTTGTAATAAGGCATTTATTGTTTGCAGCTACTCCTGCAATAGCTCTCAGCAGATATCCAGCAATCTGTTCTTTTTTTACACTAGATTTTTCCGAGCATTCAACATTAATTGTTATCTTAATATTTTTTTCTTCCATAACGCCATCTCCTTCTCACTTCTGCTCTTTTTATACGGTGAACCTCATTTTCCAAAGCATTCATCTGTCTCTGGATATCATCAACATCAACCAGTAAATAGAAATCCGGTTGAACCAAACGAGTCGGCCCCACATTCAGATTCATCTCCTTGTGAAGTTCCTTGCACTTGTTTTCTCTCTCATGCACTGCTTTATATATTTTCACTTTCCGCACCTCCTAAGAAACTTTTTCCGAACATTATCATATTCTGTCAGCAGATCAATATCTTTCTTCCAGCTCAACGGACGGTCTGTAATTTCTGCATAATACTCTTTCTTGATCAGGAGCCCATAGCTTGCCGAAGAATAGATATCCTGTCGATCGCATCCAATTCGCTTTGCTATGTCGGATGCAGTGATGGAGTATTCCATCACTGTCCCGTCCTTTCTGCACAAATTATATAAATTCGCCATAATGCATCACCTTTCAGCTGTGCGTGGCAATAAAGTTTTCCATCGCCCATCTGTTTCCAGTAGCAGCCACCTGTGCTCTGGTTCTTTCATATGGAGTAAGTGGTTTCCCGGAAATTCTTTTGGATCTGGTTTTCGGAAGGAATCCTTTCCGACGAAGCTCTTCCAGTTCTTCTGGTGTTGCATCTTTTACATCTTTCATATCCAAGATCTCAATCATAGTTTTTATTCCTCTCTTATCATTACTGGAAGCACGATAGCTTTCATGTCACTGTCTTCTGCTTCAACAACTGCCGGCATCTTAGGTCCTGAGAAATTCATGGCTATATTTTCACAAGTGAATGCTTTCAGTGTTTCAAGGACCAGTTTAGAATCGAAACCAATTTTTAACGGTTCAGGAAGCGGATCCTGAAGCTTCACCTCTTCCTGATAATCCGTAAGTCTGTCGGCAATGCGAATATTTAACTGATCTTCGTTCATTTCGAAGACTGCAGGTTTCTTTTCTTCCGTACACATCTTAGCCCTTGTCATTGCCGCAACTAATTCCTGTCTGGAAACATAAGTTTTCATCTTTCCCGCCATGAAAAATCTATCGTAATCAAAATACTTACCCTCTATTAACCTCGTGTAAATGGTATATTCTTTTGATTTGAATACCGCTCTATTTTTTGTATATGTAACAGCAACATCATCAATAATTCCCATTGACACAAGCTTCTTTGCCACTGTTTTAGGCACTATCAGCTTCATATCTGCGGTACCGTCAGTCGGTATCGAATCAACTGCTACGACATGTCCGTCAAGTGCGAACAACTTAATCTTGTTTTCTCCACCTTCAAAGTACACACCCATCATCTGTGTTGCAGAACTGCTGTCTGCAGCTGCATAGATAACATGTCCAATTGCCTCCATCATCCTCTTGCCATTGATCACAACTTCTGGGGCATCCAGATCTTCTGTAATATCAAAACTGAATTCTTCCGGAGGATAGCTCTGGTATTTATTCTTTATAGCTTTTGTCTTGATCGTAACAATGTTTTTGCCGTCTGCATCAATAATCACTTCGCCATCCGGAAGATTTTTAATTACATCAAAGGCTTTCATAGGAATGATGAAACAACTGCCTTTAGAGGCCTCTAATTTGAGCTGCATGGTCATTTCTGTATTGGATGCGATTAAATACCCGTCCTTTACCAGAACGCCTCCTAATGCCGGAAACTGGTCGTTCTTCTGCACAATGCTTTTCAATTTATCAATAGTTCTGGAAATCTCATACTTCTGTACTTTCATCTTCGTTCCTTTCCCGGAGTGTTATCCCGTCCAGATATTTCACAACACCGTTGTTGTATTTAACTCTATAAGGCGCCAGTTCCTCACGATTCATATACTTATGTCCGTAGATTTTTTTCATGTCTCTGAATACGATCCATGGAACCCTGTAAAACTCCTCGAATTCGAGGGATATTACCAAGAAGCACATGGCCCCCATCTTCATGTAGCGTTCAAAGCATTCCTCCTGCTCTTCTGTCACAACATTCCGACTGATCTGGCCTTTATCTGTATGTTTCGCATCAAACAGAACCATTGTAGAGTCCATCAGGGCGCCTTTAAAATCCGGTTGAGCCTGTTGTGTAAAACAACATATGAACTGGCCTCTGTCTCTGTTATACGGCTTAATCACTTTAAAAGCTTCAGGGGTTTTATCTATAACAGCTATCCCCCGGTCCTCATAGAACCGGGAAGCTGCAATAATCATTCTTTCAAAATATTCGCCGTTTGATCTGCTCTGCAGGCCTTTTATCGAACGATTATAAGTATCCATTATCCTCTGCCACCTTCATAAGTTTGTTAATAGTTACTATTCCGATTCCTGAAATTTTGTTCAGCTGAAGGAATGCAATAAATTCCTTTGCGCCTTTCTTGTTTTTAGATGCATGTGCTTTTCCACAATTGAATCCTTCGCTTCGTGCTTTTTCCACACGATCTTCAACATAATGCACAAGCTGCTCATCCGTTTTCTTTCTCATTTCCACAGCTTTTTTATGAATAAGATTTTCATCAGTTGTTCTTTTACAGCTTCTCTTTGTCATCTTCATTAATCTCCTTTTTATCCAAGTCTGGTACGGGTATGTTGTGAGCAGTAAGCCATTTCATAAAGCAGGAATGGCACATATGTCCAAACGATGTTGCTTTTCCTCTCCTGCCCGCCCTTGCAGTCAAAGTAACCATTTTGTTTTTATCTTCTGTCTTTCCACACATCATGCAGCTGCCGCTAAGCCTTTTATTGACTTTCTCACTTCTTTTATGAATCTGCAGCCGCCTTGGGAAATCCCTTCGCATATTTTTTTCGCCAACAATCGGAATCAGACTGTCTTTCATAAATACCGGTATCCCGTTGTAATCAGCTTCTACAACGATTCTCTTAATCCATTCGAACTCAGGGATCACTTTCTCTTTCCTGTGTCCTGTCTCAGCGCCGATGATGATCCAGTTCACCTGTCGGAACATTACGTTATGCTCAGTTGCAATGTCACTCATCAGCGGTTCAATGCTGACAAATGTGTTACAGAACGCTGGAAGATAATTGAATCTGTCAGCATCTGTGTCACAAGTAATTGTAGTTCCATACCACATATTTTCTTTTCCGTAAGGCACACCATACTGGGTGTATCTTTCCGGATTCTTGGTAAGAAACAGGTAATTGTGCTGAGGATGTTTTTCGCAGATACCAAGGATATCGTCTATCCAACTGTCAGGAACCCATTCGCCAAATATATCGGCCATTGCTCCAACAAACACATTCTGTCCCTGTTTCAGCTTGTCCAGTGTGTTATATCTGTATCTGTGTAATGTCGGATTGAAACCAAATGGATATATAACAGGTTTCCCGTCTTCATTCATGAACGGTTCATCCAGGACGAACAGATCTCCGTCCTCTCGGTATTTATCTGTCTGGAGTATATTCCGCTTCATATTCCCACAAAAACGGAGAGACATCTTCGCAGCATAACAGTAAGGGCAGTCGTGCCGGCACCCAGTAATGGGATTCCATGTATGATCGCACCATTCGATACCACTCTTATTCATTGGCAACTCTCCTTTCTGTATATCCAAGTATTTTCTCCTCTTTCCATTTGATTTCTGAAAAATCTATATTCTGCCCGCATTTATCGCAATGCTCCGGTTGATAATTCGGTCCTGCATTCAATACATTTCTGCAGATGGGGCAGATATAATATTCCTGTTTTACTTTTACAAATCCATACTTGATATGAATTCTTGCTATAGTAACAGGCTTCATGGCCTTCATTATTCCACCCTCTCTCCGTACTCGATCACATATTCATACTGGGTTGTTTTTCTGGTCTCTCCGGCAGGAACTTCTTTTCTCACAACCTGCACTGCATATCCTGCTTTTGCCAGCATGGAAACCATCTGCAGTCTGTCCTCTTCATTCCACTGCACAGAACCTTTTCTGATGCTTCTGATAATTTGCTTCGCCATTACCCGCACTTCCTTTCCATCTTTTCTTCTCTTTCTTTCATTAGCTTCTCAAATGCAGCTACGAAAGCTTTTACCGATGCCGGCATCCCACAGTTGTGGCTTCCCCTGCACTGGATCACGCGACCATTGTTGTATTCCATTGTGAAATATGGTGTATCAGGTTCTTCCACTCTGCGCACAAAGAAGATGTGTGTCTGCCCTTTGGCCACTCGGTCAACGTAAGTTCCAACACAATGGTGAAGGGCAGCTCCTTCATTCTTGATTTCCTGTGCATCTCTTGGCACTCTCAATATCAATCCTTTTCCTTTTATCAGGAAAGCGTTATCTATGCCGGCATTCTCTTTGAGCATTTCTTCCAGAAGTTTTTTCATGACCTCGGCTTCCCGCTTTATCCGTTCATCTTCCCGGCGTTTCTTTTCCGCTGCCTTTTTATCCTGCAATGCTTGATATTCCGCAGCTGTCCGATCATGTACTTTCTTGAAATTCTTCGGAAAATAGAAGAACATATTGTTGAGATCATATTTCAGTTCTTTGCACCAGTTCAAATAATCAAGCCAGTCCTTAGCGCAATTCTGCAGACGTTCTTCTCTGATATCCGGTCTTTCTTTGTACTGCATATAAGAACATCTCCAACACCCTCCACGCTCTCCTACTCGATAATCGGAACCTTCGCGCTCGATATATCTGCAGATCTTATGAATCGTTGAATGTCTGTTTTCTTTCCGTATCAGCGTTGTATTGCATCCAAAGAGTTTATAGAACCGTTCCAATTCTTCCGCTTTCAGGTTGTATCCGGAGCTTTGCGCTTCCTGCAATAATCTCAGCTCGTCGATATTTCCATCAATAGACTGCAGTACTCGTGTGTTCTCCTTTGTAAGGCCGAGTATTTCAAATATTGTTTTTCCGTTTTTTCTGAGTCCCCTGATTCCATTCCGGCTATTATATTCAAATGCCCCGTCATGAATCTTATTGATCAGATGCGCGGCCAGTTTATACAGACCCATTTTTATAAACCATTCAAGCTGTGGAAACTCCTGATATCTGTAAATAGCATTGGCATAATGTATCTGTTCACTCGGTCTATTCTCTGACAAAATCTCCAGTGCTGAATATTTCATTGGAGTATCTTTCCATGCTTCCGGCAGGTTTCCGGGATATAAGGTGCAGTATGACCTTTCTCTGTACCCTTCATCTGTGCACCACCGCACAATACCAGTCTGTTTATACTCTCTGTATTCATAACTGCTGGTGCATGGCGTTCCGTTCGGTGCAAATTTGTAAAACGTCCTTACGATTTCAAGCAGACTGTCATTCGTTTTTCCATCCTGTTTCACCTCTCTATGGACCGAGAAATATCGCCACAGAAACCCCTCTTCTCTTGGTTCAATGAATGAAACTATCCTTTTGTCCCATATATGTGTCGGCATCCTGCCTCTGGCTTTAATGGTGACCGGACTTCCACAAAGGGGGCATATCCCCTTCTCGTTATTTCTTAACCGAATTTTCGTTCTGTCTACCAGTGTCACCCCATTACAATGAGTGCAATGCACCAGAGCCTCATTATTCGATCTCGCAGAATAGATAAGGTATCGGCTAAATGACATCACCTTGTCTGATACCCAGTTCTTAAATTCCTCAGGGATTTCTTTGACCGTTTCCATAAGCGCATCAATTGGATTGGTTTCTTTGGCATGTCTTTCATCAAGACGTTTTTGTCTGACCATATCCTGAAAACGCTCCACTGCTGTCCAGTCTTTAACATCTTTTTCTGTACTCCATTCTTTGAAAAATCCACGCATACGATCAATGTCTGCATCCGTCCAGAAAAACATGTTCGGGGTATATCTGTTCCCCTTATCTCTATCCCAGTGATATTCATACAAGCGAATACATTCCATCCGATCAAAAGCTGCAGTCAGCCATTTCACTCTTTCAGAGGCCAGATCCTGTGATATGTAATCATTCTTGGAGAAAAATGTTCTTAACTGAGCACCCTTTTCTCCTTTCTTCAATTTGTCAATAGGATAGAATGTCACCATTAAAAGGTCTTTTTCTATATCTCTGGTTGTAACAATATGCGTTCCCGCAGCTCGTTCCGCAAACCTGACCATTTCGTCTGTGGCTTCTTCTCTTGGAATCTGTGCTAATTTTCTCTTTTCCATGTGACATCCTCCTATAGAAGATCGAACAGTGACATCTGACCGTTCAGGCCGCTGCTTTTTGTACTTGTTTTTTCAGTTTTCTGCTGCTTAGAGGCAGCATCTTTTTTCGCTGGCTTTTCAGAAATCTGAGGTTTATCTTTTGTTTTATGTGATTTTTTCTCATTATCTGTGATTTTTTCGGTAGTTTTTGTTGGTGTAACCGGCTTTTTTGTTATCACAGGCTTTTTACCTTTTTCCTTTTTAACAGGTTCCTGTTTTTCATATTTGTGGTAATAATCCTCTGCCCATTCATATACAACCTGGTCTTCAACTGCAGTGGATCTGCCATTCGACTGCTTTCTGGCCTGTTCAACAATATAGCTAAAGCACTTGTTCCAGGTCTTTCCCTCCTGCATCACATCTTCAGCAAGCCCCTGATCCTCTTCGCATCTTTTCATCAGGTAAGTAATGACCGGATCCACAAAGTTCTTCTGGGTTGCTTTTTTCTTTTCAGCTTCCAGTTTTTCTCTGGCTTTCTGCTTTACCGGCTTTGCATTTTCAACTTCTGCTGCTTCAACTTCTTCCTTTGATTCATCGCCTTCCTGGGCCTCTAATTTGCCCTCTGTCGGTTTCTCTTCCTGTTCCCCTATTGTTTCACTGCCTGCAACCGTTCCCGTCTCTAAACGGTCAGTATCAGCTTCAAGTTCCTGTTTTAACTGTTCTGACATTTGTATTCTCCTTTCTCGAAATCAAAATAAAAAGTAATCTTCCCAGGGTTGCGTTCTTCAATCGGAGTTATCCATGAGCCGCATATTTCTTTAAATATCTGAACCTGCCGTCTACAGTTCCATTCTTCCCTAAAATAAAACGGTGTGTACCAGAATTCCTGTCCTGGCTTTTCAACCGGCATCAGTGGATCTCCGCACACCGGATTGGATATCGTATTTGCAACAGCCACCCATCCTGCGCACCCAAGAAGCGAAAGCTGTATGTAACACATCTGGGCAACTACCCTGTCTATGTCATTGGCAGTGAACAAAACCCGTGTCTGATAATTAAAGCCTTTCCTGTGAAATGTATTCGCCGCTGCTATAAGTGTTGCTCCAGCTCCGCAGGCAGGATCATTAACAGATATCCATTCTTTGCTCTGCAACTTCTGCATATTGTCATGCACAGTTGTTTCTGCCATGCATCTGCAGACGTCATATGGCGTGAAGAACTGACCCTTCCAATGATTCCCCAGTTTAAGGCTCATGTACAGCTTTCCAAGAAAGTCCTGATCTGGATTGCGTTCCAGTGCCTCAACCACAATCGCAAAGCATTTTGCCGGCTTCTCTACCCCGCCAAGGCGTTTGATGCACTCTGCATATTCTTTTTCTCTTGCAGTGTATCTAGGTTCCGTCTTATCAACTGAATTCGCCAGTGTGCAAGCCATTGCCGCCATTAGATCGGCCCACACCTGCCATGAACTCCTGCTGATGCAGAGCTGCCTGAACACATCCAAAAACTCTTTTTCGGTCCCTGTAATCTTTTCTTCATTCACGTTTCAACAACTGCCTTTCATATTCTGCAAAGTCATAATCTCTCTGGTGAAAATTATTAAAGCGATTTTGAGAAACAGGCTTTGGCTTATCCGGCACGCGAGGTGCTTTGTCCTGCTCTCTGGATATCCAACCTGTAATAAATCGTTTGATTCCCCTCGGAGTCTTTTTGTTTCTGGGGTTAGAATCAAGCCATCCACGCATATTACGCAATGCCTGTTCAACATCAACTGCCGGATATAATTCTTTAAGCTCTTTGACATATTCTTTTGTCACCAGGTAATCATCCCCATTGATTAACGGCAGTTTGATAAATACATCTGCCTGAGCCGGCTCTGTCTCTACCTTCAACTCAGCCTTTGAACAGGATGGCTCTATCTCCACCTTCGTCCTGTTCTCCGCAACTGGCTCTATCTCCACCTTCGGTTGCGGCTGTCCGGAGTTCACCTCCGGGCAAATGTATTTATTCTCTATCTCTTTATCTTTATCTATCTCTATCTCTTTCTCTACGTCACTGAGGTGTAACTGTCGCGTCACACCAATGTCACATTGTGACGTTTTTTTATCTCTAAGACGTCTCATTCTTTCAGCACTTGCGCTTTCAGATCCCACCATTCTGGAACACTCTGTAAGCTCATATTCGCTTTCGTCTATCAGTTGCAGGAGTCCCTGAGCCATAAGAAACTGGACTGTGACTTTTACGTTTTCCTCTTCTTCATCAAGTTCAAGTGCAATCTCTTCTGTAAAATTCTCTTCTACTCCATCGAAGAAGAGCTTTCCTTCATTCTTCAGAGATATCAGCAACATCTTGAGATAGATAATTGTGTATGTATCGCCTCCTGCGATCTTTCTAAGCTTTTTGATAGGCTTCTGCCGGAAAAAATCATCCGGCAGCTTAAGCCAATAGTATCTTTTTCCCATAGACGCCTCCTTAGTAAATGACCTTGGAGCCGTCTTCTGTTTTAATTACGGTTACAGACTGATTGAATCGAGCTTTCATAGCATCATCATGGGTTATTGCCATAATTTTCACATCTGGATACCTCTGTCTGATTGTTTCCAGAGCATCTACATAGGCCTGAGTTCCATCATCGTCGAGAAATGGAGGTTCGTCTATAAACAGCATTCCGAGCTGGATACCTGCGGACGTTGCTTTAATCTCAGACAATGCAAGGATAATAGCAAGCGAAGCCTTTACCTTTTCCCCTCCGGATTTCGAAGCATATGGGAGAGTTGTCTTTCCGTACTCATTGATCAGTACGTCCAGGGTAGCTCTGTCACCGTCTTTACCTTTGACGGTACGTTCCATCACAAATTCCACTCCCATAGTTCCGCCTGTCATAGATCCAAGGATATTGTTTGCAGTATCAGTAATGTGAGGAATAATATTTCGGATGATCTGATGCGGAACGCCATCCTGTGAAAATGCCTGTTTCAAAGCCTCGTAGCAATCAGCTTTCTCAGCTGCAACAGCAATACCTTTATTCAAAAGAGCTATTTCAGAACGCATCGCCTCAACATCTTCAACTCTCTGTGTCAGTACACCTTTTTGAATCTGCGCTTTTTCAAGAGTTTCTTTTGAAGATTTTAATCTTCTCTCAACTTCTTCAAGAGCTTCACTGCCTTCAATATCTTTTCTTAATTCTTCCAGTTTTATTTCCGCTTCACGAAGATTGTTATATAAAACAAGTTCGTTGGCATCTTCATTGCTCCGCTCCTGATATAATTCAGTAAGTCTCTTATCAATATGCTGCTTTCTCTCTTCATACACCGGAAGTTCCTTTTCCTGGTCTGCAAAATGTGCCACCGAATTTCTTTTACATACAGCATTATCGTACTTAATAACGGAATCAGATAACACATCAACAATATCAGTTGCTTTCTGGGCCTTTATATTGAGCTCTAAAAGGATTTCTTCATACTGCCCTATCGTTTTACTGTTGGTGTTCTTTTCTGTCTCTAAACGGGCGATTTCAAGTTTCTTTTTCTCGGCATCCTTTTTCAAGTTTTCATATTTCACAAGCGCACTTGCTTTTGTTGTCAAAAGATCTAATCTTTCAGCATCATATCCGATAACACAAATTTCATCCTGTTTTTTGGATATTTCTTCGTCTCGTTTGATCCTCAATACTGCTATTTCTTCCTCGCATTTTTCCAGATGGTCTGCTTCTTCTGGTAAACTCTTTACATCATCGATTGCTTTTGCGAGAAACCTGCAGCTTGCTCCATCTATATCAGGGCAACCGGAATTCTTCATAAATTCCTCCTGCTGTCTTATCTCGGAAATTCTGTCCAAACGATATTTCCGCCTGTTCTCTGCTTCTGATATACGCTGAGAATACGTTGCTCTTATCTGTTGCAGTTCCTGCTCCGCAACAGAAGCCAGATATCTTTTTTCCTGTAATTCCTCGCATTGCGTCCTCACCTGAGCCAGCTCCGTCAGTTTTTCTTCCAAATTATCCGGAAGTTCTGCTTTAAGCTGTTCAATAAGATTCGCAATGTCGTTATTTCGACGCTTTGCATCGTTTATGATATTCTGGCAATTCTGGATGTCAGCATTATACCCAGCAAGATTTCTTTTTGCATTGTCATGATTAAGAACGTCTTTCTCCAACTCTATAATCTGTTCGGACAACTGTTTATATTCGGCGGCTTTTTTTCTGACCTCATTCGCTGATTCCAATGCGACATTACAGTTTTCTAAAATCTGCGTCTTACTTGAGATTTCATCTGAAATGGAGTTGCGTCTCTTATGACAATCATCCAATTCTTCCGAAGCTTTGCGGCACTCCTGCTCTGCTTTTGCAATCTGAGCATGTTTATTCAGCAACTGTCCTTGAGTATCGCTTAAATCATCAATATCTTTATTAAGCTGCTGAATATCTTCCTCTGCTTTCTGCAATTCAGATTCCGGATCTCCTTTGGATTTGATAAAATCCGTTTTAATTCTGACAGCTTCTTTTTTCGAAGCCAGCTCTTTTCTCTGTTCGGAGAGTTTCTTTTTTGAATCCAGTTCCATAACTCCATAGATTCCAAGACCAAGCAGTTTCGCAAGTATTGCCATACGTTCGTCCTTTTTAGCCTGCAAGAATAATCCGTACTGATCCTGCATGATTAAAGCGCAACTTCGGAATGTCATGCTGTCCATACCGAGAAGCTTCTCTATCTCTGCCTGAGTATCAGCAATTCGCTCCTTTGAAATGTTTCGCCATTCATTTTCTTCATACTGAGATAGGTTCAACGTCGGTTTTCCTGACTTAGTTCTGGTACGTACGACCCTGAATCTCTTATCTCCAATGTCAAATACAAATTCTATAGAACCGCTTCTTGCATCTTCTGTACCGCGAATCCACGCCTTGTTGTCTCCCTCTCGGGTTTCTTCAAACAGACAGTCAACAATCGCATCCATGAATAAGCTGCTCTTTCCTGCTCCATTTACACCGTTGATCGTACAGAAAGATATATCAGCAAAATCAAATCTTTCTTCTTTATAATTTCTGTAATTACGGACAGCTATTGAAATCGGTCGGAATACTCCGTGTATCTCTGCAGTTGTACTCTGTTTCATCGCTTCCGCAATAATCGGTTCTGCCAGTTCTACGATCTTATCCGGATTCTTGAAGCATTTTTCTTCCAGATACTTCTTGAGATTTAAAGTCGGGTCGCTTTCCTCTGAGAGTAATCCTCTGTTCGTAACATCAATAGCATTCTCTGCCTCAATATCAGCTACATAAAACGCTCCCAGTTCATACAGGTCTTTCTGCAGTGCAGGAATATTTAACTGTTTCTTCTGTTCGGATGTACAGGAATACCGCACTCGAACAATCTTATCTGTCACATCTTCCGGAAATCCCAATCTATGAAGATACATCACTCCCTCTCGGATATAAGCTTCCACTTCTTCTGTATCCCATGTGATCGTATAGAACCGTCTGTATGGTGTGATGCAATTATGTCCTTTTGTCAGCTTTCCTGTATCACTGAACTCGTGAATCCAGAAACCTCTCTCCTGTCCTTCATCATTGAAATTCATAGCATTAATAGCCCCGGAGTAAAATACATTATGCAGACCATTAAGTATCTGCGGGCGGTGAATGTGTCCCAGGAGCACTGCTTCATACCCAGCAGCTTCCAATGCTTCTCTCGGAATAACCGGTTCAAAATTTGTAAAGAATGAAGTCTGGCCGGATTCCATGTTGCAACCAGGTACGGTATAATGTGCCATCAGTATAGGTGTATTATGGCATTCAGCTCGAAGTCCCATTACCATACTGGATATATATCTTGTCCATGCTTCGTTTTCTTCATCTGCAGGCAGACCAGGGAATCTTGATCTGAACTCCTGCTTATCAAATCCCGGAATGCAGGCTATATCAGCATATGGCGTACGGAGTACAGTTGGCGATGTTACTATATGTACATTTCCAGTATTTGCAAACATCTTGCTCAAAACTCTGAATTGTCCACCTCCATCATGATTCGGCGTTCCTCTCATTACGATCACTGCTTTCGCAACACCTGCCAATTTTGTGATCGTGTCTGTTGCAACAATCATTTCGTCCGAATATCTTACCGGACCTATCTGCTCCTGATGGAAAACATCACCAGAAACACAAACAATGTCTGGTTTCTCTTTCTGGGCTACCTCAACCATATATTCAAGACATTTTACTGTGTCCTGCAAACGGAGATTTACTCCGTCCACTACAGGTCCTTTAAACTGGCCAATATGCCAATCAGCTGTATGTAATATTTTCATCTGCGTCCGCCTCCTCTCTGACATTTGATACAAAGCGGCTCTCCAAATTTATTGATCGAGTATTCATAAACTCTTTCATTTATGATCTCGCCGCATCTGGAACACTGGAAATCTGCCGATCTATCCGGCTCTGGTTCTGGATCCGGTTCGGGAGCAATATCCGGCTCCTGCATTGGTGGATAATCATCTTCGCTTTCTGTATCCGAAACATATGCCGGATTATCCAAATCGTCCTGATTAAATGCTGTGCTTTCAGATTCGAAATCTACGTTCTTAACTGCTATCTGTGGTGTGCCAAACATATTGTTCACAGAGTTCATGCTCTGCGTCAGCATTGCCTGTCTGACCTGTGGATCCGAGTAATCAGGCGAAAAGATAACTGTTGGGATAGCGAAATTTTTCTGCAGTTCCGCCTTTGTGTATGTACCTTTTACGCCAAGCAGAGCTCTTATAACACGGAGCTTCGCACCAGTCATAGCCTTTTCAGCCCAGGTCTTTTTCAGCAGTGCCATGTTTACCATGACGGAGCGATCAATGTATCTATCCCTGTCTTCTTTCGCAATCACAAAAGCCTGGCATTTCTTTCCCCATTTATTTTTGGATTCCACCCATTGTCCAGAAAAGATTTCCGCAGCTGCCTGTGCCTGTTTTTCATCAGTTATGCCTTTTGCAGCTTTATCCGCAAACTCAATGCGATACTTCTCTTCTTCGTCCTCAAGGCAAATCACCTTCTGGTCGGTTTCTGTTCTGGCCGTTCCGTCAGCCTTGCGCATAGCGCCCTGAGCCTGTGCCCGGTATGTAACACGATCAATCCGTTCGCCATATGTTTCCTTTGGATTGAACTGGATTCCGGCCGCCATAGCCATTTTGTTAAGCAATGGCTTGGATAAAGAAAATACATCTTCACAGATATCCTTTCCGTTCTGGTCCTTTCTTCCAGTTTTGACAGAACCGACTTTGAAAATGTCTCCGCTGTTATCGCCCAGATCGACCGGAACCTCTTCTACATGGAATTTGTAGAATGGATTAAGCTGCACGTCCGTTGCTGTCGGAACTAGCAGATTATAATTTTTGTATGCCGTAATAACTTCCGGCAGGCTTCCTAAAACCTCTTTCATCTACTTGATTACCTCCTGAATTTGTGATAAAATGACGGTGTTCTTTAAAAAATGTGGTTCAACCTGTTTTTTAAAGTTCTGACTTGAGCCTCCGATGCGGATTTATGAGTGCCGTCTACACTTCATATCTCCTTTAAGCGTCTGGGGCTTTTAATATGCATCTCCTACAGCAAATCTGGTCAATGCGTATATCCACACCCATATGAGCGGGATTGCTATCCATTCGGATCCGAGTTCTGCGCTTCCCCTTATTGCGCAAAGCATATCACTCAGATATCCGAAAAAGATAAGACTGATTGCTGTAGGAACGATGTAAACCATCGACCTTTTCAAAAAGCGAATTCTCTTTTTCATTTTCACTCTTTTCTTTTTTTTGGAATATTTCTCATACTCTTTCTCATTAAATTCTCGCACCACGGACAGATATATCCGTGTTTTGGAATCTTCTGTAATGTACTGATGTTCCACATTCTTTCGCACACCTTGCACTTTGCGTACATTCATCATCTTGCCTCCTTATCAATTAAGATCAATTCTTTGGCGATAACGCTCTGTAATGCACATCTGTCCATTTCGCGCCAGGTTACCGGAACCTGGCTGTTGTCCATCGCTTTCAGGATTCGCTCTGCGGCCTGATGGTATTTCTCAAGATCTTTTGCTGTCTGCATTTTCTCCTCATATACTGCCAGTCTAAGCTGACCATTTTTTTCTTCTTTCATCATCTTCTCGATGAAAATGATTGCTTTCTCTCTTTTCTCCTGTTTCAACATATGTTCCTCATGACAGCTGCACTGTTCTCCCGGATCCAGATAAGCTCCGCAGTCCGGACAGATTCTGTAAAAAGCCAATGTATTCACTCATTTCATTCAATCATGTATAATTGGTTAAATGCTTTCTTTGGGATTCTTCCCGAGGGATATCCCTTTGCAAGCTTTCCTTCTGCTATCAGCTCTGATCGCAGAGAACGAATCATCCGGTATGCCGTATCTCTACTCACATCCATGATCACTCTAACGTCGGCCGCTGTATAAAAAGAACGCTCCGCAGGTGTAAGTTTTTTGATCACACCATTTTCTGCCATACAAAACACCTCATTCCAAGTTTTTCTCAATCCAGTTTTTCAGGTTCTGTGCAATTTCGTTCACCTCATCTAATGTTTGAACGATCTTTTTAAGTTCCGGTTTTTCCTCTTCTGAGATAATTCCGTCTGCCGTAATATCAAGAAGTGATTCCTTTGCCTCGTTTATCTTCTTTAAAGAAGAAAGCATTCTCAGGCTGATTCTATCCAAGCCTTCGTTTCCAATCTTCGGCATATTCCTTCCCAACGGGCACATCTCCCGGCAATAGTTTCCTTTCAATTCCGGAGCCCTGTAACAATCTGCCATCAAAAGAACTTCCTCCTGATATGGGATTGTGCTTCCGAGCTCTATTCTTGCCAGTCGTGTGCGATCAATTCCAATTTCTTCCGCAGCACCTTCTCTGCTGCTCAGACGCTCATTTGACTTTGCCGCCTCATATCGTGCCTGGCAAAACATATTGGATGCTGCTTTCGTAGCAAATTTCGACATTTTTCTCTCCTTCTATTAACGGTATAATTTAGTTATGAATATTAGATCGTGTACTCTATGTTTATATCCAGAGCCCTGCTAATTTTTTTAGCAACCGTAGGGGCGTATCTCACACCGTTTATGGTAGTGGTTACATAATTCCTGCACATACCTACCTCATTACTCAGCTCTGTCACCGTCATGTCACGGTCTATCAAGGCTTTCTTGGCTTCTTTACACCATGGAGACAGTTTTCGTTTCAAAATATCACCTCCGATTTTCAATAAATGTGGTAAACATTTGTTGTTTACATTTGTTGAAGTTTGAATTAAAATGTGAATCAGAAGGGAGTTATCATGGATAATTGGACTGATAATCTCAAAAGAATCGGACTCGAACGTTACGGGGATGAAAATCGACGGATTCTTTCTGAACTTTTTAGAAATGGTATCCCTACCGGGAATGCTATCCTTTCAGAAGCATCTGCTGAAGCTCTTATCATTGCTGTGGCGGCTATGATCGAAGAAAATAACAAGGCACTGCTTTCTGAATTATCTATGTAACCCTATATTTTTTTACTGTGTATTCAACATTTGTTTATTACAATTTTAATATAATTCAAAATATTGAATTTGTCAATCGTTATTTTGAATTATATTCAATATTTTGAATTGGAGGTATCAATTGATCGCCGAACGAATAAAGGAAATATGCGATGCCCGTGGTACAAATATGACTTCGCTCTGTAGAGAGATAACAGGAAGTTCCGGTAACACTGCTACGTGGAAGAAAGATAAAGTACGTTCCGATTGGCTTCGTGAAATATGCAAAAAGCTATCGGTATCGGCTGATTATTTACTAGAATTATCTGAAAATCAACAAATAAACACTGGGAATAATTTAGCGTCTGACTTAGTAAATTACTCATATCCTAAGAATGATTTTGACTGGATGAGTAAAATAAATAAATTACCAGTCGAATCACAATATGAATTAAAAGGTTATTTAAATAGATTATTAGAGGAAACATCACCCACGAACGAACTTAAACAGGCAAAATAATAAGCTTCGAGTGGTACCGGAGCATAAAAAAGAAATAACTATACACATTTTGCTGTTCGTCATTGCTTGCAATATGTTTCTATTAATTAAATTCAAAAACACGAATCTGATAAATTTGAATATTTCTGATAAAAAACAAAGGATTATAAAATATGGGATTATCTGATATTTTTAAAATTAAAGATTATAAAGCCCAAATGGAAGCTCTTCAGGCAGAAAATGAAAGATTAAAGGCATACATCACGCCCGATATACAGGATGCAACTTCCCTATGTGAAAAACTTCAGGCAAAAATTCAGGAATTAGAATCCGACTTAAATTCAAAATCACAGGAAATTAATAGTATGGATAATGCTATCCAATCTAAGAAACAATATATACACTCTCTTAATTCAACTATTACTTCTAAGAAAAATGAAATTATAGTTCTGGATGATGAGATTTTGGTTCAGGAATATGGTTTATATAAACCTCGATATTCTTTTTCCAACGCATTAGGATACAAAGAAAAATTAGCTACTATACGTGCAGAACAAAAAGAACTAATAAAAAATAAAAGAGCCTTCACTGGAAATTCAAATTGGACTGTAAACGGGAGTATACAAAAGGGTAGAAAAATGGTATCTGATACCCAAAAATTATTACTTCGAGCTTTCAATGATGAATGCGATGAATTAGTTGGAAAAGTTAAATATTCAAATATAGATGCCTCGTTAAACAAAATGAAGAAGTCTGCTGAAACCATTTCCAAACTTGGTGTAACTATGGGAATCTCCCTAACAACATCTTATCTTAATTTGAAAATTCAAGAATTACAACTTGCTTTTGAATATCAAGTTAAAAAACAGGAAGAAAAAGAAGAAATTCGAGCCATGAAAGCTCAGGAAAGAGAAGCCGCAAAACTTCAACGGGAAATTGCTGAACAAAGAAAAAAGGCTGAGAAAGAAGAAAATCATTATGAACGAGCATTGTCGGATTTGAATAAGCAGCTACTTGCTTCTCCTGAAGATCCTGATTTACTTAATAAAAAAGAACTACTGGAAGACACACTCTCAAAGATAGAAAAATCATTGGCTGATCTTGACTATCGAGAAGCTAACCAACGTGCAGGTTATGTGTACATAATTTCAAATATTGGTGCATTTGGAGAAAATGTATATAAAATCGGCATGACACGTCGACTTGATCCTCAGGAAAGAGTGGATGAACTTGGAGATGCTTCGGTTCCATTTAAATTTGACGTCCATGCCATGATTTTTTCCGATGATGCTCCAGCTCTTGAGGCAGCTTTACATCGAGCTTTTGAAGCTAAAAAGGTAAATATGGTTAACACCAGACGTGAATTCTTTAATGTAACTCTGGACGAGATAAAAACGGTTATAAAAAATAACTTTGATAAAACTGTTGAATTCGTAGACGTTGCAGATGCTGAACAATATCGAATCAGTCTACGTATGAAAGAACAGCTAAAGCATAGCTCTCAAGCAAAACAATAAGCTTCGAGTGGTACCAAGACAGGAAAGGAAAATAGTTGTATGAAAAAGAAAACTTTATCTGGATTAATTGTATTTTTATTTTCTTCTATCGCATTTTCGACTATTGCAAATGCAGATTACAAAATTTTAACATCAGAAGAATTAGAAAGCATATCTCTTGGTGCTTTGAAAAAAGAATATCAGCTTTTAGCAGATGAATATTCCACTCTTTTAAATTCGTCCTCTAATTCAGCAGATGATAGTTATGATATTAATCAGTTTGCTCCAGGCACTGCGATAAAGGATGTTTATGTCAAACTCGGTGAGCCAGACGATATGCAGGATATGGATTATTTCAAAATATATCAATTTATTTCTGATGGAAATAATATTCCTTGCTATGGATTAGAGGATTTAATATTTACATTTTCCACAGACGAAAATGATAACATTGAAGATTATACACTTTCAGGTTCCTGTAGTTTAGATATGGGAACCCAAATAAACAATAAAATTGTAAATGATCTTTCAGAAAGATACGGGGATGGTAGTCTTTCCGAAAATAAATTTGGTACATCTCAAGTTGAATGGAATTTGCCATCTTCATGTAGCTATGATTCAGTATCTATGTCCAAAGACTCATACAAAAAGACTTCTATCACATTTGCTTTCAAATAGGAGAATGTTTTTATGACAATTGGTAAACGAATAAAAGACTTACGTACTGAAGCCAACTTGCTTCAGTCTGAGCTCGGAAAAGCAGTAGGTTTTTCCGGTCAAGTAGTATCGAATATCGAAAGGGGATACACGCAGCCATCAACCGAACTGGTGAACCGCTGTGCTGCTTACTTCGGAGTTCCTGCCGACTATATCCTTGGCAGAACAGTTTCCAGATATACTGCTGCCGATCCGGTCGAAACTTCCGAAATCCCGATAAAAATAAAATCCCGTATGGCTCAGTTGCAGATGAGCCTGCCGGATCTGATAAAAAAATCAAATCTCACAGAGGAAGCCTGCTGTGACATTCTGGCCGGAAAGACCATTCCGGGAATAGATGCCACTGCAAGCCTGTCAAAAGCCCTCGACACCTCTATGGATTACCTTGTGGGTAATTCTGAATACAGCTGTGCCATTGCTTCAGAAGACGAGCAGGACATCATCCTGCGGTACCGTCAGTTATCCAAGAAGGGAAAACGTATTTTTTTGGGAATGATGGAGAAGATGGAAGAAGAAAAAACAGAATAGTATATTTAACTGGGGAACCGTTGGGGTGTTATGTCAGCCGCCGGACACTTTGGTGAAAGGAGGCTGGTGCTGATGGTTACATATGGTGATTTATTTACTTTTGTAATTATGCTTTGTGCAGTTGTAACTCTTGTTATCAATTTAATGCATAAAAAATAGCGCCCTCGTCCTGGTAAGATAAGGCGCTATTTTTTTGCTGTTGTTTTATCCGGCGGTCAGGTGTACGCTGACCAACGGTTCTCTTGTTAAGTATATTATACAGTTGTCAGAAATATTTGTCAAACATTTGTTTATTACTTTTGTTGACTACTTTTGTTTAATTGGAGGATTCAGATGCCCGCTTATAAATATTTTACTAAAGACGGAAAGACAAAATGGTATGCAAACTTCTATTACGAGGACTGGCTTGGAAAACGGCAGCACAAATGTAAGAGAGGTTTTTCAACCAAGAAAGAGGCTGTAGAGTGGGAACGGGATTTTCTGGCACAGGGTGCGAAGGATCCGGACATCCTGTTTTCTGCTCTTGTTAAGAACTATATGTCCGACTGCAGTTCCCGTCTGAAGCTGACTACTCTGGAAAACAAGCGGTACCTGATTGAATTAAAGCTGCTGCCTTTTTTTAAAGATATGAAAATAGGGGATATCACGCCGATCGTTATACATCGTTGGCAGGACGCTATGATTAATCACAAGGATGAAAACGGCAGGATGTATTCTCAGACGTATCTGAAGACTATCAATAACCAAATGTCCGCTATAATGAATTATGCAGTTAAATACTATAAGCTCCGGAGTAATCCTTGCCTTGCAGCTGGTGCGATTGGAAAGAGCAGCGCGGATGAGATGCGCATCTGGACAAGGGAACAGTTTGATTACTTCCTGACATTTGAAAAGAAAAGCGCATACAGGATGGCATTCAGCCTCATGTTCTATGGTGGACTTCGGTCTGCAGAGGTTCTGGCCATTACTCCGGCGGATATCTTGCCAGACTGTTCCATATCTATCAATAAGAACTTCGTGGTGGTACAGGGAGAACAATATTTCCAGACAACCAAAACAGAAAAGAGCAAGCGCATCGTAAACATCCCTCAATCTCTGTATAAGGAGCTTCAGGACTATGTTTCCAGTATGGCCATAGAACCAGATGAGCGTATATTCTATTTTCAGAAATCCGGTATGCGGTCAGAATTTAAACGGGCAACTGCCAGATCTGGTCTTCCGGAAATCAGGATCCACGATCTCCGGCACTCCCACGCAAGTATGCTGATCGATATGAAATTTTCCATTAAAGAAATTTCGGACCGACTCGGTCATGAATCGCCAGAAACGACCTGGAAGGTATATGCTCATTTGTACCCAGGAAAAGACAGGAAGCTTGCTGACGCTCTCAATGAAGTAAGAGCCACAAATGATAATGTTAAGGATAAAAACGTATGAAACGTACAGCTTCATATAATAACAAAAATTTCCAAAAAATAAGACACTTTCTTCCCATTAACATCACCGTAGCATCACGAGAAAAAAGAAAATCCCGGAAACCCTTGTAAATAAAGGATTTCTGGGATTTTGCTCATTATTCAAACTCAATCGTACCCGGTGGCTTGCTGGTCAGGTCGTAGAATACGCGGTTAACGCCTTTAACTTCGTTAATAATGCGGTTCATAACCTTATTCAGTACTGCATACGGAATCTCAGCAGACTCGGCTGTCATGAAGTCGATGGTCTTCACTGCGCGGAGCGCTACAGCGTAATCATAAGTTCTGAAGTCACCCATAACGCCTACACTTCGCATATTTGTCAGTGCTGCAAAATACTGGTTCGGCATCCATGAAGGATCTTCACCATGTTCTTTCTTATACTCAGCTGCAGCATTGTCTACCTCTTCACGATAAATGAAATCTGCATCCTGTACAATACGAACCTTCTCTGCAGTAACTTCACCGATAATACGGATTCCAAGTCCCGGTCCCGGGAATGGCTGACGGAATACCAGTCTCTCCGGAATTCCAAGCTCCAGACCTGCTTTACGAACCTCATCCTTGAAAAGGTCGCGGAGCGGTTCGATGATTTCCTTGAAATCAACGAAATCCGGAAGTCCGCCTACATTGTGGTGAGATTTGATCACTGCGGACTCTCCGCCCAGACCACTCTCTACAACATCCGGATAAATAGTTCCCTGTGCCAGGAAATCTACCGCACCAATCTTCTTGGCCTCTTCTTCAAAAATACGGATAAATTCTTCACCGATGATCTTACGTTTTGCTTCAGGCTCTGTAACACCTGCCAGCTTGTCATAGTATCTCTGCTGTGCATTGACGCGGATAAAGTTCAGGTCAAACTGACCGTTTGGTCCGAATACACCCTCAACCTCATCTCCCTCATCTTTACGAAGAAGACCATGATCTACAAATACACAGGTAAGCTGCTTGCCGATTGCTCTGGAAAGAAGTCCTGCTGCAACGGAAGAGTCAACACCACCTGACAGGGCAAGGAGAACTTTTCCATCTCCGACCTTCTCGCGGATTTCTCTGATAGTATGCTCAACAAAAGCATCCATTTTCCAGTCTCCGGCACATCCGCATACACCAAGTACGAAGTTGGAAAGCATCTTCTTTCCTTCTACTGTATGAAGCACTTCCGGATGGAACTGGATCGCATACAGCTTCTTCTCCTCATTCTGTGCAGTTGCTACCGGACAGTCTGCTGTGTGAGCAGCAATCTCAAATCCTGGTGCAACCTGGGAAATATAATCTGTGTGGCTCATCCAGCAGATTGTTTTGTCAGATACGTCTTTGAAGATTTTGGAATCTGTCTTATCTACCAGAACCTCTGTCTTTCCATATTCGCTCACATCTGCTTTCTCAACTTTTCCGCCCAGAACATGCATCATAAGCTGTGCGCCATAGCAAAGTCCCAGAACAGGAATACCAAGCTCAAATAATTCTTTATTGCATGTAGGTGAATCTGCCTCATAGCAGCTGTTCGGACCACCGGTAAGGATGATTCCCTTAGGATTCATTGCCTTGATTTTCTCAAGATCGGTCTTGTATGAATAGATTTCGCAGTATACGTTACATTCTCTCACACGTCTGGCAACCAGCTGATTGTACTGACCGCCGAAATCCAGTACGACGACTGTTTCTCTTTTCATGTTTTCCTCCTTGTTTCTCATTATTTGTAACTGTAAAGATATTGAACCATTACCATTGAATTTTATTATAAATTACAGTTCGGATTTTTACAATGCTTATTTTCAGTTTTCCACCTTGTGTTTTCTTCCTACGTTATTGTTCACTCCGTTCACAGTAACGTAGCCAAAATTCATTCCAGATTGCCTGCGGCAATGGAATTTTGGCTTGTATGTCTCGGGATTTTGGCATATTCATGCCAAAACACCTCGCGGGATAGTGGTGTGTGAACAGTAATCTTACTTCCAATTTATAAGTTTTTTAGAATTTAATCACGTTTTTTTCAACAGTCCATCACATTTTACTCACAAATTCCCTGTATATTAATAAGCAAATAAAGCAAATGCTTTACAAACAGGTTGCAAATGCTTTTTCACATAGATTTTTAACTTTTTTCTTTTTCATACTTATGCCGGACCGCAAGGTCCGGCCCTCCTTCTTTTTACAGACCTTTTCAGGTCTTTTTTATAAGTTTTTTAGAATTTAATCACAATTTCTTCAACAGTCCATCACATTTTGCACACATTTTCCCTGTATATTAATAAGCAAATAAAGCAAACGCTTTATTTATAATAAAACTTTTTCTTTTTCATACTTGCCGGATCGCAAGATCCGGCACTCCTTCTTTTAAAATGTGAAATCCCGCTCACAGTAAGACACAACTGTGAGCGGGATTTTTGTGTTACCGCAGAGAACTAGTGTGCCGACAAGTTGATTCTTGAAACAATCTTGCAGGATAAATTTTCTTATTTCAAGGCGGAGGAAGGAGGCGTAGCGGTGGCTACGGCGACCGACGACAACGCGGAAATAAGAAATTTAGACGCAAGATTGTTCGAGAAATCAACTTGTTGGCACACTAGCTTGATTCGGTTAAATTCCCATTGTAAGAATCTCCATCAGTACCCCAAGCAATGACGGATTCAAATTCATGGATACCAGAACTGGCACTGCCTCTGTACCCAGCTCTTTCACTACTTTATAAACCTCTGTCTTCTGTGCATAGGTAATCTGTGCTTTTTCCAGAATCTCATAGACCTCTTCTGCATAGTCTCTCTGATAAACAGCTGCATCTGCCGCAAAAGTAACCTTCACCTGTGCATCTGTCGGCACATCCTTCAAGATCACTATTGTTCCATGAAGCTTCTCATCCTCTGCGGACTCTGCATCCTTATATGCCTGTCCGTTTACAGTAACCTCCTGCGGTTTGTCCTGAATGTTGCAGAAGCGAATCTTCCAGGAACGTTTCTGCGGGATTACTGCTGTATTTCCCTGTGCAGCTTCTATAATAAATACTGTTCCATTCTCATCTGCAGTCTTCGTCATTCTGGTGGACACCCAGTTCTCATCCAGGTCTTCCGGTGTGTCCCCACCGTCTTCCCAGAGTACAAATTCCCCGGATTTTCCAGGATATACAAGTACTTCCAGTTTCTCAGGATTCTCAATGGAATTATCATATCCTTCCATGTCCTTCAGCGGAATGATGCTGCCTTCACGCACAAGTACCGGTATCTCATAAATATCTCTCCAGAGATCCACTTTTCTGCCGCCCTTATATGCTCTTCCGTTAAAGAAATCATACCAGATTCCCTGCGGGATCCATGTCTTCGCACCTGCCAGTCCTGTTACCGGATCCAGCCTATCTGTGATTGGAGATACCATCATCTCTGTGCCGAAATAATAGTTGTTCGGCACTTCATAGGTTTCCTCGCGCTCCGGCTCCAGATAATACATCGGCTCTACCAGCGGCAGTCCCGCTCTGCTTGCACGACGGTTCATGGTGTAAAGATACGGAACCAGCTTATGACGCAGTTTCAGGAAATTCTTCATTACTGTTTCTACAATCTGGTTGTATTTCCACGGTTCTTTTCCATTAAACGGGTTATCTGTGCTGTGCAGACGATTCATTGGTGAAAAGACTCCAAGCTGTACCCACCTTGCAGTGAGCTCGTCGTCTCTGTATCCAAACATATGTCCACCGATATCATGACTCCACCATCCAAAACCGATGTTGCTGGCATTTGCTGTGAAATATGGCTGGAATTTCAGACTCTCCCAGGTAATGATCGTATCACCGGAAAAACCAACCGGGTATCTGTGGCTTCCTGGACCTGCATATCTTGAGAAAGTCAGCGCACGTTTTCCTTTCCACTTGCTGTCCAGATAGTGATAGTGGTTCAGCATCCAGAGCGGATCCAGTCCCGGAACCTTGGTTACAGTTCCCTGCTGCCAGTCAAGCCACCAGAAGTCTACTCCCTCTTCTTCCATCGGATGATGCAGTTCCTCAAAATATGTCTCAATGAATTTCGGATCTGTCATATCAAAAAGTACCGGTTCCTTACTTGCAGGATCAATTCCCATCTTCTCTGCAACTCTCGGATAGGCTTCTTCATAAGCACGCACTCCATCTGCCGGATGTACGTTCAGTGTGATCTTATATCCATGTTTGTGCAGCCAGTCCATAAATTCAGGCGGATTGGGGAAAAACTTCTTATTCCAGGTATATCCTGTCCATCCGCTTCCATATACAGGAGGTACATCCTCTACCAGATGCCAGTCCATATCTACAACTGCAACAGAAAACGGCACTTCTTCTTTCTCAAAACGCTCTACCAGTTCTTTGTACTCTGTCTCTGTGTATTTGTGATATCTGCTCCACCAGTTTCCGAACGTATATCTTGGAAGCAGAGGTGTTTTTCCACATAATCTGTAAAAATCCTGCAGACATTCCACATATCTGTGACCATATCCAAAGAAATAAAAGTCTGCTCTGTTTCCCTGACGTGGCTCTACCATTCCATCTTCGCCCATAGCCATTGTGTGGGAATCATCCAACACTGAAAAACCGTTTCTGGACATAATGCCATGACTCAGCGGAATCTCACCGTCTGCTTCATCCAGGGTTCTGGCTGTTCCCAGCAGATCTTTCGGTTCATCACCATAATGCCACACACGCTCGCTGGCTTTTCCACCCGCAACACGTATCATCAGACCGCTTGGAGAAAATTTCTGCCTGTCATAGTGGATTTCCAGGTCTTTGGTGTAAATATGTAATTCCTCACCGCCATCGCTCACCCTGAATTCCGGCACCGGGAAATCACGATTGCATACCATCTGTGTTGCTCTGTCCTCAAATCCTCCGTCTTCGCTGTACTCAAAACGGATCAGGGCAGTTGTCAGCATTGTAATCCTGAAATGATCGCCCACGATCACAGCTTCCTTTCTGCATACAGGATTACCTTCCAGTACAAATTTCTTTAAGTCCATAAAAGCTTTTCCTCCTTTACATCAACAACAGTTGTAACAGCTGCTTTTATGTCTATTTTAATCTTCTGCAGTCTGATTGACAATGATTTTTTCAACTGCTGAACAATTATGTGACATATACGTTACTGTTCACTCCGTTCTTAGTAACGTAGCCAAAATTCATTCCAGATTGCCTGCAGGAATGATTTCTCAAACACTAGTATGACTCACGCTAATTAACAATCTGATTCATGCTGGATAAATTTTCATCTGCAAGACGAAGGAATGAGACGTAGCGGTGGCTACGGCAAAGATATCTGACGCAGGACTTCACGCTATGATGGACTGGATCGTTTGCAGTAATTTATGGAATTGCTATAGATACAGCGATAGCTGAAGTCGTATCTACGGTATTTTGCACTTGAATATGTGTCTGGAAAAATGTCTGAAAGATAGAAAAATAAGCAAAAAAGCATCAGAATCATGATAGAAAATAAAGGTGTCCAAAAGTCCGCAAACCCTTGTAAAACAAAAAACACCGTCCCCGCGGCAATCGCATTGTCCGCAAAAACAGTGTTCTTAGTGCGCCTTCAGGGGTTCGAACCCTGGACACCCTGATTAAGAGTCAGGTGCTCTACCAACTGAGCTAAAGGCGCATATTCTTTTGTTTTCTTTGTGTTGATGTTTTGTTAACTTCTCAACGCAAGTGATATTATATATAATGTGAGATAAAATGTCAATAGGTATTTTAAAAAAATTTTAAAAAATTTTCTATTTCTTTTATTTTTCCTTTTTTTCATCCTTTTTAGACATCTTATTTAGCATCTTATTGACCTCTTCTGCTGACTTTCGCACCTGGCTGAAAGTATCGTCAAACTTTTTATGCTCATATCCAAACTGTACCATCTTATTATGGAAGGAACTTTTTCGTTTCATAGGCAGACTCCTTCGGGGCGCGAAGCGCCCCTTGGATTTTCTTACACTATATTATGCAACGCAGGCTTCATATTCCAGTCACAGAAATACAACATCTGTAAAATATTGTATTCCTATCCATTAGCTATCCAGCAAAACACTAGAGCGTGTTTGAAAAAGGCTTCCTGCAAGATGTATGTCACAATTTGCGGTATATTTTGTCCGGATGAGGGCGTCGTAACGGGCTACGACAACCGAATTCGGGCAAAATATACCGCAATCTGTTTTCACTACACATCTGACATATGCTGAAACATAGCAAAATTTATCCCCTTGAAATCACCATCTTACAAATCGGATTCCCCATAGAGGAAAATTTCTCCTCATACTCCGTCATCACATTCCCCTGCACCATCTCTTCATTATGATGCAGATCAAAGGTATAGTTTTCCAGATTCCAGCCTGCCTCTTTCACTTCTTCCAGTGAAAATTCAAACAAATCCCTGTTATCTGTCTTAAATTCCACCTTTCCGTCCTGCACCAAAATCTGATCGTAACGCGCCAGGAATTCTCTCGACGTCAGACGACGTTTTGCATGACGTGCTTTTGGCCATGGATCGGAGAAGTTCAGATAAATTTTATCTACCTCTCCCTTTTCAAAAATCTCCGGCAGAAGTCTGGCGTCTACTCTCATAAAGAATAAATTGGAATAAACCTCTCCGTTCTGCTCCAACTCTTCTCTCTTCTGCAGCGCACGCAGAAGTACACTGTCATACATCTCGATTCCCACATAATTGATCTCCGGATGAAGACGCGCCAGATCCATCAGAAATCGTCCTTTTCCCATTCCTACTTCTATATGAAGCGGCTGCTTTTTCGCAAAAACCTCCGCCCAGTGTCCTTTCTTTGTCTGTGGCTCCTGCACCACATAAGGGCTCTCCAGAATCGCATCCTGCGCCCCAGGGATATTTCTTAATCTCATAGTCTCTCCTTATATATTTTATTAGTAAAACGTTAATCGTCCACCCTCTGTCTCTTTATATCAGACAATATAAACTATAGCAATTCCATCTCTATCTTCTTTGATATTATGGCAAAATTATCTCCTTGCCATCAATAAATCTTCCTATTATATTCCTGTCATCTCCCGCATAGCAGAATCTCTCCGCTCTTTCCTCCGGGCTCAGGGTAAAGCCTTCATCCTCCAGTCCGTCAAGCACCAGTGCATTAAACCGATAGCCTTTCTCCAGAGAACCTACTCGGTCAAATACGCTTCCACCAGCCTTGGTTGCCATATGAAATGCCTGTGCAAACGTTATGTTTCCATTTCCTTCCGGTTCATAAAACTCTTTCAGTTTCGAAAGCTGTACTGCTCTTGCAACCTGTCTGTAAACAGCCGCATGCTGTCCGCCTCCGATATCACAGCCCATAGCGATTGGAACACCTTTCTCACTCAATGCTTTCGCCGGCATGATTCCTGCTATAATATTGGTAGTTGCATCCGGGCAATGCACTGTTACGCTGCCAGCTTTGCGGATAATATCCAGATCTGCCTGAGATGGGAAAATATAATGTGCAAAAATAGACGGTCCATGTTCCAGCAGTCCATTTCTCTCATAAATCTCTGCATCCGAACCATAATTTGGAAATAATTCCATCGTCCATTTCACCTCTGCCTGAGATTCTACCAGATGAGTCTGCAATCCGCAATGATATTTTGCAGCCAGTTCGCCCAGTCCTTTCATTAACGGCTCAGAACAGGTCGGTGCAAATCTCGGTGTCAGAATCGGCTGCACAGTTCCTTTTCCCTGATGTTCTGCAAGGAAGCGCTCTGTCTCTTTCAGGGATTCTTCTGTTGTCTCACACAGATACTCAGGAGAATTCATGTCCATATTCACCTTGCCTACATACGCATACATTCCCTTATCGGCCAACGCCCTGAACAGATAATCTGACGCATCATAATGAATCGTCGTGAAAAGACTCGCATGAAACGTTCCTTGTCTGAGCAGTTCTGTCACTACCTGATCATACACATTCTTTGCGTAATCCATGGATGCGAAACGGGCTTCCTGCGGAAATGTATAATCATTAAGCCAGTCAAAAAGCAGCTTGTCCATTCCGACTCCACGCTGCACAAACTGGGAAGCATGAATATGCAGATCAGAGAATGCCGGTATGATCAGACCTCTGCCATAATCTTTTACCTCCACTCCCTGAAATTTCTCAGGAAGAGTTTCATAAGTTCCCTCAACGAAACCATCCTGCACTACCAGATAGCTGTCCTCAAATACTTTCAGTTTCTCTATACTTTCCGAATATAAAATATCTCCATGGCATACAAATAATTCTTTTTTCATAATTTTTATCATTCCTCCACAAATCTTAGCTAATGATATATTTTGTACCTTTGCCTCTTCCGTAAACCTCACATGACTGAAGTCACGTGCTTCCAGACGCTTTAGGCGTCAGACTGAATATCGGCGGATACGCCTGTAACTTAGGTGCGCAGTTATGCGCATTTCCCATGCCAGATATGGCTGGTTCCCACATTACAGGTAGTCCGCTGTATATCTGCCTGTATCTATGCTGCTTTTAAGAGTTCCATTTCTGAATGGAGTTTCCTCAGATCTGCATAGACGCATGAGGTTCTACACTTTACAGGAGGGACTTTTGCCTCCAGCAAAGACCTTTCCGTTGCCGGAAGGGGTTTTAAAAGTTCCCTTATAAAATATCTGGCTCCTATATTATAGGATGCTGACAGGTCACAATTATATCGTTTTCCTGTCTGGAAAGTACAGAGGCTGTGATTTTCCCGGTCACGTGTTACCGCCCCGGAACCATCATAAGCCAGTCTGCTGGTATTCCATGCACAGATCCGGGATATCCGCATCTCTTTCCTGTGTGCCTGATGTTCACAGCGTCTTTGGATATCCCGCTTTCTCCACAGATGCAGTTTCTGTTTTTTCTTTCCCGATATCTTCCCCTGCATCTCCAGATACTCGAACACGATCACATCTGCATGGTTTTCTTCCGCATATCTTACAATCGCACCTGCAATCTTTTTACCCAGTTCTGTGTTCAGACGTTTCGTATATGCCCATCTTCCCTGTGTCTGCGCAGAGCCATGTTCCCTCTGGAATCTGCGGATCCGTCCCAGTGTGTGGTACATCCGGTCTTTTTCACTGGGATGATCTATGAATCTTCTTCCCAGGACAGTTCCGTCTGCCCGCATGATAGTACAGACTGCATCGGTATTGATCCCTAAGTCCACGCTGCAGATAATCTGTTCTTTCACAGGTGTTTTGGTAAGTGTTACTTCCTCTTTATAAGAAAAACGCAAAAAATACTTCTGGTGTCTCTTTTCCAGAGTCGGGGCAGATGCCTTTTTCCCTGACCAGCATTTTCTCAGATATTCCATATCCGTATGATCCAGACGTACACAGGACCATTTCCAGTCATGGCCATCATAGAGTTTCAGGTATGCTTCGTCTTTCCCTTCCGCACCTTCACGATACATGACATCACGGTAGAAGACCGGCATGGCGTGATTTTCATATACAAGCTTTGGTTTCCCGCTCTTTCCGTCGGTCTTTTCCCATAGATCCAGCCGTGTTTTATAAGAGAATACTGTCCCCAGTGCATGCTGGATGGCAGATCTGCGCAGATAGGAAGGCATCTTTGGGAACCGGATATCAAAATCAAAACAGGCATGGTTTTTCTTCGTAGTATGTACCAGATGTTCTGCAGCATTAAAACGCCTCTTTGCATCCGGGATTTCTGCTAATTTTTCCCATACCTGCACATAAATCCCAATCAGATAACTGACAGCAGAACGGTATATCTCCAGTGTCTGGCGGATCGGGATATTCTGTTTTCGTAATTCTACACCATAACTGGATATTATCTGCATTTTTATTTCTCCCTGATAACTCTTTTCTCAGATTCTGTTGTTTTTTCTACTACCCATGACTATATTTTAGCACATATAGTGCCAGAAGTAAACATATGTTCTTTCTTTTAATAAAAAATTTGCGCGTCTAACTCATCACTAAAGTAACGAGAATGCGACGCGCAGTTATTCAGTCTTATTGAATATATTATATGCATAAATACGCAAAAAAACAATCGTATTTTTTTACGATTGCTTTTTTGATTGCTTTTATTTTCTTCTATTCCATTCCTTGTTTAAAAAATAACAATTTTTTCCTCTCTAAAGAAAATTTAGATGGTTTTTTTCAGCAAAAGGGTGTATTATATCTAACAGATATTACTATTTTACACATAGTAAATCTGATTTTTTTGTAAGATTTTGACAACTAAGGAGGTTGAAGATGGAGCAGATACTTAACAAATTATCTGAAATCGAGCTTACAGCCCAACGCATCATGGAAGACTGCGACCGACAAAAGCAAGTGCTTTCTGAAGAAGCGGAAAAAAAATGTAAAGATTACGATGACCTGCTGGAATCTCAGACAAATGAACAGATCCAGAAGATCCGTCAGCAGCTTGAGGAAGAAAAAGACTCCCGACTATCGCAGTTACGGGCAGACACCGAGGCTACCTTTTCTTCTCTTGATGCCCAGTATGAACAGCAACACACACAGCTTTCCCGGGAACTATTTGAGAAAATTTTATCTATGTAATCAAATACGAAACATCAGGAAAGGAAGTGAGCAATAATGGGAGGCGTACTCTCCTACAGCGGACTTTCCACGAAAATCCGCGCAATGCAGAGCAGGCTCACTACCATGGAGCAGTTCGAGGAAATTCTTCAGCTCTCCAACGTTACACAGGTAGCCGCCTATCTGAAACGAATGCCGGAATATTCTTCCAAATGGGATGCACTGGATGAAAATACCCTGCACCGAGGCCAGATTGAGAAGCTTCTGAAGAAATCTATTTTCCAAAATTTCTCCAGAATCTATCACTTTGCAAATCCCGAACAGCGTAAGTTTCTGGATCTGTATTCCAAGCGATATGAAATTCGTGTGCTGAAAGAAGTTATGACAAATATCTTCGATCACCGCGACACAGACCCTGTTGATGTCTCTCCGTATCGTGACTTCTTCCGCCTGCATTCCAACATCGATGTAGACCGGATCACAGCCTGTTCCACCATGGAAGAACTGATCTCCTGCCTCAAAGGAAACGAGTTTTATATCCCGCTTTCGAAGATTCAGGAACACGAAACAGCACTTCTTTTTGACTACGGTATGGCGCTGGATCTATACTATTTTACACAGATCTGGAACGTACGCAAGAAGCTGTTTAAAGGCAAGGATCTGGAAGAAATCACCCGTACCTACGGCGAGAAATTCGATATGCTGAACCTGCAGTTTATCCAGCGTTCCAAACGATATTTCAACATGGATCCGGCAAGTATTTATGCACTTCTGATCCCTATGAATTATAAATTAAAGAAAGAAGAAATCACCGCTCTGGTAGAAGCTCCGACATCGGAAGATGCCAGAAGGATTTTCCAGAAAACATGGTACGGCACCAGATATGGGCAGCTTACTGTTGCCAATCTGGAGGAATTTTACAACTATATCCTCCGCAGTATCCTGGAAAAAGAAGCGCACAGGAATCCCTATTCTGTGGCAGTGATCTATTCCTACCTATATCATAAGGAACATGAAGTAAACCGCCTGACGATTGCTATTGAATGTGTCCGTTATGGCGTACAGCATGATGAAGCCATGCGTTATATATGTAATAACTGACATAACTCATGAGCTGATATCCACAAGTTTTATAATCTGCACATAATATTTTTTGCGGGCTATAAAAACTATAGAATAATACAGCAGATTTCATACAAGTTATATATCCATATTATGTAAACTGTATTAAAAACAACTAACCAGGAGGTGAATTTATGATTGAGAAAATGAAGTTCCTGAGCATTACCGGTCCGAAAACCGATATTGACAGAGTGGTAAACACCTACCTATGCAAGTACGAAATCCATCTGGAAAATGCCCTTTCCGAGCTGACTGCAGTGGAGAGTCTTTCTCCCTTTATGGAGATTAATCCATATAAAGAAGCACTCACTACTGCTAACAGCTTTTATGAGGAACTGACGGATACAAAGCAGATTTCCGCCCGATCAATGAATACGGAAGAGGCATTAAATACCATCCGCCGGCTTCAGTCCGATTATCAGGAACTGAGCAATACCCGCGCGGATCTGGAGAGTCAGCTTGCAGCACTTGATGAATCTTTGCGAGTGATCAAACCATTCAGAAACATCAATTACAACCTCTCCTCAATCCTGAAATTCCAGTTTATCCACTTCCGTTTTGGAAGAATTGAGAAGGAATATTATCAGAAATTTGAGAAGTATATTTATGAGAATCTGGACACGATCTTTATCAAATGTGACGAAGATGATCAGTATATCTGGGGTGTATATTTCGTGCCGGAACATGAAGCACAGAAGGTCAAAGCTGTCTATTCTTCCATGCATTTCGAGCGGATTTATATGCCGGATACTTATGAAGGGACTGCCAAATCAGCATTCGAAGGACTCACCAAAAAACGCAGCGATGTAGCTGCCAGACTGGAGTCTGCGAACCAGAAAAAAGCTGATTTTCTCCAACAGAACAAAGAAGATATCGCAGCATCCCGCAACGCGATCGCACAGCTTTCCGGCAACTTTGATGTGCGCAGACTTGCAGCATGTACCCATGGGGATAAGGATGTCTTCTATATTTTATGTGGGTGGATGACTGAGAAAGATGCACATTCTTTCCAGGCAGATATCAAGGATGACAGCCGTATCTTCTGCATTATTGATGGTGAAGAAGACGAGCATCTGAAACCTGGCGTGCACCAGCAGCCGCCGACCAAATTAAAGAATCCGAAACTGTTCAAACCTTTTGAAATGTATATCAAAATGTATGGCCTTCCAGCCTACAATGAGATGGATCCGACATGGTTTGTGGCACTGACCTATTCCTTTATCTTCGGTGCAATGTTCGGTGATGTCGGACAGGGATTGTTGCTCTTTATCGGTGGTTTCCTGCTTTATAAATTTAAACATATCACACTGGCAGGTATCATCAGCTGCGCAGGTGTATTTTCCACATTCTTCGGATTTATGTTCGGAAGTATCTTCGGATTTGAAGATGTGATACCTGCCTTGTGGCTGCGTCCGATGAACAATATGATGTCTGTTCCGTTTATCGGAAAACTGAATACTGTATTTATCATTGCCATTGGTTTTGGTATGGGAACCATCCTTTTATGTATGGTATTTAACATCTTAAACGCATGGAAAGCCGGAGATATCGAGCATATCTGGTTCGATACAAACTCCGTAGCAGGTCTGGTATTCTACGGATCCGCAGTTGTTTCCATCGCACTGATCCTGACCGGTCATACACTTCCGGGAGGAATCGTACTGTTTATCATGTTTGGTGTGCCGCTGATCCTGATTTTCCTGAAAGAGCCTCTCACAGCCCTTATTGAGAAGAAATCAGAAGTTATGCCGAAGGAAAAAGGAATGTTCATTGTACAGGGACTTTTTGAAATGTTTGAAGTCCTGTTAAGCTACTTCTCCAATACCCTTTCCTTTGTCCGTATCGGAGCTTTCGCAGTCAGCCATGCAGCTATGATGGAAGTTGTCCTCATGCTCGCAGGCGCGGAAAGCGGAAATCTTAACTGGGTAGTGGTAGTCCTTGGAAACCTTTTTGTATGCGGTATGGAAGGTCTGATCGTAGGTATCCAGGTACTTCGTCTGGAATATTACGAAATGTTCAGCCGTTTCTACAAAGGTACGGGACGTAAATTTGAGCCATTCCGCTCCGTAAAGTAAAAAGGAAATATATCAAAACGCATAATACTTTTCATTAAAATAAAACCAAGAGGAGACTTAATTATGACAACAATAGCACAGATTATTTTAGCAATCGCACTGGTACTCAGCATCATCCTTCCATTTGGATACTATCTCATTGGCGAGAAAAACCGCGGACGTTACAAAACAGCCATCGGCGTAAACGCATTCTTCTTCTTTGGCACAATGCTCATCGCCATCGCCGTAATGTTCACAGGTGCTTCTTCTGTACAGGCTGCTGCCGGTTCTGAGGCAGGTCTTGCAACAGGTATGGGCTACATCGCAGCAGCCCTTGTAACCGGTCTTTCCTGTATCGGTGGTGGTATTGCCGTTGCCAGTGCGGCAAGCGCAGCTTTAGGCGCTATCAGCGAGGATCAGAGTATCCTTGGTAAATCCCTTATCTTCGTAGGTCTTGCAGAAGGTGTTGCCCTTTACGGACTGATCATCTCCTTCATGATCCTGGGACAGTTATAAGATGCAGATGTTTTTGATCAGCGACAATATCGATACCTACACAGGGATGAGACTGGCAGGTGTAGAGGGTGTAGTTGTTCACACACATGATGAATTAAAAGATGCTTTGCAGAAAGCCATCTCCAATAAAGAAATCGGAATCATACTCCTGACCGAGAAATTCGGCCGGGAGTTTCCTGAAATTATTGATGATGTAAAGCTTCATCACAAGACCCCTCTGATCATCGAAATCCCCGACAGGCACGGTACTGGACGCAAACCGGATTTTATTACCTCATATGTAAATGAGGCGATTGGACTAAAACTATAGGCAGGTGTTAACATGACAATTGATGAAAAACTCAGCCATTTTTATGATATCACTGTTGAAGATGCCCGCGCAAAAGCTGCCGCCATTCTTGAAGAGCACAGACAGACTCTGGAAAAAATGACAGAAGAACGCAAGGCCCTCAGTGAGGAAAATGCCCAGGCACAGATCAAAGCAGAAACCGCCAATGCAAGACGTGAAGTAAACAAGGCGCTTTCCGCAGAACAGCTCACGATCAAACGCGACTGGACCAAGAAACAGAATGATTTAAAAGAGAAAATCTTCTCCGAGGTAAAAGAACTTCTCAAATCCTTCACCAAAACTTCGGAATATGAAGATTATCTCAGTGAAAAGATCAAAGAAGCTCTGGACTTCGCCGAAAACGATGAAATCTCCATCTATCTTTCCCCGGAAGACAGCGCACTTGCAGAGAAGCTTCAACAGCGCACAGGCGCAGCCATCCAGCTCGCCAAAGACTCTTTCCTTGGCGGTATCCGCGCCACGATTCCTCACAAGAACATCCTGATTGATCACTCTTTTGCAGGAAATTTCGAGGCAGCATACAAAGAATTCAAGTTTGACGGAGGACCAGAATATGAGTAATACAGGTATTATCTACGGTGTCAACGGCCCCGTCATTTATCTGAAGGGCGACAACGGATTTAAAATCTCCGAGATGGTTTATGTAGGTCCGGAACATCTGGTAGGTGAGATCATTGGCCTGAAAAAAGGCATGACCACCGTACAGGTTTTTGAGGAAACTACAGGACTCAAACCAGGAGATACAGTTACAGGTACAGGAGATGCCATCTCCGTACTTCTCGGACCTGGAATCATTCACAATATCTTTGACGGTATCCAGCGTCCCCTGGAAGAAATTGCTAAAGCTTCAGGTAAATATATTTCCCGAGGTGTCAGCGTAGACTCTCTTGACACAGAAAAAAAATGGAAAACACACATCACAGTAAAAGAAGGAGATGTCGTAGGACCTGGTTCTATCATCGCAGAAACCCAGGAAACCGATTCTATCCTTCATAAATCCATGGTGCCTCCGAATCTCACAGAAGCCACAGTTATCCATGCGGTTTCTGACGGAGAATACACCATTCTGGAACCAATCGTAACCATTCAGTTCGCAGACGGCACTACCAGAGATCTGGCACTTGCGCAGAAATGGCCGATCCGTATCCCAAGACCGACACACAAACGTTTCCCTGCAAGCGTTCCGCTTGTCACAGGCCAGCGTATTCTGGATACCCTTTTCCCGATTGCAAAAGGCGGTACAGCCGCTGTTCCGGGAGGTTTCGGTACCGGTAAAACAATGACACAGCATCAGATTGCCAAGTGGTCTGACGCAGATATCATCATCTACATTGGCTGCGGAGAGCGTGGAAATGAGATGACTCAGGTTCTGGAAGATTTCAGCAAACTGATTGACCCGAAATCCGGAAACCTGATGATGGACAGAACCACACTGATTGCTAATACTTCAAACATGCCGGTTGCGGCACGTGAAGCTTCTATTTATACAGGTGTTACCCTCGCGGAATATTACCGCGACATGGGCTACGACGTAGCCATCATGGCAGACTCCACTTCCCGTTGGGCCGAGGCACTTCGAGAGCTGTCTGGACGTCTGGAGGAAATGCCTGCCGAGGAAGGTTTCCCTGCATATCTGGCATCCAAGCTGTCCGCATTCTATGAGCGTGCGGGAATGATGCAGAACTTAAATGGAACGGAAGGCTCTGTCTCCATTATCGGAGCTGTTTCCCCTCAGGGTGGTGACTTCTCAGAGCCTGTCACACAGAACACCAAGCGTTTCGTCCGCTGCTTCTGGGGGCTGGACAAATCTCTTGCCTATGCCCGTCACTTCCCTGCGATCCACTGGCTGACCAGCTACAGTGAATATCTGGAAGACCTGACACCATGGTACAGAGAACATGTTTCCCCGAAATTTGTGGCAGACAGAAACCAGCTGATGGCGATTCTGAATCAGGAAAGTTCCTTGATGGAGATCGTTAAACTGATAGGTAGTGACGTTCTTCCTGATGACCAGAAACTGACACTGGAAATCGCCAGAGTCATCCGTCTGGGATTCCTCCAGCAGAACGCTTTCCACGCAGAAGACACCTGCGTACCTATGGAAAAACAATTTAAGATGATGGAAACGATTCTCTATCTTTATGAAAAATGCCGCGCGCTGATTACCCGCGGAATGCCTGTTTCCATACTCAAAGAAGGCAACAATATTTTTGAAAAAATCATTTCCATTAAATATGATGTAGCAAATAATCAGCTTGAGAAATTTGACCAGTATAAACAGGATATCGACACTTTCTACGACGACATTATGAAGAGAAACGGCTGATGCCGGGAGAGGAGAAGTTTATGGCAATTGAATATTTAGGCTTAAGCGAAATAAACGGACCTCTGGTGGTCCTGGAAGGCGTCAAAAATGCCTCCTATGAGGAAATCGTAGAATTTCACATGGACGACGGGACTCGCAAGATCGGCCGTATTATTGAGATTTACGAGAACAAAGCTGTAATCCAGGTTTTCGAGGGAACAGACAGCATGTCCTTAAGCAATACCCACACAAGACTGACCGGACACCCAATGGAGATCGGACTTTCCCCGGAGATCCTGGGACGAACCTTCAACGGTATCGGCCAGCCAATCGACGGACTGGGCGACATCACCCCGGAAGTCAAATTAAACATCAACGGACTTCCACTGAACCCGGTAGCCCGTGAATACCCACGAAACTATATCAACACCGGTATCTCCGCGATTGACGGACTGACCACGCTGATCCGTGGTCAGAAGCTTCCGATCTTTTCCGGAAATGGTCTTCCACACGATAAGCTGGCTGCACAGATCGTACAGCAGGCATCCCTGGGAGAAGGCTCTGATGAAAAATTTGCCATTGTTTTCGCAGCAATGGGTGTCAAATATGATGTCGCAGAATTTTTCCGCCGTACCTTCGAGGAAAGCGGAGCTGCAGACCACGTAGTCATGTTCCTGAACCTGGCAAACGATCCGGTTGTTGAGCGTCTTCTTACACCGAAGATTGCCCTCACCGCCGCAGAGTATCTTGCTTTTGAAAAAGGAATGCACATCCTGGTCATCCTGACAGATATCACTTCTTTCTGCGAGGCCATGCGAGAAGTATCCTCCTCAAAAGGTGAAATTCCGTCCCGTAAAGGTTACCCGGGCTATCTGTACAGTGAACTTGCAACCCTGTACGAACGCGCCGGTATCGTCAAAGGCAAACCAGGTTCTGTAACCCAGATTCCAATCCTGACCATGCCTAACGATGATATCACCCACCCAATCCCTGACCTTACTGGTTATATCACCGAGGGCCAGATCGTTCTGGACAGACAGCTTCATGGGCAGGCAATCTACCCGCCGATCAACGTACTGCCATCCCTTTCCCGTCTGATGAAAGATGGTATCGGTGAAGGCTACACCCGAGCCGACCACCAGGACGTAGCAAACCAGCTTTTCTCCTGTTATGCAAAGGTTGGAGATGCCAGAGCCCTTGCTTCTGTTATCGGTGAGGATGAGCTCTCTCCACTGGATAAACGATATCTGGTATTTGGTAAGGCTTTTGAAAATGAATTCGTCGGTCAGTCAGAGACGGAGAACCGAAGTATCACCGAGACTCTTGATAAAGGCTGGGAGCTTCTGGGACTTCTTCCGAAGGAAGAACTTGACCGAATCGATACGAAGATCCTCGATAAATACTATCACGAAACAGTACGCTAAAAGAAGCGAGGTGATTGAATGGATCCGAATACCTTTCCCACCAAGGGAAACCTGATACTTGCAAAAAACTCGCTGAAACTTTCCCGTCAGGGTTATGAACTGATGGACAAGAAGCGTAACATCCTGATCCGCGAGATGATGAATCTGATTGACCAGGCAAAGGATATCCAGACGCAGATTGATGTCACTTTCCGCGCCGCTTACGCTGCGCTCCAGAAGGCAAATATGGAAATCGGCATTGCCTTTGTCCAGCAGATTGCCTGTACCGTTCCCATAGAGAATTCCATCCGTATCAAAACCCGAAGCGTTATGGGTACGGAGATTCCTCTTGTGGAATATGACAAAACCAGCAATACCCCAACCTACGCTTACTACAGCACAAAGATGTCCCTGGACGAAGCCAAGGTTGCATTCGAGAAGGTAAAAGAGCTGTCCATCCGCCTCTCTATGGTGGAAAATGCAGCCATCCGTCTCGCAGCCAACATCAAAAAGACGCAGAAACGTGCCAACGCACTGAAGAATATCACAATTCCGAAGTACGAGGCACTGACCAAGGATATCCAGAATGCACTGGAAGAAAAAGAACGTGAGGAATTCACCAGATTGAAAGTTATCAAGCGAATGAAGCAAAAATAAATATAAAGTGATTAAAAACAGCCAGATGAATGTCCGGAATCCAAAAATTCTGAACCCATCTGGCTGCTTTTTACATGTGGAAAACTATTTAAAAAGTTATCCCCATCGTCATTTCTTTTGTGTATCTGTCATCCACATCTGTCTCTCCTATGTGGAAATTTCATCTTTTACACACTCGGATTCTCTTTTTATATTCTGTTGTGTATATCTGCATAATATCTTTCTGAATATTCAGACTATTTTTATATATAATCCTTTATTTTGTCTTTTGCACACAATATTATATGATTTTTAGAATATAAAAAAGTCAATAGATTTTTGATTTTTTCTGTCGTAAAATGTGGATTTATCATTTTACACAAAACATTCGTTTCTTTTTCTGTTATGTAAATCAAGTATTCCACACAAAAAAAATGTGGATAATGTGGATAACTTTGTGTATAACTTTAATTTACGGGATTTTTTAAAGGTTATACATGTGGATAGAATGTGTATGACTTTATCCACTTATCCAACCTTTCGACATTCTTTGTGCAATTTGTCGAATCCCCTGTTTTATGCTTCTTATGGGTGGGTAAACGAATATTCAAGCAAGTCCCACCCACTGCTTATTGCTCTTCGTAACCTCTGCAGGCGACTTACTTGATTCGGTTAAACAGACACATAAAAAGCCTCATTTATCGTTACTCAAATATAAGAGTAAGCTCTAAACGAGGCTTTTACATAATCACAATTATTTCTTATTATTCCATGAATGTTCCAATTGCTACCGGCTGTTCATAATCATAGTTAGAAATCTTGATTCCTGTAGCAGCACCGCTGGCATGAATAATCTTTCCATCACCGATATAAAGCGCTACATGATCGATAGCTCCGCTTCCATAGAATACCAGATCTCCCGGCTCAATCTGGCTGATATTTTTCTTAGTGGAGGCATCACACTGGGCTGCTGCCACACGCGGAAGGCTATAGCCAAAGTTGGCAAATACAGACATTACAAAGCCAGAACAGTCAGCGCCGTTTGTAAGGCTTGTTCCACCGTATACATAAGGATTTCCCTCAAACTGCAATGCAAAATCCACCACTGCCTGTCTCTTGGCAACACGCTTTGCTTCTGCCTCTTCGGCTGCTTTCTTCTTTGCATCCTCAACTGTCTGTTGGATACTCTCCAACGCTGTTGCCTTTTCCTGCTCTGCTTTCTCAGATGCCTTTTCCGCTTTCTCGATTCTTCTCTCCTCGCGGATCTGGGCTGCTTCCTCTTTCTTCGCTACAAACTTCTGAGTTTCCTCTTCTGTCTGCTTCGCAAGAGCGCTTGCCAGAGCACTCACACTTCCGGTTGCTTCGCTGCTGTCTGTTCCGTCAGAAAATACCTGCTCACCGTCATCAAACTGTGCCGCACTCACTCCTTGTGTCAGAACCATAGAACTTACAGCTACTGCCATTAAAATTGCTTTTATTTTATTATTCATTTACCTGTCAACTCCTGTTAATATACACTCCAACCTCTGGGACACTTTCACTATGCTTCTATTTGGCATATTCATATTGCCGTGAATCAGACAAACACCTTCCAAATATCAACTGGCGAACATCATTCTCTACATTCCTTGAATAATGAAGCCCCATTAATTGTTACTTTTTTGTTACAACAAGTTACGCATTTGTGTATATTAGCACAGTTGTCAAGTTATGTCAAATGAAAAAAGTGTGAAATAGATATACTAATCACGCTCTCTGTTAACGAATTTTCAAAATCAGAGTGAAGTATAACATTAATGCCGAATCAGATAATTATGTGCAGAAGTCACCGCATTCGCGCCATCCGCCACCGCTGTCACAACCTGTCGCAGCATCTTTGTGCGGATATCTCCCGCTGCAAAAACACCCGGTGTTTCCGTAATTCCTTCTTCTCCCGCAATAATATATCCGGCTTCGTCAAGCTTCACCAGACATTTGAATTTTTCTGTATTTGGAAGGATTCCTACAGCAATAAAAACTCCATCTGTATCGATTACGGATTCTGTATCATCCAGGACATTTCTGATTTTCAGTCCTGTGACGCATTCTGTACCCTGAATCTCCACTGCCACACTATTCCATATCATCTCCACATTCTCACATGCTGACAAACTCTCCTGGAGGATTTCGTCTGCGCGCAATTCATCCCGTCTGTGAAGCAGATAAACTTTCTTACAGATTCTTGAAAGAAAGATTGCGTCCTCCACTGCCATATTTCCACCACCAACGACAACCGCGGTCTTATCCTTAAAGAAAGCACCATCGCAGGTAGCGCAGTAAGAAACACCCATTCCGGACAGTTCTTCCTCGCCAGGAATATTCAGTCTGCGATGGCTTGCACCACAGGCAAGGATCACTGTTTTTGCTCTGTATTCATGTTTCTTTGTTCGGATAATTTTCTCAGTTCCGGCATCTTCTACTGACAGGACATTCTCCCTTACAGGTTCAATTCCCAGCTTAGCCGCATGTGCTCCCATAGCCTCACCAAGATCCATCCCGCTGATTCCCGGCATTCCCGGATAGTTGTCCACCTCGTAAGTGTTAAGTACCTGTCCGCCCTGAGCAAACTGCTTATCCAGCCATAAAATATTCATCTTCGCTCTGGCAGCATAGATTGCCGCGCTGATTCCCGCAGGACCTGCTCCCAGAATCACTATATCGTAAATCTCTGACATCCTCTTACCTCCATCTGTTGTTACCAAATATGATAGCATACTCCCCCCTCTTTTCCAATAAGATAGTAAAAAGCGCCTTCCGAGGTGGATATGCGTATTCATATGAGCATCCCCAAAAGATTCCTTGCCCTCTGCCTGGTTTTTGCCACAGGAATCGGACTGGGCTGCCTGTCCGATCATTTTATTTCAGAAAATTCCCGTTTTCAGGCTTTTACCGACGAATTATTTCAGTCTGAAGTAAGCAATAACACGCTCACCCTGCATTACACCCTCGCCAATCCCTCCAAAAAAGGAATCAAAAAACCCGAAGTCACCCTGGGTACTGTCCTCTCAGACTCAGACAAAACAACCAACATCTGCCAGAAATATGAAAAAAAACTGCAATCCTTTACCTACTCCAAACTCTCCAAGGAAAACCAGCTTACCTGTGATCTGCTCCTTCTCTACTTCCACACCAGGGCATCCCTTGGAAAAAACAGCATTCTGGATGAGCCGCTAGGTCCAAGCCTGGGCGTGCAGGCACAGCTCCCGGTTCTTCTCGCAGAATATTCTTTCTATAAAAAAGAAGATATTTCCGATTATCTGAAACTCCTAAGTACCATAAAACCATATTTCCAGAGCATCCTGAAACTTGAAAATCAAAAGTCCCAGGCTGGTCTTTTCATGAGCGATACAACCCTTGACCGGATTCTGAAGCAATGCCGTTCCTTTATTGCTGATCCTGACTTCAACTATATGGATGACATTTTCACTCAGAAATTAAAAGCCTTCTCTAATCCTGCCCTGACTGACAAAGACCAGAAAAAGCTCTGTACATATCATCACAAACTAATCTGCGAAGAAGTAATTCCTGCCTATCAGGAGCTGATTAATGGTCTGGAGAAACTTCGCGGAACTGGGAAAAGCAGCCGGGGACTGGCTTTTTTTGAGGGCGGTCGTGAATACTATATTTATCTGCTCAGAAGCCAGACCGGAACCTACGTCCCTGTCAAGAGAATCGAACAGCGCCTGTCCTCCCAGCTTCTTTCTGATTATCATCAGATCCGTTCTCTTCTTCAGAAAGATCCTGACTTGATTTCTGGTCTGTCCAGATACGTCAACGAACTTACACTGTCCCCGGAACAAATGCTGGATGCACTGCCCAAGCTTATGACTGAAGATTTTCCCACATTAAGCGATGTGACCTACGAGATCCGGTCTGTCCATCCCTCCATGAAAAGTTTCCTCAGTCCGGCCTTTTACCTCACACCACCTGTTGACACCCAGAAGCCAAATGTGATTTACATTAATGATTCCGGCCGCACTACCAGTCTGGAACTCTTCGGCACTCTTGCCCACGAAGGATTTCCCGGACACCTGTATCAGACAGTTTCCTTCGCCCGAAGCAATCCCTCTGACATCAGATACCTTGTCGCTTCTTCCGGTTATGTGGAAGGCTGGGCCACTTACGTGGAATCCTACGGTTACGAATATGCTGCCTCCCTTATGAAAAACTCTGCCGCAGCCAAAGGCGCAGTCCATCTGGCATGGCTGAACCGTAGTATGAACCTGTGCATCTACTCGCTGATAGACATTGGCATCCACTATCGTGGCTGGGACGCCGCCCGCACTGCTGCTTTTCTAAAAGCTTTCGGCATCACCAACGTCTCCACTGCAAATGAAATCTACCAGTATATTATCGAAACCCCCGGAAATTATCTGAAATACTACTGGGGATACCTTAACTTCCTTGATCTGAAAACAACCAGCCAGAAAAAACTTGGCGATAATTTCAACCTGAAAGAATTCCACCGAAAGATTCTGGAAATCGGCCCGGTACAGTTTCCGGTGCTGGAAAAATATATGAAGTAAAGCATTACTGTTATCATTCAGCCATCTGAACGGCAGGGTAGAATCCGTGTAAGTATGGATTACAGGCGCAACAAAGGCAGAGCTAATAACTTATAGCTCTGCCTTTGTTGTATTTTCTGATATTTACCTTGAAACAATCGCCTTTCTGATAAGGTCCACCGGTATGATCAGTATGGCAAGTGCCATGGATACCAATAAAGCCTTAGGCTCAAGCATGGTTGTGCTGAATACTTTTCCACCGATCTCAATGATGATCGTCTGAAGCACAAAAATCGCACCCATTACCAGTAAGAAGTTCTTATTCTCGCCAATGTGCTCAAACAGGTTAAACTTCTCTGATCTTGTATTCAGACTGTTAAAGATGATCGCATAGATGAAAAATGCAAACATAAATGTCTTCTCATAAAGCTCCGGATCTGCACAGGATGCCGGTGTTACAAAGCTCGTAATACCACCTATATTCTCAAGGATCAATATCGAACCCAGAGTAATAAAGATCGCACTCGTACCGATTGCAGACTTAATATAGGAAGTCAGGATATTATCAGTTCTCTTCGCCGGCTGCTCGTTCATGTATCGGTTCAGAATCGGCTCACCGCCAAATGCCATCGCTGCCAGTGTATCCATAATCAGGTTGATCCACAGAATCTGAACAATGGAGAACGGCTCTGTCCATCCAAGTATCGGAGCGATAATGTTCATTAACAGTGTACTGATATTTACCGTAAGCTGGAAAATAAGGAACTTGCCAACAGACTTAGCCATGGTTCTGCTGTTAAGCACGCAGTCCTTAATAGAAGTTAAACTGTTATTAAGAATAACAACATCTCCGGCTTCCTGCGCAACTGCTGTACCATCTCCCATTGCAAAACCAATATCTGCCTGTTTCAGTGCCGGCGCATCATTGACACCGTCACCGGTCATACCACAGACATTGTCAAGCTGCTGTGACATAGATACCAGTCTCTTCTTATCAAGTGGTTTCGCTCTGCTTACTACTTTCAGATTCGGAAGAACTTTCTTAAGTTCTTCATCAGACATCTTCTCTAACTGTTCATGAGTAAGAACAACGTCCTTCTTCTCATCCATAAGGATTCCTGCTTCTTTTGCAATCGCAACAGCAGTTTCTTCCGCATCACCGGTAACCATAACTACCTGGATTCCTGCATGATTAAGAATCTCAACAGTCTCGATAGCATCTGTTCTTACGTTGTCACGCAGACACAGAACAGCCATAAGAACTGTTTTCGCACCATCGATCTTTGCTACGGAGAGAAGCTTCATCGTTCTCTTCGCCTGTGCGTGCATCTGTTCTTTTACTTTATTCTTATCTGCTTCTGTGAACTCTTTTTCTTCTCCGTCAGGGAGCATATAGTGTGTTACTTTCTCAATGATATTCTCTGTAGCACCTTTCCAGTAGATAAGTCCACTCTTAAGTGTTACAGTTGCACATTTCTTCTCTGAATCAAATCCGCTGATGTCTTCTACTTTCTCAGGATCATTATCTGAATCATTATAGCCATGATTGAGTGCATAGGAAAGCAGGGCTCTGTCCATGTTGTTGCTGCCGATTGCTTTTCCTTCTGCTGAAACTTTCGCAAGGTTATTCAGGGTAATTGCTTCAATAAACTCTTTATTCTGAATAGAATCAATAATGTCGCCTTTACCTGTGATGAACTCAACCAGTGACAGATTTCCTTCTGTGATCGTTCCTGTTTTGTCACTGAACAGCACATTCATATAAGCAGAATCTGAGAATGCAGCTTTATGGCTGACAAGAATATTCTTCTTATACATAGATTCTGTATTCATCGACTGAACCAGACTGTTCATCATCGGAAGACCTTCCGGAACCGCCATGATAACGATAGATGCCATAAGCATAACGGCCTCTGCGATAACAAGAAGAACGGAAACAACGGTAATTGCTTCGTCAGCTCTTATAAGAGTAAGGACAACGTGTAAGATACCTGCGATTGCTGCCGCGGACACACCTAATTTACCGATTCCTGCTGCAACACCCTCCAGTTTAAGACTGGAAGTATCTTTTCTCTCTTCTTCCTCATTATTATCGGTCAACGCCTTATTGATCTTTCCTAATTCGGAGTTATCACCAATAACCGTTGCAACCATATACCCTTCACCGGAAGTTACTACAGAACCCATGAAAACTTTTCCTGCTGAGGAATAATCAGTGGACTCTGCATCAGCCATATCTGACACTGCTGCCTTGTTCTCATCTCTTGACTCACCATTTAAGGCAGCCTGGGAAACCTTGATTTTTCCTTCAAAAATCAGACCGTCAGCCGGAACTTTATCTCCTGCCTGTACAAGAATCGTATCGCCTTTGACGATCTCACTTGTAAGGATGTTGACAAGCTTTCCGTTTCTCATAACTTTGGCATAGGTCTTACTGTACTCTTCCTGAAGTGCTTCACTTCTGGAAGTATTTCTGTACTCTGATAAGGTACTGAATCCGGTAGCAAGTGCGATCGCGATCACAATACTTATGATCTCTACAGCATCATTTTCGCCAGACAATGCCGTGACAAAGATTCCCAGAACTGCCAGAATTACCTTAAGTGCCAGTGCCGCACACAGAACCTTGATCCAGATATCGTCAAATGCACCGATAAACATCGACCAAAGTGACTCTGTTTCCTTCTTGGCAAGTTCGTTCGTGCCATATTTCGCTTTACTTTCGTTAACCTGCGAATCGGATAATCCGCACATTAACTGTTCTTTGTTCATATCACTCATAAACCTGAATGACCTCCTGCTATTTAGTCTTGTATAAATCCTGTCCTATCAAATGTTTACAAAAGAGGAACTATACTATGGTTTCTCTTATTATGAGCAAATGCTCTCTTCAGATACATAATGTTATGCAAATCTCTGGCAGAGTTCTCCAAGCCCAGGATCTTTCGTGCCATTTCCTATCGCATTGAATTTCCATTCACCATTATATCTATATATTTCCCCAAAAATCATCGCAGTCATTCCTGAATAATTCTCTGTTAAATTATATTTGCACATTTCTTTATTGTTTCTGGCATCGACCAGGCGGATAAACGCATTCTCAATCATTCCGAAATGCTGCTTTCTCTTCACTGCCTGATAAATATTTACAACAATAACAATCTTATCATTCAAACATCATACAGATACTCTTTAACTGCAAGAACACTCTCAATGTTAATATTCACGCAAAAAATTATAGAATTTTTCTATTCGTATGACTTGAAAAACGTCTCCAGCTTCGTAAGTGCCGTAGTCAGCGCTTCTGTCTCCTCAACATTCAGTCCTTTCAATACAGCCAGAACCATCTTCTCGTGGAAATCCTTATGGTGATGATAAGCCCTCTCTCCCAGCTTAGTCAGCGAGATCAGCACCACTCTTCTGTCCTCTTCACTTCGCCTACGCTGGATATATCCCTTCTTCACAAGGTTGTTTACTGCAATTGTCAAAGTACCGACCGTCACATTCAACAATCTGGCTACTGTTGACATATTTTTCTGTTCCCGGATACCCAACGCATCAATAATGTGCATATCATTGACTGAGATATTCTTATATTCTCCAGTGATCAACGCTCTCTCTTCCAGGTCCAGAATCTCATTAAATAAATTGACCAGCACATCATTGATCGCTTCATAATGGTTCATCCGGCTACCTCCCTCTTCTTAATTGCTTCTATTATACACTAAAATACTTTGCCTCACAAAGCATTTTTAGATGTTTTCAAAGAAATTCCCGCAGGCTTCTTTCTTTGGACTCTGAAATTTGATATAATAAAGCGATAAGACATCAGGACAAAATTTATTTTGCCTATTCTAAGATCTTAAAGGAAAAACTTTATGAAAAAAAATAATATACCTCTTAATTTCCGGGAGAAAATCAACTCCCGCATCAGCCTTCTGTGCTCGATCGTGGTTATGGTCCTGCTCGTTCTGGTGATCCATCAGCTCGATTATACCCTGATACGCAAACCTCAGAAGGAAGCCGCCGAAGCGGCATCACTCAAAGAAGAACAGGAAAAAATAGCAGCAGAAACACCGGAGATCTCCACTGCAAGTGTAATCGCAGTCGGTGACAATCTCTATCACAGCAAATTATATGAATCTGGTGAGTATGATTCCGGAACATGGAATTACGACCATATTTATACGCACATTCTGGATCAGGTCCAGGCTGCCGATGTCGCTATGATCGACCAGGAAACTGTTTTTGCACCCAGCCATGATGCAGTCAGTACCTACCCGTCATTTGCCACACCCGAAGAGGTTGGTGACGCCATTATCAAAGCCGGATTTAATGTTGTAGAATCTGCTACCAACCACGCAGATGATTATGGCTATGATTACCTGAAAAACACTCTGGATTTCTGGAGCACCAACTATCCAGATATTCCTGTACTTGGAATCCACTCCACTCAGGAAGACGCAGATACCGTAAAAGTAAAAGAAGTCAATGGAATCAAGATTGCTTTCCTTGACTATACATATGGCACCAATAATTCCGGTGTCGGCGACGGTTACGAATACATGCTTGATATCTTTGACAAAGACAAGATCACCACAATGATCCAGAAGGCCAAAGAAGTCAGCGACTGCATTATCTTCGTCGCCCACTGGGGAACAGAAGACGAAACCATGCCAAATGAATATGAGAAACAATGGGCTGCTTTCCTGATGCAACAAGGTGTTGATGTTATTATCGGCGGACATCCACATGTACTTCAGCCTTATGGACAGCTTTCTGATGACCAGGGACATACCACTACTGTATTCTATTCTCTGGGAAACTTTGTTTCCACTCAGCAGGAACTCCCGGAACTTCTGGAAGGAATGGCAAGCTTTACAATTCAGAAATCCACTTTAAACGGAAAGTCCACCATCCAGATTCTCTCTCCTACAGTGAAGCCTATGGTCATGCACTATAACCATGATTCTGGAGAATACGGACCATATATGCTGGATGATTATACGGAAGAACTCGCAGCTTCACACAGTGTCCGCAATCTGATTGGCGATGAATTTACACTCGAGAACCTGAAAGCCAAATTCAAAGAGATCATGTCCATGAATGTAAAGCCGTCCACTAACACCAATCTGCTGAATGTCAAATTTGACTGGGAAGGCAACATGATCGATAAGACTACCGGAAATGTAGTGGAAGATACAGAATCTATTCACTCCTGGGAATACCTGGCAGACACTGCAGGTGGTTCTGATAGTTCGGATAGCTCAGATACCTCTGACACCACAGATAATTCTGACGGTTCAGATAGCTCAGACAGTTACAGCGACACCAGCTATGACAACAGCGATGACAGTAGTTATGACACTGGCAGTTATGATAGCAGCTACGACAGTAGTTATAACGATGGCAGCTATGATAGCAGCTACGATGAAAGCTATTGATTATTTATATGTAAAAAGGACTGTGCTCTGCATAGTCCTTTTTACATATCATGCTATTTTTATAAACCTAACAGCTTCTCCGCATTCTGTCTGGTCACTTCAATAACCTCTTCTGCCGTAATCCCTTTCAACTCTGCGATTGCCTGTGCCACATAAGGCAGATTCAGAGAAGAATTTCTCTTCCCTCTGTTCGGCTTCGGAGCCAGGTACGGGCTGTCCGTTTCCAGCACAAGCTGAGACAGCGGCGCATACTGAACAGTCTCCTTGATTTTCTTCGCATTCTGAAAAGTAACCACCCCGCCAATTCCCAGATACAGTCCCATCTTCAGATACTCAGCCGCAATTTCCCTGCTATAGGAAAAGCAATGAATAATACCGCCATACATACCGCCCTGCATATACTCTCTGATAATATTAAGAGTATCCTCCGCAGCATCCCTGCTGTGAATCATAAACGGCATTTTTTCTTCTCTCGCAATATCAAGCTGGACACGAAACATCTTCTGCTGAATCTCATGCTCTTCTTTGTCCTTATGCCAGTAATAGTCCAGACCAATCTCACCGATTGCCACCATCTTATCCATACAAGAAAGTCTGCGGATCTCATCCAGAGTTTCCTGCGTCATCTTATCCGCATCATCCGGATGAACTCCCACAGCTCCATATATAAAAGGATATTTCTCCATCAGCTCCACTGTATCGTGTAAACCGTCTATAGATGCACAGACATTAACTATCTTCTCAATCCCGCCATCATGCATAGATGCAAGAAGCGCCTCTCTGTCTGCGTCAAAAGCCTCGTCGTCGTAATGTGCATGTGTATCAATAATCATTTTCTTCGTTCTCCTCGTATGGTCGCCATGTATCCGCTAACTTATATCCCTTGTGAAACATCAGAGAAATTACTGACAGCGACTTTATAAATATTGCTGATTATTATCCGGTTAAACAGATATTATCTTTAATCCAGTATTGTAAGCTCATCCCCTGGATGAATCACACCGCCATGCAGAACTCTTGTAAAAACTCCCTGCTTTGGCATAATGCACTCACCCATTTTCTTAAAAATCGCACATCCGCTATGACATTCCTTGCCGATCTGCGTCAGCTCCAGAACCACATCATTGCATCCAAATTTTGTACCGATCGGAAGTGTCGCAAAATCAATCCCCTGAACCACCAGGTTCTCTCCAAATGCTCCATCCTCCACTTCAGCGCCACGCGCGCGGAAATCTTCAATCTTGTCAAAAGAAAGCAGGCTTACCTGGCGATGCCATTTTCCTGCATGCGCATCACCCTCAATGCCCCAATCCTCAACGACCTTTATTTCCGGAACACTCTTCTTCTGTGTTCCCTTCGCCTCACTTGTACAGACCGCAATTACTTTTCCCATAAGATTATCCCTTTTACCTTCCTGATTTTATTCGTCACCGTTTATTTATAGAAATCCCATAAAATGATGCCATTAATCCAACTCATCTTGCGCAGTTTCCAGTCTCACCTGTCATAATCTCGATCCCATGTCCCAGTGCATCAATAATATACTCCAGACTCTCTTTCACCGCCTTAGGACTTCCCGGCAGATTAATGATCAGCGTTTTTTTACGAATTCCTGCTGTCGCGCGGCTGAGCATTGCTCGCTTGGTGATCGTCATACTGTACGCACGCATTGCTTCCGGAATCCCCGGCACACGTCTGTCAATAATATCCTCTGTCGCTTCCGGTGTAATATCTCTCGGGGAAAAACCAGTTCCACCCGTAGTCAGGATCAACTCTGCGGCACCACTATCCGCAATCTCTGCCATTCTTTCTGATAACATCTTTCTGTCATCCGGCAAAATATCCGCAGATACAACCTCATATCCATTCTTCTCCACGATCTCCCGAATCGCCGGACCGCTTAAATCCTCACGCTCCCCACGATATCCGGTATCGCTGGATGTAATAATCGCTACTCTTTTCATCTTGTAAAAACCTCCGCAATTTTTATTTATATCCATTATACACCCTTATTCCGATTTGCCCAACAGATATTTCAATCGGATATTCGCAATCCGCTTTCGCTACGTGGCTCTAAACCGAATGACTGCTCTGCAGTTTCGGTTAAAAATAGAAATCCCCACTCTTACCGCCAGTTTTCTCGACCAGATGGATATTTGACATTACCATATGCTTATCAATTGCTTTACACATATCATAAATCGTCAAAAGCGTCACCTGAACACCAGTCAACGCTTCCATCTCCACACCAGTCTTTCCCTCAGTCTTAACTGTACAGAATGCGCGGATAATTCCATTCGCCTCGTCCAGTTCATAATCCACCGAACACTTCTGAATTGGAAGCGGATGGCACATCGGAATCAGTTCAGAAGTCCTCTTAACTCCCATGATCCCGGCTACTCGCGCCACACCAAGCACATCCCCCTTCTTCACGGAACCATCCTTCACCGCCGCCATAATAGCCTCTCCTACATGAATCTCACCTGTAGCAACCGCCGTTCTATACGTAACATTCTTCCCGGAAACATCCACCATAACTGCGTTTCCGTTCTCATCAAAATGATTAAAACCCTGTGACATAATTTATCCCCTTTACATTGTTATTTTCATTTTCAGACAAAAAACGAGGCTTTTATTACACGAAATCATGCAATAAAAGCCTCGCCCATTCATCACGATACGGATGGAGTCTTTACCCATCGAGATTGACAACATCATGAACATGCACGTGCCAGCTACTCCCCTTTATCTAATACTAATATAGCTTTTGGGGACGCATTTGTCAAGTTCATTTTTCGGAAATATTCACAGAATTTAATCTGTTTTTTCAGTAAATTTGTCACTGTTCACTTTGTAATCAGCAGATCTCAGCACCTGCCGGCATTTCTTTTTCCGGTACCATCAGGGAAAGGTTTCCGTCTGCATCTTCTGCGCAGAGAATCATTCCTTCACTGAGTACTCCGGCAAGTTTGGCTGGTTTCAGGTTTGTGACTACCATAACTCTCTTGCCTACCATTTCTTCTGCACTGTAGTGTGCTTTGATTCCGGATACGATCTGGCGTACCTGGCTTCCAATCTGTACCTGTGAGCAGAGAAGTTTCTTGGATTTCTTTACTTCCTCGCAGGAGATGATCTTACCAACCTGGAACTGGAGCTTGCCGAAATCTTCAAATGTGATTTCTGGTTTTGCCTCGATGTCAATCACATCCTCCTTCTCTTCTTTTGCAGGCTCTTCAGCTTTTGGTGGATGAAGCTCTGCTACTTTTGCCATTACTTCTTTAAGGTCAAGACGTGCGAAAAGGATCTCCGGTTTCTCAGTTACTTTATTTCCTGATGGATAGAGACCGAATGTCTTGAGGTCTTCTAAGCTTCTGTCCTGAGCATTTAACTGGGCAAGAATTCTCTCTGTTGTTTCCGGCATAAAGGATTTCAGCAGGGTTGCGCCGATGCAGATTCCCTCAACCAGGTTGTAGAGAACTGTTGCAAGACGGTCTTTCTTTTCTTCATCTTTTGCAAGTGCCCATGGCATTGTTTCATCGATATATTTGTTGCAGCGTTTGAAGATGGTGAATACTTCTGTCATTGCGTCTGCCACGCGAAGTTTGTCCATTTTTTCGTTTACTTTTTCCGGTACGGAGAGGATGAAGTTCTTGAGATCATCATCTACAGGCTCTGTTACGCCTTTGTTCTCTACTACGCCGCCAAAGTATTTGTTAGACATGGAGATTGTACGGTTTACAAGGTTTCCGAGAGTATTTGCAAGCTCGGAGTTGAGGCGTTCTACCATCAGTTCCCATGTGATGACACCATCGTTCTCGAATGGCATTTCATGGAGTACGAAGTAACGTACCGCGTCTACGCCGAAGAAATCTACCAGTTCGTCTGCGTAGATTACGTTTCCTTTGGATTTACTCATTTTGCCATCACCCTGAAGGAGCCATGGATGTCCAAATACCTGTTTCGGAAGTGGCAGATCCAGTGACATCAGGAAGATTGGCCAGTAAATTGTATGGAAACGGATGATGTCTTTACCAATGAGGTGAAGGTCTGCCGGCCAGAGTTTGTTGAACTGTTCTGTACTTTCTCCATCGCAGTCGTAACCGATTCCTGTGATGTAGTTTGTGAGGGCATCAAGCCATACATATACTACGTGTTTCGGATCGAAGTCTACCGGAATTCCCCATTTGAAAGATGTTCTGGATACGCAGAGATCCTGAAGTCCCGGAAGAAGGAAGTTGTTCATCATTTCGTTCTTACGTGATTCCGGCTGGATGAAATCCGGGTGTGTGTTGATGTAGTCGATCAGTTTGTCAGCGTATTTGCTCATTTTGAAGAAGTATGCTTCTTCTTTGGCAGGTACGCATGGACGTCCGCAGTCAGGACATTTGCCGTCTACAAGCTGGGATTCTGTGAAGAAAGATTCGCATGGTGTGCAGTACATTCCTTCGTAGTATCCTTTGTAGATGTCGCCTTTTGCGTACATTTTTTTGAAGATTTTTTTGACCTGTTTTTCGTGGTCTTCGTCAGTGGTTCTGATGAATTTGTCGTAGGATGTGTTCATCAGATCCCAGATTCTCTTAATCTCGCCGGATACGTTGTCTACAAATTCTTTCGGGGTGATACCGGCTTCTTCGGCTTTTAATTCGATTTTCTGGCCGTGTTCGTCAGTTCCGGTCTGGAAGAATACGTCATAGCCTTGCTGACGTTTGTAGCGGGCGATGGCGTCGGCTAATACAACTTCATAAGTGTTGCCGATGTGCGGTTTGCCTGATGTGTAAGCAATCGCGGTGGTAATGTAGTATTTCTGTTTTTCCATAGTTTGTTGTCTCCTTTTTTTAATGTGGACGTTTCGGAAATAAAAAACGTCTCCCCAGAGTTATCTGAGAAGACGAGTGTTTGCCCGTGTTACCACTTCTGTTCGTTTCCTGCTCGCGCGGGGAAACCTTGGGAGGTACGTGTAATACCTCTACGCTGTAACAGGCGTGCCTGTCGCTGCCTAAAGTCCATGACTCTCAGCAGTGCCTCTCGGAAGCCATCTTCGATCTGCTCCTTGCATATCCCTCTCAGCCTTCAGGACTTACTATCGTCGTCCATGGGGATTTCTCTGTAATACGGTCTGCAGATGTACTCTCTTCTTCAATGAGTTTGTATTATTTCGTAACAGCAGCTCAATCTATAATCGAGGAATGCTGTTGGTTATAGGAAATAATTATTTCCTGTTATAGGGAAAATATAGCACATTTCTAAAGGTTTGTAAACCCACTGAAGTGTGCTGTCGATGGTTTTATTATATTTCGTTACTGTTCACTCCGTTCTCAGTAACGTAGCCAAAATTCATTCCAGATTGCCTGCGGCAATGGAATTTTGGCTTGTATGTCTCGGGATTTTGGCATATTCATGCCAAAACACCTCGCGGGATAGTGATGTGTGAACAGTAACTATATTTCTGATGTTTTATCAAGAAGCTCTTTTACACCTTTGAACGCCGCATCTATTTTTCTTTCTTCCAAATGATAATTTAAAACATAACGAGTTCTCGCCTCCCATAACGAGAACATTACGAAAATTCGATCGGATATTCGCAATCCGCTTCCGCTACGTGGCTCTACACCGAATAACTGCTTCGCAGTTTATCAGGAGGGGCTTGTACCCCTCCTGATACAAGCAAGTCCCCACCCACTGCTTATTGCTCTTCGCAATTGAAGCAGGGGACTTACTTGATTCGGTTAAATACAAATTTTTATCTTGACAAATATAGTCTATTATTGTATAGTAACAATATCAGTAATGATTATCGTTATTAAACATATTTATTTACTGAAACTCAGAGAAGGGAGGAATACCATGGCGACACTGAAATATAGCCGTCAGAGGGAATCAATTAAGGAATTTCTCCGGAACAGAACAGATCATCCTACGGCAGATGTGGTATATGAGAATATGAAGCTCATTTATCCGAATATCAGTCTCGGTACGGTATATCGCAACTTATCTCTGCTTGCTGATCTGGGAGAAATCAAGAAGCTTTCCTCATTTGCCGGTGCGGATCATTTTGATGGACGGACCGAGAGGCATTGTCACTTTATGTGTACCAGATGTGAGCGGATCATGGATCTGGAGAGTGAGGGGATTCATCACATTATGGAGCTTGCGGGTGAGAACTTCGGCGGAAAGATTACCGATTACAGCGCTAGATTTTTCGGACTGTGTGAGGACTGCCTGAGAGAAACAGCCGGAACTCCTGTAAAGGCTGACGATGCTGCTAATGATAAAAAGCAGCAAAAAAGTTAAAATAAAACTTGATTTTTTATATCAAGTATGATACTCTAAGGTCACAGCAAAGCAGTAACAATTACTATTATCAAAAACAGATAATAGTACAGAACAAACAAACTGATGTCATTAAGAATAAATTTTAACTGACATCCAAATAATAAATCATTAAGAAAAAAGGAGATTTTAATTATGACAAAATGGGTATGTAGTGTATGTGGTTATGTTTATGAAGGTGAGAAAGCTCCGGAAGCCTGTCCTGTATGTAAGGCACCGGCTGATAAATTCGTAAAGCAGGATGGCGAAATGTCATGGGCTGCTGAACACGTTGTAGGTGTTGCTCAGGGATCCAGTGAAGACATCATGGCTGATTTAAGAGCAAACTTCCAGGGTGAATGCTCTGAAGTTGGTATGTATCTTGCAATGGCAAGAGTTGCTCACAGAGAAGGATATCCGGAAATCGGTTTATACTATGAAAAAGCAGCTTATGAAGAAGCAGAACATGCTGCTAAATTCGCTGAATTATTAGGTGAAGTTGTAACAGACAGCACAAAGAAAAACCTTCAGATGCGTGTAGAAGCCGAGAACGGTGCTACAGCTGGTAAAACAGACCTTGCTAAACGTGCAAAAGCTGCTAACCTTGACGCTATCCATGATACAGTTCATGAAATGGCAAGAGATGAAGCAAGACATGGAAAAGCATTCGCTGGTCTTCTTAAGAGATATTTCGGAGAATAATTCTATCGGAAAATCGCATAAAATAAACCTTTTAAAGGGAGAACCTCAATGGTTCTCCCTTCAGACTGTAGACAAAGTTGGTGCTGGAGATAATCTCCAGCACCACTTTTTTTTAAAAATGTCTTTTCCTTTAATAACCGCTCAATATTATGGATAGTCGATATTCTTTCTTCCCTTTTGTCCAGTATCCTGGCCAGTTTTTTCAGGTTCATACATGCAAAAGTAAGCCCCGCTTTCATTTCCATCCGGGCTCTCCCTATGTATTGTGTATAACGAAATCCATGTTGTTCCTTGGCTGTTCCGAAAATCCTCTCGATTGTTTCCTTTCTTAGGTCATATATCTGTTTAGTGCCAAGTGTATGCCTGATATCCTCCGCTTTCTCCATATATTCTTCCCACACATGGCGGGTAACCACTTTTATGTGTTCTTTACTTTCCGTACATCTATGAAGATTGGGGCAACTGGCACATATTTCTCCGCAGCTTACGTATTCCCTATACCCCTCTCTGTTTGTCGTTTGATAGGATAATATATGGTTTTCCGGACATATGTAGCAGTCATAGTACTCATCATATGCATACTCATATTTTCGGAAAAACCCTTCCTTTGTCATTGGCCTCTTGTATGGGAACAGAGGCTCGATACCATCTTCTAACAATTCATGGGCGATTGCTGGTGTACGGTAACCGGCATCTGCAATGATCATAGCCGGTGAATAGATCTTTATCTTGTCATAAAGTGTTTTGAATGTCCGGCTGTCATGTTCATTCCCCGGATGAATGCTGTATCCCAGGGTCCAGCATGTCTAATCCGAGGAACCATCTGTAAGCAACGTTTACTTCTATCTCTTTGATGGTCTGCCTCATACTTTTGATTCCATAAAGATATTGAATGAAGGGAATCTTAATCAGCATGACAGGGTCCATACTGGGCCTTCCGTTATCAGGGCAGTATTTTTCTTCTACAAGCTCATATATAAAAGTCCAGTCAATGGCTTTATCAATTAAACGCAGCATATGGTTTTGGGGAACCATATCATCCATACAGAGCATTATCATCTGTTCCCTTTTTTTATCTGAATTTTTTGTCATCATAAAAAACACCGCCCTTCTGATATTTGTATTATACCAGAAAAACGGTCGTAAACATAGAAAAGCCCGGCTTTCGCCGGGACTTTGTCTACAGTCTGAAACATCGCTGTCATGGCAGCGATGTTTTTCTTTTTCCTTAGATCATTTCCGACGTAGTATTGGTGCATTTAACCAACCACGTATCCCCTGCTCCATATGATTGGGTTTTCTCACAAATCCGCTTCCTACTTCTCATTTTCTCCTTAAAAAGCGACGATCTTTATTATTCCGCATAAAAGGGAGGATATTGACCAGTGATGATTTAAGGAATATAATAATTCCGTGATAGAACAAAATCCCCAACAATCATGGAAGAAGTACGATGAAAAAGGAAACCATTGGTGGCATGCTCAAAGACTTGAAAAATGGAAAAATTGTTCAATGCCCAGAATGTAAAGAAGGAAAGAATGTTCCTGTAAAAGAGAATGATATCCATTTCAAATGCAAATTATTGATTAAGAGACCAGCTATCGATAATGGCCGGTGGTATTTCTGATAACCTGCCAAAACGGCGCATCGATTAACATAGGAGGCATGAAAATGAAATGTTTCAGTGAAAAAGTATATCTTGAGATCACTCCTCCCACGGAAGAAGATACGAAAAGTGACCAGCATAGGATCTGTCAGACGTTGTCCGACGTTGGATATAAGAATGCCAAAATCCCTCTTCACATATTGCAAAAGCTTTACCCCCTGTGCAGAGAATGTGATTATCACATCACAGTAACGCTGGTATACAGGGAAAAGGACTGGATCGTGACCGATGTGGAGGCCGGAGACACACGGCAGATGCACTATGGACTTGCTGTGGACTACGGTTCCACCACTATTGTCATGCAGCTGGTCGACTTAAATACCGGGGCTGTCGTTGCACAGGTACGCGGCACCAACGGGCAGCGCACCTACGGAACCGATATTCTCACTCGCATCACGTATACCATGGAGGATTCCGGACATGCAGATGACCTTCAGAAAGTCACGGTTGAAACCTTTCAGTCTCTGATCGGACAGCTGGCTTCGCAGACCGACATCAAAGTCCGCAGCTGTCCGATCATGATCGTCTCCGGCAACACGACCATGATTCATTTTCTGCTAAAGCTGAATGCATGGACCGTATTTTCCTCTCCCTTCGCGCCGGTCACTACAGAGCCCGGATGGTTATGGGGAAGCGAACTGGGACTTGATTTTTCCGGAATGCTCTACATCATCCCCTCTGCCTCCAATTATGTGGGGGGAGATATTGTAAGCGGACTTCTGAATCTGGATATCCGCCAAAGTGAAGACACCCTCCTGTTCTTCGACATCGGTACCAACGGAGAACTCGTTATCGGCAACCGCGAATGGATGTTAGCCGGCGCTGGTGCCGCAGGTCCGGCTCTGGAAGGCTATATCAGCCGTTTCGGTATGCAGGCCGGGAAGGGTGCCATAGATACAGTGACGATCCACGGCAAAGACCTGACCTTTACCACGATCGACGGAAGCCGCCCGGTGGGCATCTGCGGTTCCGGCATTATCGATCTACTGGCCCAAATGAGACTTCATGGATGGATCAATATTGCGGGCACATTGAATCCAGATGTCACTCCGCGGATCATATATCTGGAGGAGGAACAGGAGTATGCCGCCGTCTATGCCACTGCCGAAGAGTCCGGGAGCGGAGAACCACTGTATTTCTCACAGACGGATATTAAACAATATTTGGATACCAAAGCCGCTGCCTACACCATGATGGACTGTCTGCTTGAGTCAGCAGGATGTCTGGAGACAGATATTTCCCATTTTTATCTGTCTGGTGCTTTTAGTGCTCATTCTAATCTGGAATCCGCCATCACGATCGGCATCTTTCCGGATCAGCCCCGTGAGAAATACACCTGTATCTCCAACGCCTCTCTGGACGGTGCCCGTATTCTGCTGCTTGACCGCACCAGAATGGACGATATTCAATATTTTACAGAAAATCTTTACTGCGTACAATTTGCATCCATTCCGGATTTTCTGATTCGCATGCAGGCAGCAAAATTCATCCCGCATACGGACATAAAGCGCTACCCGACGGTGGAAGCATCCTGTCGGAATCTCTCTTCCTGATTATAGCGATGGATACTCAGAATCAGTCATGCAAGCTCATGGAAGTGACCGGTGTCAGGCGCGGATTGACAGATAGATGCGCTGCAAAGCACCTGAATCAGGAAACCAGACCGCAGCCTGTGTCCAGAATCATACCGAGCTGACTTTTCTGACAGAAAGAAATCCAAAAAATCTTTGCGTTCAGAAAAGGCCAGGAGAACTGCTTCTTGGAATCTTTGCCAAAATAGACTTTGTCTACAGTCTGAAGGGAGAACCTCAATGGTTCTCCCTTTTTATCCGTTCGTATTTTCATCATTGGAAGCTTAACTGGATTTCGCCTGAAGTCTGGCAACCTGATCTGTCAGAGCATTCATCTTAACCTCATTAATCATAATCCTGTTCATCCAGGTAGCCGACACATCCATCTTATTGATAAGATTCAGATGATTCTCTGCAAGGATTGAAATATTCCTATCCGTTATGTTCTCCAAATGCAGTCTGATATCTGCAAAGTTATTTCTGGTCTCTTCTTCAAAACACTTCTGACGCTCTTCCATTCGGTTCATCTGGCTTTCGAATTTATCCATTTGGTTTTCGAATCCATCCATTCGACTTTCGAATTTATCCATTCGACTTTCGAATCCATCCATTCGACTTTCGAATTTATCCATTCGACTTTCGAATTTATCCATTCGCGTTCCAAGTCCTCTGACCTCCGTCAAAACGGCTTCCAGTATTTGTCTGTCCGTCACCAATTCCACCTCCTCCGTAGCCCGTATCGTTCTTTTGCATGTGATTGATTATATCATATCTATAAAAATATGTCTATAAAAAATCCATAAACATACGATGCAAAATAATCTGACAGTTACTGTTCACTCCGTTCTCAGTAACATAGCCAAAATTCATTCCAGATTACCTGCGGCAATGGAATTTTGGCTTGTATGTCTCGGGATTTTGGCATATTCATGTCAAAACACCTCGCGGGATAGTGGTGTGTGAACAGTAACATCTGACATTCTATTTGTTATTATTATTCATCTTCGCCTCAATCGCCGCACCAACCCTGTTATAAACAGTCACAGCATCCTGAATATGCGGAATCGTATTTCCATCTGCTCCGGAAGCACCTGCGGAAACAAAGATATATTCCCTGCCCTCAATCTCCGCAAAACTCACCAGACAGTGTCCTGCCTCACTGGTATAGCCGGTCTTTCCGCCGAGGATTTTTCCACCTGTGACTGTCGGATCAGACAGATTTTTAAACATTGTACTGTAGTAAGTAATTCCATCCGGGTGGATATTTGTAACTCCGGTAGAATGTCTGGAGGTCTCCACAATCTCACGAAACGTATCATTCTTAATGCAATACTTCATCAAAACAGCAATATCCTTAACCGTACTGTAATGATCCGGGTTATGCAGTCCTGTAGAGTCACAGAAATGGGTATTCTCCATTCCAAGCTTCCTTGCTTTCTTATTCATCAGCTCCGCAAAATCCGCCTCTGAACCACTGATTGTATCTGCCAGCGCAATACAGCACTCTGCCCCCGAAGGCAACATCGCACCATAGAGAAGATCAATCACCCGAACCTCTTCCCCCGGCTGAAAACCTGCCTGTGTAGCATCCTGCTCATATAATCCGGTGAACATCTCATTCGTCAGAGTAATTTTCTCATCCAGATCATCAAAATTCTCAATCCCCAGTATCACAGTCATAATCTTCGTCATAGAAGCCGGATAAATCTGAGCCTCCCCGTTAATCTCACCCAGAATCTTACCTCCCCTGGCCTGCATCAGGATCGCATTCGGACTGTTGATACCACTGATATCCACTTCCTTCAGAACCGGCTGCTCAAACTGCTCAAACCACTCCTTCACGCCCTTATTCCATCCGATCATGATAACCAGCGCACAGATAATGATCACCTCAACAAACACACAAGCCACAATCCTGCCCCGATATCTCCATGCATAACTTCTTCCACCGCTCTTTTTCCGTCTCCTGCCAGCCACAATAACGCCTCCTGTCTGCCTCTATAACATTACTCAGAAAAAATATATCTAACAAATCTCTAATTCATCCCCCTACTATAACACACCCTTACCAAATCCTGTAATCTTCCATTCCTGTGCGTCCCCATACCCGCCAACCTCAAAATGCAAAAAGACTCTCAGAGAAATCTCCGAGAGTCTTAAATTGCTAAAATCTATTATGCTAATTTCATCGGGTTGATCTTCACACCAGGTCCCATTGTCGGAGCAATAACAACGCTCTTTAAATACTGACCTTTCAGTGTGCTTGGTCTAGCCTTAACGATAGCATCGATCAGCGTCTGGAAGTTGTCGCTTAACTGTTCTTCTGTAAAGGATGCTTTACCAACCGGAACATGAATGATGTTGGTTTTATCAAGACGGTACTCAATCTTACCTGCTTTGATATCGTGAACTGCTTTAGTAACGTCCATTGTTACTGTACCAGCTTTCGGGTTTGGCATTAAACCTTTCGGTCCAAGTACACGACCAAGACGACCTACAACACCCATCATATCTGGAGTTGCAACAACAACGTCAAAGTCTAACCATCCTTCGTTCTGGATCTTCGGAATTAAATCCTCAGCTCCAACGAATTCAGCACCTGCTGCTTTTGCTTCTTCAGCTTTAGCATCTTTAGCGAATACTAAAACACGAACTTTTTTACCAGTACCGTGTGGCAGAACTACTGCACCACGGATCTGCTGATCTGCATGACGTCCATCGCAGCCTGTACGGATATGAACTTCGATAGTTTCGTCAAATTTAGCAACTGCAGCTTTTTTAACTAAGCTGATAGCTTCTGCGGTATCATATAATGTAGCGCGGTCTACTGCTTTGGCAGCTTCCACGTATTTCTTTCCTCGTTTCATTTCTATAACCTCCTGTGGTATTTGCGGGGAACGCCCTCCCACTTACTATTTAATATTAAAATTAATCAACTACTTCGATTCCCATACTTCTTGCAGTACCAGCGATCATGCTCATAGCTGCTTCAAGGGATGCTGCATTTAAGTCTTTCATCTTAAGTTCAGCGATTTCCTGAACCTGAGCTTTAGTAACCTTAGCAACTTTTGTCTTGTTCGGTACGCCGGAACCGGATTTAATCTTAGCAGCTTTCTTAAGAAGAACTGCAGCCGGCGGAGTTTTGGTTATGAAGCTGAAACTTCTGTCTGCATAAACAGTGATAACTACAGGAATGATTAAGTCTCCCTGATCTGCTGTTCTTGCATTGAACTCTTTTGTGAACTGAACGATATTTACACCGTGCTGTCCAAGAGCCGGACCTACAGGTGGTGCTGGAGTTGCTTTACCAGCCGGAATCTGTAATTTGATATATCCTGTTACTTTCTTTGCCATTTTTCGGCACCTCCTATGTGGTATTGGCGGGGGTTTATGGTCCCTCCCACGATATTGTTACCTTTGCTTGTTACATCTGTTTGATTTCTGCGAAACTAATTTCTACCGGCGTTTCGCGGCCGAAAAGTTCAACATTGATCGTTGCTGTCTGTTTCTGCACATTAAGGGCAGTGATAACACCAACGGTATCTTTCCAGGCACCGCCTGTGACAACAACTGTATCACCCTCTGCGAAATCGACCTGAATTTCCTCTTTCTTGATACCAAGAGGAAGCATCTCTTCCTCGGTCAACGGTACCGGCTTGGACCCTGGTCCAACGAAGCCTGTCACACCTCTGGTGTTACGGACAACATACCATGTATCGTCATTCATAACCATGTTGAGAAGTACATAGCCAGGAAACATTTTCTTCTGAACCTGTTTCAGAGCCCCGTTTTTCAGCTCAGCCACTTCCTGCAGCGGAACACGAACTTCAAGGATCTGGTCTTCCAGGTGTCTGTTTTCGATGGTTTTTTCAATATCGACTTTTACTTTGTTCTCATACCCGGAATAAGTATGAACAACATACCATTTCGCTTCTGACATACAATCACCTTATCCTTATTTCATTAAAAGATTAATGCCTTCGAGAATAAATGAATCCATAACGCTGATCAGTACGCAGAGAACAATTGATACGCAAACTACTACGATAGTCTGCTTGATCAGTTCATTGCGATCTGTCCAGACAATTTTTTTGAATTCTGACTGAAGTCCCTGAAACCAACTCTTCTTCTGGCTTTTGCCAGCAGATTTTTCATTTCCTTGCATAGCCTGACCTCACAATTCTCTGTGAGTAACTGTTTCGTCCAGTTACCTTGGATTACTTTGTTTCCTTATGCAGAGTGTGTTTGCGGCAGAACTTACAATATTTCTGAGTTTCCATTCTCTCAGGATGGTTCTTTTTCTCCTTAGTCATATTGTAGTTACGCTGCTTGCACTCGGTACATGCTAATGTAATCTTAACGCGCACAACTTCCACCTCCAGTGTTTTCATTTGCATGGTCATTTCCTCATGCCTGACGATGTATCCGTCATCTTTTTCGGGCATAAAAAAAAGACCTAACTTCCATGTCGCTTGTCAAGTTTATCACACATGACATGCTTAAGTCAAGTCTTTTCTTATATTTATGCTTATATTTCATCGCATATTTTTTACAGGAACTTCCCTAATCTGCCTTTACCCGGTCGGCTCTGTCTGAAATATGATAGGAACCCTTGAAGGTACGTTTCACCTGATACAGACATCCGTCTGCCTCCTCATACAGGTCCTGGAAAGTGATATCTCTTCCATCTGAGAAAACAATCCCCATAGATGCGGAGATCATTACCTCCAGGTTTTCTTTCACATAATCAATATGCAGCTTCGCAGAAAGTACACGCAGACTCTCCTCCGCCGCTTCCCTGGTCATATCCGGCAGAAATACTACAAACTCATCACCGCCCAGACGACAGACGATGTCCTGAGCTCTGCAATGCTTCTTCATGATCAGGACAACCTCGCAGAGAGCCCTGTCTCCCCACATATGTCCCATGACATCATTGAGCGTTTTGAAATTATCCAGATCCACAATAACAAAAGTATTTACACATCCCGGATGAAGTTCCTGCACAAGCATCCGGTTGATGGCAGATGTGCCCGCCGCCCTGTTCATGGCACCCGTCAGAAGATCCGTCCTTGCCTCCTTCTGAAGCTTGAGCATATCATTCTCCATATCCGTAACATCCTCGACACTGCCGACCATACGGGACACTTTTCCCGATTCATCGTACAGATTCGTAGTCTTGACCTGCAGATACCGCACACGTCCTCCTGCCCTCACTTTCACCTTCTGTGAGTGCAAAGCTTCAGCAGAATCTGTCCTGGCGAATATATCCCTGATCACAGAACAGGTTTCCGGATTGATCTCCCTGATTTTCCGAAGCAGAACCGGTACGCTGAGTTCCGACTGATCCAGTCCCAGATTCTGATACTTATCATTCAGAAACTGTATCTGCTCTGTTTCCACATCATAAGTAAAAACACACAGATCACTTTCCCTTGCTGTGATGCGGTAAGTTTCCTCATTCAACGTAAGCTGGCGGTTCAGATTGCGGATAGCGATTCTGTCCTCACGCCGGAAATACAGATAAACTCCAGTAACTGCTATAAGACTCAGGATGATCACCAGAGTAATCACAAATACCCATATCCGATATCTGAGTCCTGCCTGATAAATATACCTGTTATCAGCCATTGTTACCGCAAACAGCTTCGTACCGTCCACAGGTGCCGCAGCCACCATATAATCTCCATCTTCACCTGAAATTGCAAAGTAATATAGGAATCCGCTGTCCATCCGGAACTTAATATCGGAAATCGGCATACTCAGTTCACGCCCCTCCAGCCAGGTCAGGAAATCATTACCAAAAGTATCATTGCCGCCATCAGGCACAATATATTTTCCATGATTATCTATCACAAAAAGCCCTGCATATCCTTTTCTACGGTCTGCCTTTCCATATACGTCCAGACTGCTGCACGGAAGCGTCCCACAGAGCACTCCCTTAATCTGCTGTGCCTCATTTTTGACAGGTACTGACAATATCACTCCATCCGCGTAGGGATATCCATTTTCTGCCAGACCCCTGTTACCTAACATAGCCATCAGGAAGTATTCTTTCAGGGAATAAGCCTGTCCGTCCTGCACGCAGCGGCCATCCTCACTGATAATCTTCAGCGAATCAAACTTCTCTGTGTGACGGTGAAATTTCTCCCTCAGCATCTCCTCTGTCTGTACTTCATCTAAAGGCATATCACTGATATAATCTGCCGCACACTCCAGAAGATCATAGTACATATCAATCCGGCTTCCGACAAGTGCTGCATTCTGCTCTGTCCATTCCAGAAGAGAATCTCTGGCTCTGGAATTCTCTGTTTTCATCACAAAACTGTTAAAATAAAATAAGACAGCTGTGATGATAATCACTGCGATCAGTCCTGCCATAAACAGAATCCGCTTTCGCTTCTTTTTATCATCTGTGCCGTTCTTATCATCAAATCTTTTCATACGCAGCTTTCTCTCCTCCGCTCTCGTTCTGCCTATGATAAAGTCATATACTGCCAGTCCTTTCTACAGACTGGCAGTTATGTCTTGTATTTCATTATATAGACCTGTGGAGAGATTGTCAAACAGAACGTCACTATGCACATATGAAAAGCGGAGCCCGCAAACGGACTCCGCTCTGGTGTTACTTATTTATCATTTTTTCTTTTCTTCTTGTAGAAGATTCCGCCTGCAATGGCAAGGGCTGCGATTACAAGAACTGCTGCATAAGCACCGATCGGGGTGTTATCGCCGGTCTTGACTGCTACCTTTCCACTGAGTGCACTGCTGTAAGAAGCCGGTGTTGAACCTCCGCCTCCAGATGTTCCCGGAGTTGTGGAATCGCTCGGTACAACCTTATTGACGATCTTCAGAAGACCATTGTTATAGCTGTACTCAATTTCTCCATCTACGGAGAAGTTATAATCATCATCAACTTCGATCGTTACACTTCCCGCACCTGTATAGCCTGTCGGAGCCTGAACTTCTGTCAGAGTGTAAGTACCCGGATCAAGCTCTAACTCATGAGCACTTGCCTCAGATGTCCACTCATCCACTACAGTTCCGTCTTCATCTGTCAGTCTGAAGCTTGCACCTGCAAGACCAACGCCATTTCCGTCCGTCTTCTGTACACGAAGCTTACCATCTGACTCTTCCGGAATCTTATTTACAAGATTAATGTTACCAGTCAGATTCTCCTTACTCAGAGCAACTGTACCTTCACCTGTTACTTCATATTCAAAGACATCAAGGTCAAGAATATTTCCATCCGCATCTGTTTCCAGAATGTAGTAGTTGATCGGCTCTGTACCGTCTTCGCCTCCAAGAGGAACCTCAACAGTAACTGTGTCATTCTGTACCAGCGTTACTACCGTGAACAGATTATAAACACCATCATCGCCCTTTGTAAAGACACCTGCATAGAACGTATCGTCCGTAGTTGTCTGTGTGGTACCTTTCAATACCTGTTTGTTAATGTTGATCTCGCCCTTATAGGAATAACCTGTAGGAATATCAAAGAATACATTCTCCAGGTTTACAGCACCTTCCTTAGGACCAGCTTTCAGATCCAGTTTCACGGTGTTGGAACCGCCGTCAACTGTACACATAAACTGTGATCCATTATGCATACCCTGCTGATCAAGATTAATCACATTGCCGTTTGCATCTGTCTCATATACATAATAGGTACCCTGTGCCAGATCACTGAATGTCACACTTCCTGCGGAAGCATTTACCAGATGAATGGCCTGTGGAAGAGCTCCTTTGTACGGATACTTACCAACTGCATCTGTAAACAGATTTACATAGAAGGTATCGTCCTGAGCGATCAGGTCTGTGAAATCACCGCCATTTGCGTAAGTAACTTTCTTGGTTACTGTGATCTGACCGGAACCAGATGCCTGGTAGTCAACCATAGTAACTTCGATTACGTCTTTGTCTTCCATCTTGAATGTCTGGTCCGGAGCTACGGTGTAACCGGACGGAGCTGAAACCTCACTTAATGTGTAGGTCTCGCCTACTGTGAGGAGACCTGTGATCTCATGAGCCTTTCCGTCAGATGTCCACTTGTCAAGTTCCTTACCGGTGGAATCTTTCACTACGAGCTGTGCACCGCTGAGTGCTTTACCGCTCTCGTCAGTCTTGAGGATGCTTGCTTTAGTCGGAGCATCCTTCATTACAACCTTGGTTGTCTTTCCAGTCTTATCAACAGTAAACTCAATATCTTTAGCTGTTCTGTATCCTGCCGGAGCACTTACTTCGTGAAGAGTATACTTTTCACCTGCTACCAGTTTATTTGCTACTGTATGAGTTGTTCCATCGGATGTCCACTGTTCTACAGTTGCGCCATCTTTATCAAGAACCTGCAGAACTGCTCCTGCAATTTCCTTAGATCCTGTCAGATCAGTCTTACTGATATTTACACCTGTAGGTGCATCTTTCATGACAACTCTTGTTGTAGAGCCATCTTTATTTACAGTAAATTTCACATCTTCTGCAAGTACATATCCTTCCGGAGCTTCCACTTCGTGAAGAATATACTGTTTACCTGCTTCAAGTGTCACTTCAACTCTGTGTTCTTCTGTAGAAGATGTCCAGGACTCCAGAACTTTTCCATCGGTATCCAGAATCTGTAATTTCGCTCCTGCAAGTTCTTTTGTTCCTGACAGATCAGTTTTTGTAACTACAACCGTATTTGGTGCATCATACATTGTTACTTTCTGCTCACTTCCAACTACAGAGTCATTACGTAAGGTAAATTCTACATCTTCTGCATAACCATAACCTGCAGGTGCAGTTTTTTCATGGAGAAGATATGTCTTTCCTGAAACCAGACCAGTTTCTGTATAATGAGGAGTGCTTGTTGTTGTCCACTCATCTACTACTTTCTTGCTATCCTTCTCAATAATCTGAAGAACTGCTCCCGGAAGCTCTGCTTTTCCTGTAATATCTGTCTTGCTGACACACAGTCTGAGTTTCGCATCACGCATTACTACACTTGTTGCTTTTTCATGATTTACATAAAGTACCCCACTTTCATCTACAGCAAATGTAATATTATCTGCTTTTGCATATCCGCTCGGTGCTGATACTTCCTCCAGTGTATAAGTAACATTCGGTTTCAGTACACCTGTTACAATCTTATCTTTACCAGCTTCAGTCGTCCACTTCGGAACTACTTCCTTACCTGTTGCATCCAGAACTCTCAGAACTGCTCCTCCAATGGAGTCTGTTCCAGTGAGTGCTTTCTTACTGATCGTTACAGCGTTTTGTTTATTTTCTATTTTAATTTCTGTAACCGAATCAGTTGTGCTCAAAGTAAATTCCTGTGGTTTTGCAAGTGTATATCCGGCTGGTGCACTGATCTCAGAAAGTATATAAGTCACACCTTCTGTCAATCCACTTATTGTATGTGCCTTCCCGTCGGTTTCCCAACGGTCAATCAATGTATTTGAATCTTTGTCTCTGACCTCCAGAATTACTCCACTTAACACATTTCCTTCTTCATCTACTTTCAGAATGCTTGCTGTTGTCTGACTGTCAACCATCTTAACAGAAGTATTCTTGCCATCTTCTACAGTAAATTTGACATCAGCTGCTTTTCGATAACCTTCCGGTGCAGATAATTCTCTCAAAATATATTCCTTACCAACTGCAAGTCCTTCAATATATTTTGCCTGACCATCTGAAATCCATTGTTCTACAACTGTCTCTCCGTCTAAGATTGCAAGTTCAGCACCACTTACACCTTTTCCGTCATTATCGACTTTCAGTACAGTGACACCTGTTTTCGCATCAGACATGATAACAATTTTACCTGTTGTATCTAACTGTCCACTTTCACTCAAAATTTCAATACTGCGGGTTTCATCGTTTTTAATTGTAAAAATAATTGGATCTGCTGTTGTATATCCTGTTGGAACCGCAATTTCTTCCAGAATATAAGTATTTCCTGCAACCAGCCCATCACTGACTGTATAGTCTGTATCTGTAGTCGTCCATTCTGCAATCGTAGTGCCAGGTTGCTTAGCTGCTGTATCATACTCAGAAAGTCTTAATGTCGCATCTTTCAGGTTCTTTGTACTCTCTTCATCTTTCTTTGTAAGATCAGTTTTTCTGAACTTAAGACTGATTACTTCATTCTTAAAACACTTCTCATCACTGCTCATTGCATCTGATTTATCAGTTACAACAGCCGCTGAAAGATTTCCAGCTCCATCATCTGTAACATTAACAACTACTGTACGGGAACTATGGTCATAAATGTACTTATCACCTGTTGCCGGCTGATCTTCTGTAATAATGTAAGTATGTTCACCAAGAGGATTACTGTCCTTACTATATTCATATTCAATCGGCGTAAAGGTAATGGTTCCATCTGCCTCATTTTTTCCTGTCGCAACTGTCGTTCCATTTTCTGTTACAGTAAATGTAAACGCTCCAGCCTCAAGAGTAATATTTTCAAGAGCTTTGCCTGTATTGTCTACAATTTCCTTCTTGCCTTCGAATGCAACAGAAGTAGTTGATTTATAAGTATTCGCAAATACAATTGCATCCTGTGTTGCTCCGCTTGCATCTGTAATTACTTTTGTAGTTATCAGTTTATGGCTATCCTGCTTATCTATACCTACAGTTACATGAACATTATATACATCCTCACTGTAAGTATATCCTTCCTCTGTGCCCTTGTTCTCTTTTACTGTGTAGTAAAAATCTTTTCCTACATCATCCTGGTTATAAGACAGTGGTGTAAATATGATGTCTGAGCCATGATTAAATATGGTTTCTTCATATGCATCTTCGCCTGTCAGTGCTTTACCAGTGTTGTCGACTCTTGTCAGAGTAAAACTGAACTGATTATTATTGTCTGCCAATTTCAAAGGACTGAGTGTCTTCTGTGCCACTATCTGTGCAGTTCCATCAGCTTCATAGACATTCTGAAATTCTGTTATAGCTTCATCTGGATCATCAAAAGTAATATTTTGAATTTCACCGTTGACCTCTCTTCTCCATTCAGCATCTGTTTTCAGTGTTCCATCATTATTATCGGTAACTTCTACATAGATAATGTATCTCTGGTCAGATACCGTCACACCGTTCATCTTTTTATCCGGATTAAGTTCCTGAATGCTGTATTTATAAGTTTTTCCAACATCAGATAATCCATATTGTTCTTCTGCGATTGTTCCTGTCAGTTTTCCAACAGATGTATTTTCATCAGCAGTTAATTTCAATGTGCCAATGACTTTATCTTCGTTTCCATCTGTTTTAACAATCTGGAATTTGAAATTATCACCATTCTGGAATTTTCTTCCCGCAAGTGTTTTGTTTACTTTAAAGTCATAAGAACCAGAAGCATTGTAACTATTTGTAAATGTAGCCTCCGAACCTGTTAAAGCGTAAACAGCCACATTATTCTTCATATTACCGGTTACAGATGTATTTTCCTCTGTTCCGTTCTTCTGAAGTTTCACACTTGATGATAAAGTACCATTCTTGTTATCTGTAATGGTAACTATTGCTGTATACTTAGTTTTTGTATCATAAGTAATTCCCTTTTTCTCTTTTGGAGCTATTTCAACGATATTATAAGAGAAATCTTCGCTGGATTTACCTTTAAGGTCTGTAATATCATAAGTGATTTCAGGGAACTCAAATACTGCCGTTTCACTGTCTTTATTCTCTGTCTTGATTTCTACAGTTCTGGATTTAACAGCATTTCCCTCTTCATCCTTAAGATTTGGTCCGTTAATCTCAAATTTAAAAGATGAAGTACCATTGCTTACATCTTTCAGTTTTCTTCCAGTTTTCTTTGCATCATCGTTAACCAGTTTTTTAATTCCGGTAAGCTGTACTTTTGTACTTGCTTTATAAATATTCGTGAAGGAATATTTATCTGATGGAGTGATGCTATAAACACCATTGTTTTCTGTAAGTGGCTGTTTTTCATCAAATGAAACTGATGATTCTGTAGAAACCTTAACTTCCTTAGCAAAAGTTCCATTTCCATTATCTGTTACTTTAACATCAACATAATACTTCTGCTCGCTATAGGTTACACCACCTTCTGTTCCATTTTCTTCTGAGATTGTATAATGGAAGATTCTGTCCTCTGCGTAAGTTCCATCAGATTTTTTCAAATCTGTTATTTTGTACTGTAAAGTTGGGAATCTGATATCTTTCGCATCCCCACCTTCAGCACCATTCTTAACTGTAGCAAATATTCCCAACGTTCCAGTCTCTGACAAAATTGTCGCTGGGTTTGCATCTGCAAATCCTGACTCATTATTTGTCTGCTGAATCTCAAAGGAATACTTTCCAGCTTTCAGCTCTTTATTTTTCAGTTCCTTTGTTGCAGCAAGCTGAATTTCAGTTGTCGCACCATAAGTGTTTATAAAGGTAGCTGTGTTCTTTTGTTTAGGTAAGGTAAATGTCCATGTACCTGTTGCTGCATCTTGTGTAAAATTTAACACTGTTGTCCCAGCCTTAGCTGTTGGTTTTAATTGTCCGGTCGTTGTATCATTTTCTACTGTAACTATGATCTTATATGACGTTGTTTTGTCATAAGTAATACCTTTTTGACCATCATTTTTTTCTGCAATAGTATATTCAAAATCTTTCTTTGTGTATCCATCTCCTGTTGGTGTTAAATCATCCAAATTATAGGAAATTGTTGAAAATTCAAAATTTCCATCAGCATCATTTTCCTTTGTTTCTGATCCGGTACTTCCCGGAACTTTAGGACCTGTCAATTCAAATGTAAACTGATTTGCCTGTAAAGCTTTGTTCTCCAGTGTTTTATTACCTACAAACTTAATGGAAGTAGATGCGTCATATGTGTTTTCAAAGTTATATTCTTTTCCATCTGGAACCGGGAGAATATACTTACCATCTGCCGTTGGATTTATTACCTGTTCATTATATTTAACAACCTTACTTAATGTTCCATCTCCATTATCTGTAACAGTAACTGTTATTGGATAAGTAGTTTCGTCATAAGTTACTCCATTCAGCTTGTTATTTGTAGTTTGAGATCTATCCTCTGCAATTGTATAAGAAAATATTTTTCCCTTTTTGCCATCGATAGTATCTGTCAACTGATCAAGTGAATATGTAATTGCCGGGAATTCTATTTTATGCTTATCGGAACTATTACTGTCAGCTCCATTTTTTGCTGTCAGTTCAGCATCTCCGGTAATTTTAAAAGTAAAATCATTTCCAGTTAATGTTTTATTGGAAAGTCCTTTGGTTGCTGTAAACGCAATCTCAGTTGAAGCACCATACCCATTTACAAATGTTGCCTGTTTCCCAGGTTTATTCGGCAAAATGTAGACTCCATTTTCATCAGGCCGCACATCTTCTACAGTTGCAGTTAACGATTCAACAGTTGCAGTTAACGATCCATCAGAAGCCTTAGACACTTTTACCTGAACTTTATAATGTTCTTTATCGTATTTGATGCCATTAATTTTTCCTGTTTGAGGTTCCTGTTCATTAATATCAAAGATAAAAGTTTCTTCGTTTTTTCCTTTTAAATTATCCTGAGTAAACGTGATAGGATCAAAATTAATATCTGGGCCAACATTCTGTTTTTCAGCAGAATAATTCAAAGCTTCACAACTTACTTTAAATGTAAATTTGTCGGCAGATGTTAAAGTTCTACCATCAATGGCTTTCGTTCCTTTAAACCGTACTTGTGTTTCTGCCGCATATACATTTTTAAATGTAGCAGTCGCAGTTAGTCCAGTCATGGGTTGTTTTGTAAGAGTCTTATACGTTTCGTTATTAACTTCTGCTGTTTTTCCACTTGTATAAACGGTTATTTTTTTCTTTCCACCGACACCATTGTCAACATGAACCTGAATGTATGTGACTTTAGAATCATAGGTGATACCCTTTTCTTGACCAGAAGTTGGAATGTCGCTTTCTTTAATCATATAATAATAATCACCGTTTACTGTATAGGAAACATTTCCAAACTCTGCCCCTTTTACATCTCCATTTCCAGTTGAAGAATTGGATACTGTTACTTCAACTTCATCTCCGTTTGCAGATTCAGGCATTGGAATACCTGTAAGCTTATCTGCTGCCTCTCCATCCATTGATAAGCCCTGAAGTTTAAATTTAAATTCTCTTCCCTCTCTCCAGTCATTAAAGTCTTTGTTAACCTTAAACGTTACATCTTCACTTTCTTTATATTCATTATATACCGTAATTTTATTAGAAGTACTATCACCTGCTAATATAATCAATGCTCTTCCTGAATCATCTGCATCTGCTGGTGAATATGATTCCAGATGCCAGCCTGTTGGCAATTGAGTCTCTTTTACTATAATTTTCGCATTTTTAGGAAGTCCTGTTAAATTGATAGTACCATTATTTTCACCCTTGTTGACTTTAACCTTTACAGTAGCAACATTATTTTCTACACTGATTAGTTTTCCATCAACTTTAACGTTTGAAAAATCATATGTCTGATTATTCCATTCACCAGTTAACTGGAATGTAAACTCTGTATCCTGTCTGACATTCTCCTGGGTATTCTTTATAAGTGATAAATCAGTAGATGTATAGTTATTAAAAGTAATAATATTTTGAGGATTATTCTTCATTCTGTAAGTCAATTTTCCAGTAGTATCTCTCTCAATACATACCTCAATTTCCTTTTCACTTTTGTCATATATATAATTATCATTATCAGATAATTCTCTCATAACAAAAGTATACGTTCCTTCATATTTGAAATTTGCCTTTGGAAAATTTATTATTCCTGCAGCATTTACAGTTTCATTATACCCTCCTGTTACATTACCATTCTCAATCTTTAACGCATCAGCATCAGCATTGGCCACATCAGAAACAGAGGCCTCCTTATTATCGGCAGCATTATATGCAGATGTAACAAATCCATTCTGTTTTGGACTGTAAGATTTTAACATTAAATTAAACGCAAACGAAACCTCCGCAAGTTGGTCATCTAATTTCTTAGTCGCACTAAATGGAACAGATATTGCTGTAGGCTCTGTATCATTAGTAACAGGATCTAGAATTGTACCATCATTGAGAACTGTATATTTTATTCCCTCCTGATTAATCGCATTTTCCAAATCAGTGGATAATCCATTTTCTTTATATATAAAATAATGCTTTGTAGAATCAACAATATATCTTTTAGATCCTTCAGGGGCTTCAGTTGTAGGTGCCCCAGTTTCTACATAATAATATAATATGTCTTTATGTATCTGATTCTGCGCATCATTAGCATCTCCAAAAACAATTCTACCATTTGGATCAGAGGTTTTAGTAAATACTATTGAATCGTCTAACTTCCCATTCACTAGCTTAATCTCATGAAGTTCAAATGTTGCCCCTGCTAGCTTAGGTTGTTCTGTCTTCATACCCTCGTCAGTATTTACCACAACGGAATATAAGCCTCTTTTTACAATTGTAAGTGTCCCATTTTTACCTTTAGCTGTTGCAGACGCATCCTGAATTTCAATGTTTTTGTTGGTTTCTTCGCTACTTATTGCTGTGCCTTTTAAATTAATGGTGTTTACAACCGATGAAACTTTATCACCAGGAGCTCCATTAATCATGACTTTATATACAAGTGTAACTGGTGTACCATCATCAACTGTGACTGTCAGCACTCTGGTCTTATTATCATAGCTCCAACCATGTGTTGTTCCACCAGTAATCTGTACATCACCTAACCATGTAACATTCTCAGGTATTTGGTCTGTTAATATAAGTTTACCACCTTCAGTCCCTTCTGGTAATAATAACGCCCCTATTTTATTGATTTCAACAGTATACGTAATTATATTGTCATCATCAACAACACCTTTTTTACTAAGTGCTTCATTTTTTAAATCAAGACTAGACGCACTATCACTACCACTTCCCGTGCCTTTGCCTTCTTCTCCCCAACTCCAACTTGCACTGTTTGAAACGCTAAAATTTCTTATTCCATCTTGGGGTTTAACTTTATATTTCAGTTTATAACTTACATTCTCTGCATATTGTAACTCAGAAATATTGACTATAGCTGTCTTTTTCTGTTTATCAATAATGGCATTGACAGCTTCCTGATTAGTTTCGATTCCATTTTCAACTTTTATAAGTTTAAAAGAGTCAGCTACATAATCAAAATTGCCTGTCAATTGATCTACTATTGTAATATTCTTTACATTTGCACTATCTGGCTTAAGTGATACATAATAAGTCAGTGCACCATCATTATCAAGTATTGGCTTACCATCAGCATCTTTTTCAAAATCTTTTTCTCCTTTTAAATCAGAAGGTTTTAGAGTAACGCTCTTTGTAAGTCCAGGAAAATCAATAGTTGTGGTTTCAGAACCAGCAACATAATCTTTATCCACCTGCATTTTCAAAGTAAATGTACCCTCTATCTCATTAGGATAATCTTTGAGAAATGATTCTTTATAAATGAGTTTTACTCGAACATTTCCACCGTCATTTACTATTTCATAACTTCCTACTGTCTCATTACCATTCTTAATAGGACCCTGTGTATTAGAATATGTCCAACCTTGTGCTGGCAAATTATAGTATCTTACATTGTCCAACACACCTCCATTATTCTCTGCTGCTTTAGGTTTATTATTCTCATAATATTTATACTCAACATGAAGAGAAATTTTGTCATCTCTTCCTATAGTTATATTTTGACTTGTATCTACATCTTTATTGTTAATACTAAGTGAAACATGTACAGTGTTCCCCTGACACATGATATTAGATTTATCTGTTATAACTGAAGTAGAATTTTCAGAATCTGACTGATCATTTTCATCATCATTCGCCTGTGCCTTAGCAGCTTTCTGAATCTTACGGCGGTCCTTACTCTGTCCCAACAATTTGTTCTGCTCATCAAGTTTTGCCTGTTTGTCATCATCAGCTGCCTGAGTAGGTTCCGGTGTTGGTGTTGCTTCCGGGACTTCTGTCACTTCCGGTGTCGGTGTCGCTTCCGGAACTTCTGTCACTTCCGGTGTCGGTGTTACTTCCGGTGCTTCAGTCACTTCCGGTGTAGTCTCCTCCGGTTTAACTTCCGGTTTTTCCTCCGGTTCAGTCTGTGGTGGGGCAACTTCCGGTGCAGGTTCCACCGGTGCCTGTGTAGGCACAAGAATCTCCGTATTCTCCCATGTATAGCTGCAGGATGTTCCATCCACATACCATGCATTTACTACGCCATCCAGGTTCTCCGGGATGATCTGGGCTGCGAACTGGTAGGCAACAGTTTCACCTGCGCCGATTGTCTGGTCAGTCCACATAACAATCTGATTATAGCCGTCGGCACTTCCATCCGGAAGATCAGCTGTGTTGTTTCTGTCTACCGCATAGGCACCTGCACCTGCTGTTTCGGTTCCGTATCCGTTTACCCAACTCAGCTGTGCAGAATTAAGCAGTGCTTTAACGCTTACACCTGTTGCAGGGTTCTCAGCGTCATTATTTGTAATCTGAGCGGTCATCTGCACGAAGTTACAGGTGGTTCCACTGACATCTGCCTGGAACACGCTCTGGGTAATGGTTGCAGATACATCTGCATTGGAAGTCTTTGCCTCAGTTGTTGCATTTCCTGATTCCGGGCTTCCGATATCTGTACTGCCATTCCCATTTTCCTGCGTTTCCTGGAGCTGCGTCTTGTACTCCTCTCCGCTTGCTCTTGTTTCGACCTGGCTCTGATCCGGCTGCTGCTGTTCTGTCTGTGTCTGGCCGCCGGCAAGTCGCTGTTCGATCTGCTCGTTTGTGACATCCGCAAATACCATGACTGACTGTGCATTCTGAAGCATCATAACTATAGTCAGTATCATAGCAAGTATTTTGCGCCACTTCTTGGTTCTGTCCATAACCATTCCTCCTTTTCAACTTTAATCTTTCTTTAATTTATATTTTAGAATTTCAGTAATATGCCTTTTATTTTATTCCTCTGTCCAGTGAATTATTTTTTACTTTCATATGTCATATCACTCCTCCCCTGCTCTCCTGCGGAAGTTCATAATTAACAGATACTTCTCTGGTTTCCGCTTTAAGTGTTACTTTATCGCTGTCCATATCTTTCTTGAAATTAGACAGAATCCTCTTTATGACTTTCTGTGAAGATTCGTAATCACAATATGGCAGCATCACTATATACTGTTCAGCGCTGTATCTGGCAGCTACATCTCCCATTCGAAGATACCTCGTCAATACCTTCTGGAGTTTCGTACCGGCTCTCTTCCTATAATACTGTATCCTGACAGGGTCTTCCTGCAGTTCCCTCTCATTTATCTTTATAGTCAGAAGCAGCATATACTCTGCATTGCCGGACCGCAGCACCCGTCTGGCTTCCAGTCTGTATATTTCCCGAAATACCGTATACTCGCAGAAAAAAACACCGTTTGGATCTTCTTCCTGAATTTCTTCATAAATATCATCCATCGTTGCCTCTGCAGAATTTATGTTCATTCCAAGGATCTCATCATACAATTCTTTCATCCTGTCGGATCTGTGTATTCCCAGCCTCTCATACAGAATCTCTACTGCTGTTTCATATTGCTTCAGTGCATCATCCGCATCTCCCATTTCTACCCAGCTTCTGATCATCCAGTAATGAACATCCTCGCTGAGTTCATCACAGGCCATCGCCCGTCCACAGACTCTCTGTATCGCTGCGTAGTCATGTATACTGTTATACAGTTCGCACAATTCATTTACCAGTTTTATATATACAAAATGGTAATACGTGAACCGCACCGCAAGCCAGGATTCTGATGTCAGAACACAGGTGCAGGGTTTCTCATAGCAGGATAATGCCTCTTCGTATTTCTTAATTTGAAGTTTTGTATCATTCCCGGCCTCCCGGGTCTGTTCTGCGCGATATCTGAATTCTTCCATATCGCTGTGAAGCTCTATTTTCTCATTCCACCCATAGGTACCCGACCGCGAGACAATGTATTCCTCCGGTCCCAGTTGTTTCAGTGTGTTGCGCAATCTGTATATGAGGTTCTTAAGTGCGCCCATCGGATTCGATGATCCGCCATTTCCCCATACCAGTTCTCCGAGCTCTTCCGCATTGATCATACGATGATGATTTAGTAAAAGAAAAGCCAGAAGTTTTATAATTTTTTTGGAATGGATCGTCTCTTCATCCAGACGTCCGTTCTTGCTTTCCAGGCAGAATTTTCCAAAAAAATGTACCATTACTACCTGATTCATACGTTTTCTCCGTTATATATATATCACTCTGCTTCTTACAGCAGAACTGTCTAATTAATCTCTTCATTATGTAAATTGTCAGATATTTCGCAGACAATATAATTGTCTATTCCTGTATTATACCATCCAACAGTCACAAATCGTAAGCGCTTAATTCTTGGGTAGATAGACATTTGCCTAATTCAAGCTCATAATGATGATAGTAAATAGATTTTTACTACAGTCCATGGATA
>NZ_JBQHVP010000010.1:0-166293 GCF_052064435.1 Blautia sp. HCP3S3_B11
AAAAAAAGAGTTATCGTAAATTTTGACGGTTATTCTCTGCTGAAAACTACCATTGGCCTTTGGTTTTACGATAACTCTATATTTACGATAAGTTGGATTATTGTGAGAAGGTTTAACTGAATAACGAAACGTTATTGAGCCTATGGGTATCTGATTTATTTCGGGTATCTGTAGGCTTTTTTTATTGACTTGGCACGAATAATTTTTTATGATTATTTCGGGAAAATGTACATTAGTCAATGATGTGACACCAACTTTTGAAAAATAAAAGGAACGGTATGGTATTATAGATTTTAACCAGTGAGCATGTAATGCTACACACTTTTCTTATTCCGCTTGACTACTTTTTATCTGCTGGGATGTGGCCTGTCAAGGTTGCAAAGCACCCTTATCAGGGCATGACCTTGACAGGTCACACCCTAGCAGATTTATATTAAACAAGCGGAATAAGAATTATTGTGTCTCAAGTATGAGACGTTTTTGCAAAGGTGATTTCCAGCCTAATACCTGCATTGGTATGTTGTTGGATCGATTTAAATATCGTTTCATCTGTGTTTGTAAATCATCATAGTCGTAGAAAGACATATGATTATAAAATCGTTCTTGATCATTACGATGGCTTCGTTCGACTTTTCCATTGTGTCTAGGTGTTCTGGGACGAATTCGCTTGTGTACAATGTTAAGTTTAGAACACAGCAGATCTAAAGGGTGTGTTCGATCAGATCTTTTTAGATGAGTGAATTCGGCACCATTATCGGTTTGCAGAATGAAAGGCTTGTAACCGAAGTAAGCGATTGCTCTCTTAAGGAAATCTACCGTGGAATAGCTGCTTTGCTCCATGTATGGATAAATAAAACGTTCTCTGGAAGCTTCATCAATTACTGTGTATTGATAAAACTTTTGAGGGACAGTGCCGGAATAACAGGCAGTAGGGACATATTTAACATCCATTTGCCATTTGATTCCCAACTCGGTAGGAGTGTCGTAAGGCTGAGGTTTTCTTTTCTTTTTGGTAGAAGGTGCGTAACTGGAATAACCAAGTTTACGGTAGATACGATATAAGGATCCCGGATGACGAGAGTAACCTTTGTTGGCGCGGAGTTTTCCGTACAATTCGCACACAGAAATTTTTGGATTGCGTCTATGGTAATCTCGAATCCATTTCAACTCTTCATCCGTATGGGCGTTTGGATGTTTTGAGAGAGGTCTATGGGATTTGTCGAGCAAAGACTCTTTTGTCCCATCAAACTTTTTGTTCCATCGAAGAAGAGAAGATTTAGAGATATGATATCTTCGACAGACAAAAGAAACACCGACTCCGGAGCGATATAGTTTGACTGCATAGAATTTTGTGTTAATTTCATGTGGCAAATATCGTTGTGAATGTGTTATTGTATTCATGACGGTTAAGTACTCCTTTTTGTTAGGGTTTTGGTTTGGCGATTAAAATTCTAATGTACTTAACCGTTTTTGTATAGCGTTAGGGTGTCACATCAATTGTAACCCTACAAATTTTTTATGATTATTTCGGGAAAAGTAATTGACAAACTAAAATCAATTTGGTATTTTATAATATTCCACTAAAGTGGAATGAGGGCAACATAGTACTCCACATATAATCTTAGAGCTTTGCTCAGGAAGGAGGTAGTGCTATGAACTTTAATGTCACCATTGACTGGAAGTTTGTTGTTGCCCTTGGCACGGCAGCAGTTGGCGTAATCTTCGCTGTGAAGATGGACGGCGCTGCAGCTGAACGCGTATCAACTCATGCAGTTGACGCTTGCAAGGAGTATGCGATCGCTGGAAACAGCGATTGCTAGTCTCCGTTATGATCGGAGCATGTAATCGACTGTGGTTATATGCTTTTTTTATAAAATACGGAAGGCGGTGCAGATATGGATATCTTGGATAATGAAGTAAATAAGAGATTAATTGCAGGAAACTTTCCGTCAGAAGTTTTGCAAATAGTTGATGGATATAAGGCAGATTCGGTGGATTTTGCTGTTCTTTCAGAGCCAGGAGTAAAGGTTTTAAGAAAATATCCGATGCTCACTTATGGTCTTTTTACAACGTTCGCCAATAGAGTAAAAGAAATAGAGTCACTAAATAGAGCGGAATTATTTGAGCAGGAAGCAAATATTCTCATAAATACAGGTTATACGGTCGATACACATAGCGGTAACGGGAAAATATATTTAGAAGGGTCAAAGCTTTGCCCGGCTGTAACGACAGTGGATAAGATTCTGTGGTATGGGGCATGGGCTTATTATTTCAGTAATGATGCTTTGCCAAATAATGAACACTATAGCCAATATCAGGATATGATGTTTGCCTGGATGTATTTATTAAAAATTGTGCAGAGCAAAGAAATCAAATATGGTATGGCGATAAATGTTAAGTCGGTCACATCCAAGACTAATATCCTTAAGCTTATTGAAGCCGATTGGAGTAAGGTTGATAAGAAATATTTTTCTAAATTGACCGATTATGGTAAGAAAAAGCTTCAAGAGATTCATAATGCACAAGTAGCGTTAAGAGAGAAGGCCGAGTCGGACAATGACAGCCAAAAAGCTATTGCAGATAAGACGTCGGTGGAGTGGTCTCTTTTTATTGATTTAATAAATGATTTGTCGCAAAAGGAAAGGAACGTTATAAGCCGTATTAATTGTGCCGGATCCCCGAAAGATAAAGTTAGAATTATTAACGAATATAATTTGGTGATATCTGGTATCGAAAGAGCGAAATATACTCTTAATAATAGAGAAATAGATTTGCTGGCTCTTTTTGAAGTGATAAATGAAAGAATGCAGAAGGCATCTGCTTATTGTGTTGTAAAAACTTCTGAGGAAAAACCTTTTAGATTGCATCCGGCAGTTTTTATGTTGGCAATGGATCCGCGCACCTTTAATTATTTGTTTATGTCATTTCATCAGTTTAGACTTAATCCTGGGAAAGAAACGGCAAAACAATTTGCATCGTTAGCTCTCTCTGCACTAAGGAAAAACTTAGGGATGGAAAGCATTAAATATATTTCGCTTGATGATATAATCGAAGATTTTTATCAGACAGTGTTTGGCTTTGTGAACGAGAATGAAGGTGCAATAAATAGACTTTCTTTTGAAAGACTCCAGAAGGACAGTTCTATCGTTGCTGTTGGAATTTCTTCAGAAACGGATGCTCAGATGAAGGATTTATCTGATAGATTGAAAGAGATTGAAAATAGCGCAGAGTATGAGCTTGAAATTGAAAAAATAATTGCAGGTACAGGTGTAGCTCTTTCTGCGGAAAAGATTGCTGAATTGGTAAGCCATGAGGAAGAAAAATCTGACCTGATTGATCAGGAAACTATTGCAAGTCGAATTGTATTTTCGCTTAATATTATTTATATGTTCTGCGAGTTGCTAAGAATAATTCTTGTAAATTGTCATGCTAATATTAAGGTCAAGAGGCGAGATACTATTGAGAAATACAGACGTGAGCTAATGCTGCTTGATGATAGGCTTGTTCATAAAGTATATGCGCATCTTGGAGACCAGGAGATAGGAATGCTGGAATATCGAGAAAAGGCAGGCATCAATGCATTATCTTTATCTGATCAGGAGGTAGAGGAAGAGAATTATCGAAATGATATTTTTGCAGATGTTCTTAAATCTTCAATTCTTTCCCTGATCGATAAAATCGAGGGCAAGAAAGATGAAGAAATATTACAGACTAAGACCCGAATCCGTGAGGAGATTCTTAGATTCCCGGATTGTGATGAAAAAGAGCGTTATACAGAATGGTTGGATGAAATAAGTCAGAGATTAAGTGATGCTTTAATTTTGAACTGTAAACAGGAGGACGATTATCAGAGGATAAAGGAAGGAATACTGCTAAGTCTTGGTGAGAAGGCTGCTATTCTTCCGGAGTCTACGGTTGATTCGCTTACGACAGCGGAAATGCTCTATGCCAGATATGCATCTGAGAAATTTGCTGATAAGGGCTTTGACTTTAGCTGTATCTCTGCACTTTATTATCAGGCTTTTGAAGAGGCTTATAATAAGCTGATCTGGAAAGGATATTCAGATGAGTTAAATGCGCTTGAATTTAATGGAAGAAAGTTCACGGATATTCTTTATGATTGTAAAAGACGAGGGATAGACGTAAGTGACGCAAGAGGATATCTTGATGCGGATCCTAATCAGAGAGGATATTATATAGACTATCAGAATAGAAATCGTTCATGTACAAGCGTTAGCTCAAGATGTATGTATAAAAGTTTTGCTATTTTATTACAAAACATTGTTCCTAATACAAGGTTAGAAAAGTTATGTGATTATTTTGCAAGGATTACAGGCTTTGATAGCAGAGAAGCTATGTTTAATGATGCTGACTTTATGAGAAACTGTTGTGCTTTTGCATCAGCAGTAGATTCTTCGGCTGATAACAGAAATAATGCTTCACATGGTGGAACATTCATCAGTGTCGAGCAATGTAAATCTGATAAGAAAGTAGTGTTGAGTGAACTTGAAGCGGTAAGGAGCGATAGCTTGGGACTGGTTCAGCAGTTACTATTTTTGTTGAAATAGTTGAAAGCATAATGGACCTGTGGGTAGAAATACCTACAGGTCTATTTTTTTGTCTTTTTTCGGCTTTTACCGGAATTATCTCGTCAAAAGGCGCTTAGGAAGATAGAAGGGAGGTGCCTGAGATGAACGGTATCGAAAAAAGAGAGCTGCCTTGGTGGCAGAAGTACACATTAACGCTGAATGAAGCATCGAAGTATTTCGGAATAGGTTACAAGAAACTGAAGATATTTGTTCAGGAACATTCCGATGAGGATTTTGTCCTCTGGAACGGAAACAGAGCACTGATCAAGCGTGAGCAGTTTGAAAAATATATGGACAGTCAGATGAATGTGATCTGAGTTCATAAAAATTTTTCATTTTTCTTGTGGCAAAGGAGCCGTGAATGTGATAGTATATTGATACATAGTCGGATACATACTATGAACTATGTTAGATAAATATTCAAGCATGGCTCCCTCAATCGAAAGGAGACGATGTTCAATGAGCGAAAAGAGACGCGATAGTAAGAATCGCATTCTTCGCACAGGAGAGAGCCAGGAAGCGGATGGACGCTATAAGTATAGATACATTGATGCCAATGGTAAGCGCAAGACAGTTTACAGTTGGAGATTGGTGGCTACAGATAGTATTCCAGCCGGTAAAAAAGATAATGCGCCTTTAAGAGATCAGGAGAAGGCAATCAATAAGGATTTGGATGATATGATTGTTCCTGATGGCGGCGGCTTAACGGTTCTTCAGCTTGTGAAGAAATATATAGCAACTAAGACCGGAGTTAAGCATACAACCAGAGCAGGTTACGGAACTGTAATTAATCTGCTGGAGAAGGAGCCCTTTGGAGCAAGGAGAATCGACAAGGTCAGATTATCCGATGCAAAGGAATGGCTCATCAAATTACAGCAGGAGGATAAAAAGAGTTTCTCAGCAATTCATTCTATCAGAGGTGTTGTGAGACCGGCATTTCAGCTGGCAGTTGATGACGATATATTAAGGAAGAATCCCTTTGAGTTTCAGCTTGCTACTGTACTGGTAAATGACGCAGTTACTCGTGAGGCCATTACAAGAAAACAGGAAAGAACTTTCCTCGAATTTATTAAGAACGATGCGCACTACTGCAAGTATTATGACGGTATGTACATTCTGTTTAAGACAGGGATGCGTATTTCGGAGTTTACAGGACTGACGCTGAAGGATCTGGACATGGAGAACAGAACCATCAATATTGACCATCAGCTTCAGAAGACCGGGACGTTGGTTTATATCGATACAACGAAAACCTACGCCGGTACCAGAGTGATTCCGATGCAGGACGATGTGTATGAATGCTTTCAGAATATCATCAAGGCAAGACCTAAGCTTAAGGTGGAGCCGATGATTGATGGCTACTCAGGCTTCCTTTGCTTTGATAAGGATGGTAAGCCGATGGTGGCAATGCACTGGGAGAAGTACTTCCAGCATGCAGTTGATAAGTATAACAGCATTTATCGCATTCAGCTTCCGAAGATTACACCTCACGTCTGCAGACATACGTACTGCTCTAATATGGCAAAGTCCGGAATGAATCCTAAGGTGCTTCAGTATCTGATGGGACATTCGGATATCAGCGTCACTCTCAACACTTATACTCATCTTAAGCTGGATGATGCGAGAGAAGAGGTTGAGAAGCTTGCCAAGAAGCAGGCAGAGGCTGATGCAGAGCTTAAGCAGCTTGGTATGAAAGTGGATGCCACTGACAGATTTAGAAAGTCAGTTTAGACCATCAAAACGGTGAGCTTTTTAGTTTAGACTATTCAGAAAAGTCCGTATTTATAAGGCCTTGAAGGAATTTGTGGTCTAAATGGTAGTTAAGAGTGGTCTATGAAATGGTCTAAATTTTCATAAGAATCTGCTGATATCAGCCATTTGTGGTTGGCAAATATTTTCTAACATTTGCCGAAAATGGTAATGGTCTAAAAAATCAGGCGTGGTCTAAGAATTTTTGGAAATTTTGTGCCACGATTAGACCAGAAAAAACGAATGGTCTAAACTTGAAATCATAGACCATTTTAGACCAATTTTTAGACCATTTGATGGAATAAACATGCCGAGATAAGCCAAAATAAGCCGAGATATGTAAAAAAGGTCAGCAGACTGAAAAAGTGCGCGAATGCTTGAAAAATAAGGAAAAACCGAGATAATCCGAGATAAGTTAGGAGTTAAAAATATATGATACGCGTGTTATTTATTTGCCACGGCAATATCTGCCGTTCACCAATGGCAGAATTTGTTTTCAAAGATATGGTATCAAAACGAGGACTTGCAGATCAGTTCTATATTGCATCTGCCGCGACCAGTACAGAGGAAATCTGGAATGGAATAGGGAATCCGGTGTATCCTCCGGCGAGGGAGGAGCTTGCTAGGCATGGAATCAGTTGCAAAGGTAAGAGAGCAGTGCAGTTGACAAAAGCAGATTATGATAAGTATGACTATATTCTTGGTATGGATCATTGGAATCTGAAGAATATGTTGGGAATACTGAAAGCGGATCCGGAGGGAAAGGTCAAGCTTCTTCTGGATTACAGTGATAATCCGCGGGATATCGCAGACCCATGGTATACAGGTGGATTTGACGTCACATATTCAGATGTAGTGGAGGGCTGTGAAGCTTTTTTGAGGTACTTGCAAAATATAAAAAAACTGTAAAACCTTTTGTCGATGGAATTTACTTTACAAATGGCTGGGACTATTTTATACTATGTCTACAGCGACTCTTAAGGGGGCTTTCGCTCCCTTATTTCTTTTTCCTGAAAGGGAAGTCAACGTTCAAATCAGGGCATCCTGCCCGCATTATTTTCAAAGTAAGAAAGGAAACTGAATATGCAGAAAGACTATGAAACATTCGTAGAGAAACTGGAGATTGGTATTTATGAGGCCACAGGAATTCCAAGAGAAAATATTTCTTTTGAGAAAGAAGGCGGGAGATTTGCGCCTGTAGGAGACAGACTGCTGGTGAAGTTTGCCGAGCACGATGATGCATGGGAAGTCTGCGGACTTTATACACAGGAATTATTTAAATCTTATCAAAGTGGAAGTTCATTTGAGGAGATTATGGCTGAGATTACAGATGATCTGAAGCGGATTAAAAAGGCTGATATTTATGAGAAAACAAAAGTAATCAAAGATTATGAAAAAACAAAGCCGCGTTTATTTATCAGACTGTTAAATGCCAATAAATATGCAGCAGATTTGCAGGATGCGGTTTATAAAACTCTTGGAGATATTGCGCTTGTGCTTTATATGAAAGTTACTGAATATGAGGGATGTGTAACTAGTACGAAAATCCGCCTGGGAATGCTGGAACAATGGGGAAGAGACAGTGATGAGGTATTTAAGGAAGCATTACTCAATACGTACTTTATGAGCCCACCGAGAATTTACAGATGGGAGCAGATGATCTTTAATCCGGAATATGAAGGTGAGAGTTTTATGAATCTGGGAGATAGATGTGAATTAAAGAGAGATGCGATGGGAAATTGTTTAAGCACTACCAAGAAGACGAATGGAGCAGTTGCAGTGTTTTTGCCCGGGGTGGCAGAGCAGCTTGCATATATGCTGGATTCTGATTTCTACATGGTATTTACAAGCGTGCACGAGGTGATGATTCATAATGACAAATTTGTGGAGCCTGAAGACTTGCAGTATGTTTTGGAAGATACCATTAAAGAAGCCACACCTAAGGAAGATTATCTTACATCCAGGATTTATCAGTATAATAGAGAGACACACAAATTTATTTGTGTAACTTCTTTAGATGAGTGAATATAGTATTTGAATGATTGGATATGATTTTTGTTGTATTGATGATAAATGCTAGTACAGCGAAAATTAAGTTTCTGCTATATTGACGCAGGATGATTTCTTCAGCTGCAAGGCGAAGGAATGAGGCGTAGCCACCGCTACACCTCTTTCCTCCACCTTGAAATAAGAAAATTTATCCTGCAAGATTGTTTCAAGAATCAACTTGTTGGCACACTAGAAATATAACCTTTGTTGAAGATAAAGCAGCGTGTTGGGGAGGGGGTGCCCATTTGAAATATTAGTTGGTATTGTGTAATGCCGTTGCTTGTTAATAATATAAGAAGCAATAAAATAGTGTGAGATAAAATATGAGAGTATTCGTTAAAAGAATACTCTCATAGTAAAATTCTTATGTGTAGTTGAAAACGGCAATTATCCAAGCAGTGCGGAGTCGTTACTGAATTCTTCGCCGCTTGCACGTTCAAACTGATCCAGAAGGTCTTTGACAGTCAGTTTTTTCTTTTCTTCACCCTGAATGTCCAGAATGATTTTACCTTCCATCATCATGATCAGACGATTGCCATGTGCAATGGCATCTTTCATATTGTGGGTGATCATCAGAGTTGTAAGGTGATCACGATTTACGATCATATCTGTGATTTCAAGAACCTTTGCGGCTGTTTTCGGATCAAGGGCAGCGGTGTGCTCATCCAGAAGCAGAAGTTTCGGTTTCTGGAGTGTCGCCATAAGAAGGGTAAGCGCCTGTCTCTGTCCGCCGGAGAGGAGTCCTACTTTGGAGGTAAGTCTGTCTTCCAGACCAAGACCGAGAATTTTGAGAAGTTCTCTGTATTCTTCTCGTTCTGCTTTTGTAATTCCAGAGCGGAGAAGACGGGATTTTCCACGACGTTTTGCAAGTGCAAGGTTTTCTTCAATACCCATGGTGGCAGCAGTTCCGGTCATCGGATCCTGGAATACACGTCCAAGATATGTGGCACGCTTGTGTTCGGAAAGTTTGGTAACATCAATATTGTCGATAAGGATCTGTCCTTCATCAACCGGCCATGTTCCTGCAACAGCATTTAACATAGTAGATTTACCGGCACCGTTTCCACCGATGACTGTGACAAAGTCTCCTTCGTTCAGTTTAAGATTCAGGCCATTTAAAGCACGCTTTTCATTGATGGTTCCCGGGTTAAATGTTTTATAGATGTTTTTTAATTCAAGCATTTTTATTTACCTCCCCTTTTTACCGGTTTGTTGAAATATTTGCCTTTCCAGTATGGGAACGCAAGGAAGAGGGCAACAACGATTGCGGAAAGCATCTTCAGCAGGTCTGTATCAATACCCATCCAGATAACGACCTGAAGTACCAGATAGTACAGGATGGAGCCAAGAATAACAGCGGTCAGGCGAAGTGCAAAGTTACGGAAAACACGTCCGAAGATTGCCTCACCGATAATAACAGCAGCCAGACCGATAACGATGGAACCACGTCCCATATTGACATCTGCAAAACCCTGATACTGTGCAAGGAGAGCGCTTGAAAGCCCTACCAGACCGTTGGAGATCATAAGACCAAGAACTTTGTTCATGTTTGTGTTGATACCCTGGGCACGTGACATATTTGGGTTACATCCGGTTGCTCTTAAAGAACATCCAAGTTCTGTTCCGAAGAACCAGTATAAAATTGCAATCAGAACAATACACATGATTGCTACGATAAAGATGGTGTTTTTGGAAAGGGATGTGTTTTTAATATGACGCAGAGAAACCAGAAGATTGTATTTATCAACATTGATTGCCTGGTTTGCTTTTCCCATAATTTTCAGGTTGACAGAGTATAAAGATAACTGTGTCAAAATTCCGGCAAGGATTGCAGGAATTCCCATAAATGTATGGAAAATTCCAGTAACAAGACCGGCAAGCATTCCTGCGAGAGTAGCGGCGAGCATGGAAATCCAGACATTATGTCCGGAAAGCATCATCATTATACATACTGCACCACCGGTACACATGGTACCATCTACAGTAAGGTCTGCGATATCGAGAATGCGGAATGTCAGATAAACACCGATTGCCATGATTCCCCAGATCAGACCTTGTGCCACAGCGCCCGGAAGCGCAGCTATTAACGTCATAATTTGCATTTGTAATTTCCTCCTGTTGAGACGCGAAAAGCGAGAGAGGTATAAAACCTTTCCCGCTGATCGCATATAAGTTAAATTTTCGTAACTGTGTTGTTACTGAACAGTTACAAATTTTCGTTCAGAATTATTCAGCAGCCTCTTCAGTTGCATCATCTTCAGCAGTTTCAGCAGTAGCTTCGTCTGCTGCATCTGCATCGTCAGATGCTTCTTCTGTATCTTCAGCAGCTTCGCCGATTGCTACATAATCATCAGGAACTGTGATGCCAAGTTCTTCACAGATATCTTTATTGTATTCTTTTGTGAAGTTTGGTGCATATTCGATTGGCATTGTAGAAATATCTTCCCCGTCTTTTAAGATTTTAACTGCCATTTTACCGGTTGTAACACCAAGATCATAGTAGCTGATGGAAAGTGTTGCAACACCACATCCCTCGCAGATACCTTCTTCACCTGTGATTACCGGAACCTTTGCCGGAAGGCAGATGTTGTTGATGATTTCAGTGTTAGATGCAACTGTGTTATCTGTCGGTACATAGATTACATCACTGGCATCAGCAGCAGTTGTAGCAACAGAAGAAAGGTCATTGGAATCAGAGAATGCATAATATTCACATGTATATCCCAGTTCTTCCAAAGCAGCTTTTACTGTATCTACCTGATACTGTGAGTTTGCTTCTGCAGAGCAGTAGAGGAGACCTACATTTTTAGCATCAGGGAAAAGTTCCTGAAGCATTGCAGCCTGTTCATCAAGTGGTGCAAGGTCAGCAGTTCCGGAAATATTTCCACCTACAGTTCCGTCGAAATCATCAAGTCCGAGTGCAACACCATATTCTGTAACAGAAGTACCAAGAATCGGAATATCGCTTGTTCCGGCTGCTGCAGCCTGAAGAGCTGGAGTTGCGTTTGCGAGGATCAGGTCAACATTGTTGGAAACAAAGCTGTTAACGATTGTAGAACAAGTATTGGAATCGCCCTGTGCATTCTGTTCGTCAAATGTAACGGCATCCTCGCCAAGTTCTTTGGTTACTTCATCCTTAAATCCCTGTGTTGCAGCGTCAAGAGCGTCATGCTGTACAAGCTGGCAGATACCGATTGTATATTTGTCTCCGTCAGCGGCACTTGCTGTTACTGCGCAGGTTCCCATAGCCATGACTGCCGCAAGAGTAATTGATAATGCTTTTTTTTTCATATTATATATCCTCCTAAAAATAAGATTTTTGATTTAACCAAATCAGGCAAATAGAAAAATGGATTGTGAATATTCGCCTGACTTAAAGTGATCTCTTACTTTGTCGAAAAATCACTTCGGTGTTTTAAAGTATAACGCTTTAATGTTAAAAAGTCAAGCGATTGTTGCCAGTTGGTTTGTATGATTGCTTTTTTATCGTTACTGTTCACACGCCACTATCCCGCGAGGTGTTTTGCATGAGAATGTCAAAACACCTCATGAGATTGCGGCGTGTGAACAGTAAGATTTTTATTTCATATATTATATAGAAAGAAAATTAAAAGGCAGTGTGTCATTATGGCGTATTTGATTATGCTGGATGCGGGGCATGGCGGCCAGGATCCGGGAGCTGTATATAAGGGAAGACAGGAAAAGGATGATAATCTTAAACTGGCACTTGCTGTGGGGAATATTTTAAAAAATAATGGAATTGACGTTTCTTATACCCGCACAGGAGATATTTATCAGACACCTTTTGAAAAAGCACAGCTTGCAAACCAGGCGGGTGTAGATTATTTTATTTCATTTCATAGGAACAGTAGTTCCAAAGATAATCAGTATAATGGGGCAGAAGTGCTGATATATGATAAAAGTGGGATAAAATATCAGATGGCAGAAAATATTCTGGGAGCTTTAGGGGAAGCAGGTTTTCGGGAAATTGGAGTAAAAGAAAGGCCAGGACTGGTGGTGCTCCGTCGGACCAGGATGCCGGCTCTTTTGATAGAGACTGGATTTATTAATTCAGATGAAGATAATAAGTTGTTTGATGAGAAATTCAATGAGATCGCGCAGGGAATCGCAGATGCGATCTTAGGAACTTTGGATGAAGAGACAGTGCAGGAACCGCTCTATTACAGAGTACAGACGGGAGTATTTAGAAAAAGAGAAAATGCAGACAGAATGTTGTATCAGTTGTTGGAAAAGGGATATCCGTCATATATCTTGCATGAAGATGGATTTTATAAGGTTCAGACAGGGGCATATCAGCAGATTGGTAATGCGGTAAATATGGAACAGAGACTTAGAGATGATGGATATAGTACTATTATTGTGACAAAATAAATGTATAGTATACCAACTTGCCAATATACCAGAAGGAAGAAATATGCTATAATTTATAGAAAATAATTGATAAAAGATATATTAATGGTTACTGTTCATATATCACTATCCCGCGAAGCGCGTTACTGAGAACGGGATGAGCAGTAACTATTAATGAGAACAGAGCGAATAGTGAAAACAAAAGAGGGAGAGTTGATAAACGATGAAGGATGCATATGCGGAATTTTTGAAAAATGCAGAGGAATTCATTTTTGCAGAGAATACACCAGAAAAATCAGATATTATTTTTGTACCGGGAAATGGTTATCCTCAAATGGCTGAATGTGCAGCGCGACTTTTTAGAGAAGGTATGGCTGAATGGATTTTGCCAAGTGGAAGATACAGTGTAGTGAATGGGAAATTTTCGGGAGTTCTTGAGAAGTCAGATATTTATAATAAAGAATATAAGACAGAATGGGAATTTCTTAAAGAGGTTCTTATAAAAAATGGTGTTCCGGAGGAAAAAATCCTGAGGGAAGATCAGGCAACTTTTACGTATGAAAATGCAATTTATTCCAGACAGATAACTGACCAGATGGGACTGGAAATAAAAAATGCAATTTTGTGCTGCAAATCGTATCATTCCAGAAGATGCCTGATGTATTATCAGATTTTATACCCGGAAACACAATTTTATGTAGTACCGGTGGTTGCAGATGGAATCGCCAGAGAGAACTGGCGGGAGAGTGAAGAAGGAATTGATGTTGTTACAGGAGAACTCTCCAGAATCGTGAAACAATTTTCACTGATGCTGGAGAGATGATATTATTTCTGTTCTTCTGTTTCGGTTTTTTGTTCAGGAAGCCAGATGTGGACAAGTTCGATTCTATTTTTGTCCAGATGGTCAACAACCAGGCGGATACCGCTTTCAAGTGTAACTGACTGGCCTTCCTTTGGCAGACAGTCAAGCTGTTCTATAATATATCCGCCAATAGAGTCGTAATCTTCAGATTCCAGATTGATATGCAGAGTTTCGTTGATATCGTCAAGTTTAGCAGAGCCTTGGACTACATATTCTCTGTCAGGCTGTATTTCCTTAATATCTTCGACTTCGTCCTCGTCATATTCATCCCGGATCTCACCTACGATTTCTTCAAGCAGGTCTTCTAATGTGACGAGCCCGGCAGTTGCGCCGTATTCATCAAGAACGATTGCAAGATTGACAGATGCCTTACGCATTTCAATCATGAGATCTGCGGTAGCCTTATATTCGTAAGTAAAGTAAGGCTCACGCAGGATATTGCGGATAGAAAAGGGTTTATCTTTTGGATAAATAAGAAGATCTTTCATATTGATTATGCCGATTACGTTATCTGTGTTATCTTCATAAACCGGAAAACGGGTATGCATATCTTCACTGAAGATCTCCATAAGTTCATCATAAGTGGAATCGACATTCACAAAGGTCATGTCAATTCGTGGAATCATTACGTCTCTGGCGGTAGAGTCACCGAAATCGAATACATTATAGATCATTTGTTTTTCTTCGTTTTCAATAACGCCCTCTTCCTGACCGACATTAACGAGGGTACGCAGCTCATGTTCTGTCATGGCGTTTGCTTTTGCATTCGGATCGATATGGAACAGTAAAAGTACACCGGAGGTTATTTTAGTTACGATAAACACAACCGGGGTAAGAATGAACATAAATCCATAAATAATTCTGGCATATGCAAGTGCAAGTTTTTCTGCATGGATGGTAGCCATGTTCTTAGGTGTGATCTCACCGAAAATCAAGATCAGTAAAGTAAGGATTCCGGTTGCGATGCCGACATATGCATTACCGAGAACTTTGATGGTGAGTGTGGTCATAAGAGAGGAAACAGACATATTTACAATGTTGTTTCCTATTAATATAGCACTGAGCATTTTAGGCGAGTCAGAGATTACTTTTTCCAGAATAACAGCCCGCTTATCTCCCTGCTCAGAAAGAGACTGTATTCGGATTTTATTTACAGTTGTCATAGCAGTTTCGGCAGAAGAAAAAAATGAAGAAAGAGCAATCAGTATGATGATTGCCACTGCCTGAAAAACAATACCTGAGTCCAAAGTTTTTTCACTCCTTTTGATTATGATAGTTGAGAGTATGGCTGGATCAAAAAGACAAGGACTTCTTTTCTTAATTGATTAGATTCTCTCAAAAAATATTTAAGCAAAATATACATGATTTCCTATAAAAAATCAAGAAAAAGCTTACTTATAAAAAATAATGCAAAAAAAATTTAAATGAGGGGTGTTGAAAAAGTAAGATTTGTGTTATAATTCATTCGGCTAAAATCAAAAAAAATATTACAAAATATTTACAAAATAATAAAAATTTGATAGTATATACATATATACGATATTATTATATAATTATAATGCCGTATAAAAAAATATAAATGATACCAAGGTTAAAAGTTCAAAAACTGTTCGTGCCTGCACGATAAAGCTTTTGAACTGGTAGTGCCAGATATTGGAAAATAAACTGAATTTGAACGGCATATTTAGGTTCAGTTATAGATAGCAGATGATACGGCTTAAAGATATCTGCTTAATATATAACATATAAACAAGAAAGATAAATGAAAAACAGAGGTGCGAAATGTCTAATAACATAAATAGAATGAAAAGAAATAAATTAACAGGGAAAAAAATGGGAATTCTTGCGGCAGCAGCTTTAACAGCAGCTTTGATCACAGGAAGTGTACCTGTTGTGACCGAACCAGTCAGTGCGGCTGAATCACAGGAAAAGGTGTCTGATGCACAGATACCGGATAATATTACAATTGATCAGCCTACAGAACTTGCGAATATAGCACTTCCGATAACTGAAAATGGAACTCTTGAATGGGCAGATGGAAGTTTTGTCCCGACACAGAGAGTACAGGCTTGCGAGGTGCTTCTTATACCAGCAGAGGGACAGGATCTGAGTCATGCAGAAGGATGGGATTCAGAGGCGGGAGCAGTTGTTGGATATATTAATGTAGTGGTAAATGGCATTGATGACAGCAGTTCCACAGATGTGACAGGGGATTCAGAGGATACTAAGGATCAGGAAACGCCATCAGAGACTCCGGCTGAAGAAGAAAAAAATACTTCCGATAACAAAGATGGTAAATCTGATGAAGTGAATTCGGCTGAAGCAAATAAAGATAACACGGATAAGGAAAATAAAGACGAAAACAGTAAAAAAGAAAACGACACACAGAATGATAAGGATAAAAACAGCAAAGAAAATAGTACAGACAAGAGTTCAGACAGCACAGATGTTACCGGCAAATTAGAAATTGCAGATGACACGACACAGGATACTGCTGATGAGAAAAAAAATGATTCAGACAACACAGATAGCAAGGATGATAACATTTTCGACAATCCTGTATTACCAGACGAAAAAGATAACCGTCCGACAGATGTGGAAGATAACCTGTCAGATGAAGAAAAAGAAAAGCGGTCAGAGATTAACCATACCTGTGACGGTATCACAGTAAGTGGCGTTAATCTTCCTTGGTATGTGCAGTTCAGAGTATCAAGCGGGGACAGCTATCAGTTCACAAATGAATCCGATGCGATGATTTTCCAGTCTTATGAATTTGAACTCTGGGATCTTCAGAATGACACAGAATATGAAATTCCAAGCGGAGAGTATGTCAGCGTAACTGTACCGGTGAAATCTGGATATGAGTATACAATTGAGCATCTTCTGGATAATGGTGCAACTGAGACAATCATTCCTAGCGTGGAAGATGGAATCATGGTGTTTAGCACGCATTCTTTCAGTCCGTTTGGAATTGCCGGAAGCAGACAGCTGGTAGGTCCGGATACCGGAGATGATTCAAACAGTGCCGGGACAGTGACACCTACTCCGGCTTCATCTGATACGCAGGAACAGTCTTCTGATACAGGTAACAATAATACAGTGTCAATTAATACTAATTCTGACAATAATAATACTTCTTCATTATCCGCACAGACAGACAGTTCTTCGGGAAATGAAACTGCTAAGAATAATAATGCGGTAAATACCGGTGATACAACAACAATTCTGCCATTTGTAATACTGGTGGTGGCTGCGGCAGTAATCATCGGAGTGGTTGTGTTTATAAAGAAGAAAAAGAAATAAGATAAAAGTGTAGAAGAAAACAGAAAATAAAATTTTGAATAACATATATTTCTCTCCCATATAGTTTAACAGGAGGGAAGTATATGAGAGTCAGAACGATTTTAAAATCATTATTATTTGCGTATGCACTAACCGGGGTAGCATTACTGCTCCTGGCATTTCTGCTGTTTACTTTTGATCTTGGAGAGACGGCAGTAGACATAGGAATTATCGTTGTCTATGTGTTTGCCTGCTTCATGGGAGGTTTTATGGCCGGTAAAATTACACATAGAGATAAATATCTGTGGGGAGTTGTAACAGGTCTGGCCTACTATGTGTTATTGCTGGCAGTTTCCTTTACAGTAAAGGGGCATTGGGACATGAGTCTGGCACATGCGGTTACTACATTTTTCATGTGTGCGGGCGGTGGAACACTTGGTGGAATGCTGTCGTAAAAAAAAGCTTTCAAAATTAAAAAATATATGATATACTATGCCAAGAATATAATTACATAAGGAGGATAGAGTTATGGAACATATCAAAACCCTGAATACAAAGAATTTACAGAACACAGTAAAGAAAGGTGGATGTGGCGAGTGCCAGACTTCCTGCCAGTCCGCATGTAAAACTTCCTGTACAGTAGGAAACCAGAGCTGTGAGCAGAAATAAGATCAGCTATGGAGAAATGAGATAAGCAGCGGAGTGGAAATTCCGCTGCTTATCTTACGCTTAGAAAGGATTTTAGTTAAAATGAGTCTGATTCACCGTTATAAAAGCAATGGCTTTAATATTGTGCTGGACATCAACAGTGGATGTATTCATCTGGTAGATGAGGTTACATATGAAGCGCTTCCTTACCTGGAAGAAGGTCTGGACGCAGAAGCTATTGCAGAGAAACTGGGAAACAAATATAAGAAAGAAGATATCGAAACATCTGTAAAGGAATGTAATAAGCTGAAAGAAGATGGAATGCTTTTTACAAAAGATGTTTACGAGAATGCAATTGAAGAATTTTCAAATAACCGGCAGACCGTTGTAAAAGCATTGTGCCTGCACATTGCGCATGACTGCAATCTGGCCTGCCGTTATTGTTTTGCCGAAGAGGGAGAGTATCATGGCAGAAGAGCCCTGATGTCTTATGAAGTCGGCAAGAAAGCACTTGATTTCCTGATCGCAAATTCAGGATCCAGAAGAAACCTGGAAGTGGATTTCTTTGGCGGAGAGCCATTGATGAACTGGCAGGTTGTAAAAGATCTGGTAAAATACGGCAGAGAGCAGGAGAAGATTCATAATAAGAACTTCCGTTTTACACTTACTACAAACGGCGTTCTGCTTAATGATGAAGTAATGGAATTCTGCAATAAAGAAATGGCAAATGTTGTACTGAGTGTGGATGGACGTAAGGAAGTACATGATTATATGCGTCCGTTCAGAAAAGGTGCCGGAAGCTATGACCTGATCATGCCGAAATTCCAGAAGTTTGCAGAATCCAGAAATCAGGACAAGTATTATGTAAGAGGTACATTTACACATCATAATCTTGATTTCTCAAAAGATGTGCTTCATCTGGCAGATCTGGGATTTAAACAGATTTCCGTAGAGCCGGTAGTCGCAGCAGATGCAGAGGAATATGCAATTCGTGAGGAGGATATTCCGCAGATCATAGAAGAGTATGATGCTCTTGCAAAAGAAATGATCAAGAGAGAAAAAGAGGGAAGAGGATTTAATTTCTTCCACTTTATGATCGATCTGACAGGTGGTCCATGCGTTTACAAGAGACTGTCTGGCTGTGGTTCAGGAACAGAATACCTGGCTGTAACACCATGGGGTGACCTTTACCCATGTCATCAGTTCGTTGGTGAAGAAAAATATCTGATGGGAAATGTAGACGAGGGTATCGTAAAACCAGAGATTCAGAAAGAATTTGGAGGATGCAACGTTTATACAAAGAAGGATTGCAAGAACTGTTTTGCACGTTTCTACTGCAGTGGCGGATGTGCGGCAAATGCATTCCATTTCCAGGGAGATATCAAAGGTAATTATGAAATCGGATGCGAACTCCAGAGAAAACGTGTGGAGTGCGCTATCATGATAAAAGCCGCACTGGCATGTGATTAATCAGCAGGGATGCTGGTTGATAGCGTGATCTGCCGGCTGTTATCATAATAGAAAATGGCCCGGTACATCAATATTTGTTCATAACCGAATCACTTCTTCGGTTATGTGCAGGTAGTGAAAGCAGGTAAAGAATATCTGCTTGATGGATGTACATGCAGATGGACACATGACCGCGGACAAATAATCAAGAAGGGAAAAGAACTATGAAGAAAAGTAAAGGAATCGTAGTGCTGCTTCTGACACTGATCCTGACTGTGTTCTTTTGCTTTACTGCAGCCGTAGGTATCGGTCCTACCGGAACCGGTGCAGCAAAACATATCAACACAGGTCTTGATCTTGCCGGTGGTGTCAGCATTACCTACCAGGCCAAGGAAAGTAATCCGACAAGCGAGGAAATGTCAGATACTATCTACAAGCTCCAGAAGCGTGTAGAACAGTACAGTACAGAAGCTCAGGTATATCAGGAAGGATCAGACCGTATCACAGTTGAGATTCCTGGTGTTACAGATGCAGATACCATTCTGAACGATCTGGGTAAACCGGGTTCTCTGTATTTTATCACTCAGCAGGATGCTGACGGAAACCAGAACTTTACAACAGGACAGAACGGCTATGTTCTTTCCAGAACAATGGATGAGATTAAAGAATCCGGAAGTGTTGTTCTGGAGGGCTCTGATGTGGCAGATGCACAGGGTGGTGCCATTCAGAACCAGAACACAAGCGCAAAAGAGTATGTAGTAAGTCTTACACTTACTTCTGACGGAGACAACAGTGGTAAGGCAAGGTTTGCAGAAGCTACGAAAGAGAATGTAGGCAAGCAGATCGCGATTGTTTACGATAATCAGATCATCAGTGCTCCGAACGTAAATGAGGAGATTTCCGGTGGAAAAGCACAGATTAGTGGTATGTCCGATCTGGAAGAAGCACAGAACCTTGCTTCTTATATCCGTATCGGTTCCCTGGGACTGGAACTGGAAGAACTTCGTTCCAGTGTTGTAGCTGCACAGCTTGGTGAGGAAGCAATTTCTACAAGTGTTCTTGCAGGTGCTATCGGCCTTATCATTGTTATCATTTTCATGATCATTGTATACCGCGTACCTGGTGTTGTTGCAGGTGCTGCACTGATCCTTTATACATCATTGATGCTGATTATACTGAATGCCTTTGACATCACACTTACTCTTCCGGGTATTGCGGGTATTATCCTGGGTATCGGTATGGCGGTGGATGCCAACGTTATTATTTATGCGCGTATTCGTGAGGAGATCGGTGCAGGTGTATCCGTAAGAAATTCCATTAAATCCGGTTTTAGCAAAGCTTTCTCCGCGATCTTCGATGGAAATATCACAACTCTGATCGCTGCATGTGTGCTGATGTGGCTTGGATCCGGTACAGTTAAGGGATTTGCTTATACTTTGGCTCTTGGTATCGTAATCTCTATGTTTACAGCCTTGGTTGTATCCCGACTGATTGTGAACGCGCTTTATGCAGTTGGAGTTCGCGACGCGAAATTCTACGGAGCTGCTAAAGAACGTAAGGTAGTAGATTTCCTTGGAAAGAAGAAAGTATTCTTCATTATTTCCATTATCCTTATTCTTAGCGGTCCGTTAGCAATGTTTATTCATTCAAATGCCGGAAATAAAGCTTTGAATTACAGCCTTGAGTTCTCAGGTGGTACTTCTACAACTGTTACATTTAATGAGGACATGGACATTAAGACAATTGACTCTGAGGTGACACCAGTTGTTGAAGATGTAACAGGCGATAAGAACGTTCAGCCTACAAAAGTAGTAGGAACAAATCAGGTTGTAATTAAGACACGTTCTCTGGAACAGAGCGAGCGTGAGGCGCTTAAAGATGCACTGGTTGAGAAATTTGGTGTAGATGAGAGCACAATTTCCACAGAGAGCATTTCTTCTACAGTAAGTAAGGAAATGCGTCAGGATGCAATTGTAGCGGTTATCGTAGCTACAATCTGTATGCTTCTTTATATCTGGTTCAGATTTAAAGACATCCGTTTTGCAAGCAGTGCGGTACTTGCACTTCTGCATGATGTTTTAGTTGTACTTGCTTTCTATGCAATCGCGAGAGTATCCGTAGGTAATACATTTATTGCCTGCATGCTTACGATTGTAGGTTATTCCATTAACGCTACGATCGTTATCTTCGACCGTATCCGTGAGAATCTGCACAGCGGTTCCAGAGAGAAACTGGCAGAGATTGTAAATGCAAGTATCACTCAGACACTTACAAGAAGTATTTATACTTCCTTTACAACTTTCGTTATGGTAGCTGTTCTTTATATCATGGGTGTTTCTTCTATCCGTGAGTTCGCAGCACCTCTGATGGTTGGTGTTCTTGTCGGTGCATATTCTTCTGTATGCATTACAGGTGCATTATGGTATGTAATGAAAAAGAAATTTGCAGGAAAAGGACAGTCGGCGATTGCTACAGTTTCCACATCCGGAAAATCTTCTTCTAAACCTAAAAAAGCACGTGACGTATCGCAGAAAGATCCGACTCAGCCTAAGAAGAAAAACAGAAAAAGAGTAGCTGAGCGTCTGGAGGCTGAAGAAGCTGCAAAAAATCAGCAAAATGATGATGCTGAACAGAAATAGAATATTCATCTGATTTAAATGTTCAGATACATACCGTCCCGGGGGATAATCCCCGGGACATTTTTTATAAACGTATTGCATAGCCGATGAAAACTGTATTATTATGTAATAATCCGTGGACATTCACGAGAAAGCAAAGGGAATTAGTTTTGTTTAACTATTATAGATAAATGAGGATAAAAAACATGGAAAAATGGGTAGTAGCTGCAAAGAAGGCGGACTTTAACCTGATAGGCAGACAGTTTCATATTGATCCGGTGATCGCAAGGCTGATCAGAAACAGAGATGTGGTCGGGGAAGAGAAAATAAAAGAATATCTGTTAGGGACAATAGATACGATTCCATCTCCCTGGTTAATGAAAGATATGAAAAAAGCAGTAGACATACTGGAGAAAAAAATACAGCAGCAGGCGAAAATCCGGATTATCGGAGACTATGATATTGATGGTGTAACTTCTACATATATTTTATTGAAAGGCTTGACAAGAATCGGAGCAAATGTAGATACTTATATTCCTGACAGAGTCGCAGACGGATATGGGATCCATGAGCATCTGATAGACAGAGCTGAGTCGGATAAAATTGACACTATCGTAACTTGTGATAATGGAATTGCTGCTTCTGCAGAAATTCAGATGGCAAAAGAAAAAGGCATGACAGTGATCGTAACAGATCATCATGAAATTCCTTACAGAGAGGAAAACGGAGAACGCCGGGTAATATTGCCGCCTGCGGATGCGATTCTGAATCCGAAACAATATGACTGTTTGTATCCGAATAAAAATCTATGTGGTGCAGTGGTAGCTTTTAAATACATCACAGCTCTTTATGAACGATTTGATATCCAAAAGAAAGAACTAGAAGATTACTATGAGCTGGTTGCAATTGCAACAGTGGGTGATGTCATGGATCTTCAGGGAGAAAACCGTATTCTGGTAAAAGAAGGCCTCAGACGCCTCCCAAATACAAAAAATAAAGGTTTGCAGGAACTGATTCGCGCCAATAATCTGGAGGACTCAAAGATTACAGCCTATCACATTGGATTTGTGTTAGGACCTTGCATCAATGCCAGTGGAAGACTGGACACAGCAGCACGTTCGCTTGCACTTTTGAATGCGCCGACAAAAGAAGAAGCAGCAAAACTTGCGGGGGATTTAACAGCGCTTAATCAGAGTAGAAAAGCACTTACTGAAAAAGGAAAGGAAGAAGCAATCCAGCTTATAGAAACAACAGAACTGAAAAATGACAGGGTGCTGGTGGTGTATCTTCCGGAATGCCATGAGAGCCTTGCGGGAATTATTGCAGGAAGACTCAGGGAGAAATATCACAAACCCGCATTTGTGCTGACAAAAGGAGAAAAATGTGCAAAAGGCAGTGGAAGATCCATAGAAAGCTATTCCATGTATGATGAACTGGTAAAATGTGCAGATCTGATGGTTCAGTTTGGTGGGCATCCGATGGCGGCAGGACTTTCGATAGAGGAAGAGAATATAGAGAAATTCAGAGAACAGCTGAACCAAAATTGTACATTGACCGAAGAAGATCTAAGGCCTAAGATCGTAATTGATGTGGCAATGCCGATTTCCTATATTACAAAAGAACTGTTAGAACAGATTTCTCTGTTAGAACCTTTTGGAAAGGGAAATGTAAAGCCAATTTTTGCGCAAAAAGGATTAAGAGTGCTTGACAGCAACATTATTGGAAAAAATAAGAATGTGGTGAAATTAAAACTTCTTGACCCTCAGGGCGCCATAATAGAAGGAATTTATTTTGGAGAAGCAGATGATTTTATGAATTTTATACGAGAAAAGGACAGTATTTCTGTTACTTATTATCCGGAAATTAACAGGTTCAGAGGCCGGGAAAGTCTCCAGATCATTATTCAGAATTATTGTTAAGTATAAGAGTAACGATTGATTCTAAAATAAAAAGGTGATATACTATAAAATATTTATGAGTTAATCTATTACTTGACTAAATAGAACAAGCCTCTGTTTTTTCAGCAAAATTGGGGAAATTATTGAAGATTTGTATTAAATATGCCGGAGGAGAGATAAAATGAAGAAAATTGAAGAATACGTAAGAAGTATACCGGATTTTCCAGAACCGGGGATTATTTTCAGAGATATTACAAGTGTTCTGCAGGACGCAGATGGTCTGCAGCTGGCAATCAATTCTATGCAGGATTGTCTGAAAGATTTAGACGTAGATGTGATCGCGGGTACAGAATCCAGAGGATTTATCTTTGGCGTGCCAATTGCGTATAATCTTCATAAACCATTTATACCGATTCGTAAGAAAGGGAAACTTCCATGCGAAACAGTATCTGCAAGCTATGAACTGGAGTATGGCAGCGCAGAGATCGAGATGCACAAAGATTCCATCAAACCTGGTCAGAAAGTAGTAATCATTGATGACCTGATCGCAACCGGCGGTACTATCGAAGCAGCCATTAAACTTGTAGAACAGCTTGGCGGAGAAGTGGTCAAAGTTGTATTCCTGATGGAACTTGCAGGATTAAAAGGTCGTGAAAGACTGAGAGGATATGATGTAGCATCCGTGATTTGTTATGACGGTAAATAAGCACGACTGATCGTGCAGGACAGGCAGGTGGGAGTATATGGCAGAGATGACGAAAGGTACAGAAGCAAAAAAAGATGAGATGCAGGTTGAAAAAGAAAAACTGGAATCTGTAAAAAGAGCAGATGCAGCGGTAAAAACCATGCATGATTTTACAAGTCCGGAGGTGCTTTACAAAGAACTGATAAACAGTGTCTTAAAGTATCATCCGTCCACAGACATTTCTATGATAGAGAAAGCATATAAGGTTGCGAGTGAGGCACATGAGGGACAGAAGAGGAAGTCCGGTGAACCATATATCATCCATCCTTTGTGTGTGGCAATCATTCTGGCAGATCTGGAACTGGATAAAGAGACAATCGTGGCAGGTCTTCTTCATGACGCGGTCGAGGATACCTGGATGACTTATGAAGAAGTTGAGAAGGAATTTGGTTCAGAAGTTGCACTTCTTGTAGATGGTGTTACCAAGCTGGGACAGCTGTCTTATTCGGCGGACAAAGTGGAAGTTCAGGCAGAGAATCTAAGAAAGATGTTCCTTGCTATGGCAAAGGATATCCGAGTCATTCTGATCAAACTTGCTGACCGCCTTCATAATATGCGTACTCTGCAGTATATGCGCCCTGAGAAACAGCAGGAAAAAGCAAGAGAGACGATGGATATTTATGCTCCTATTGCCATGCGTCTCGGTATTTCCAAGATAAAAGTAGAACTGGACGATTTGTCACTGAAATATCTGAAACCAGATGTTTATTATGATCTGGTAGAGAAGATTGCTCTGCGCAAGAGTGAGAGGGAACAGTTTGTAGGTGCAATCGTAAAAGAAGTCAAGAAACACATGGAAGATGCCGGTATTAAATCACAGGTAGACGGACGTGTGAAACATTTCTTCAGCATCTACAAGAAGATGGTAAATCAGGATAAGACGATTGACCAGATTTATGATCTGTTTGCAGTCCGTATTCTGGTAGATACAGTAAAAGACTGTTATGCTGCCCTTGGCGTGATTCATGAGATGTACAAACCGATTCCGGGAAGATTTAAGGATTATATTGCCATGCCAAAACCCAATATGTATCAGTCACTGCATACGACTCTGATTGGTCCAAATGGACAGCCGTTTGAGATACAGATTCGTACTTATGAGATGCACAGAACTGCTGAGTATGGTATCGCGGCACACTGGAAATATAAGGAATCTTCTGACGGCAAAGCACCTGTAGGAAAGAGCGAAGAAGAGAAGCTTAACTGGCTGCGTCAGATCTTGGAATGGCAGAGAGATATGTCTGACAACAAAGAGTTTATGAGCCTTCTGAAAAATGATCTTGACCTTTTTGCAGACAGTGTTTACTGCTTTACTCCACAGGGAGATGTCAAGACGCTTCCAAGTGGTTCGACACCGGTTGACTTTGCTTACAGTGTCCACAGCGCAGTTGGAAATAAGATGGTAGGTGCGCGTGTAAACGGAAAGCTTGTTCCTATTGAATACGAGATCAAGAATGGTGATCGTATTGAGATCATTACTTCACAGAATTCTCAGGGACCGAGCCGTGACTGGCTGAAACTGGTTAAGAGTACACAGGCGAAAAACAAGATTAACCAGTGGTTTAAGAAAGAATTAAAAGAAGATAATATTCTTAAGGGTAAGGAAATGCTTGCGCAGTATGCCCGTGCAAAGGGATTTAAGATTGTAAATTATAATAAGCCTCAGTATCTGGAGGCTGTTATGCATAAATATGGATTCCGCGACTGGGATTCCGTACTTGCTGCGATCGGTCATGGCGGACTAAAAGAAGGTCAGGTATTTAATAAGCTGGTAGAAGCCTATGACAAGGAGAATAAGAAGGCTCTGACAGATGAGCAGGTTCTGGAAGCTGCATCGGAAACACAGGAGAAGCTTCATATTGCGAAGAGCAAGAGCGGTATTGTGGTAAAAGGTATTCATGATGTGGCGGTTCGTTTTTCAAAATGTTGTAACCCGATTCCGGGTGATGAGATCGTAGGTTTTGTCACAAGAGGACGTGGAATTACAATTCACCGTACAGACTGTATCAATGTGCTGAATATGTCAGAACTTGACCGAAGCCGGTTGATCGAGGCAGAATGGCAGCAGCCTGACAATAAGGAAAAAGAGAAGTACATGGCTGAGATTCAGGTATATGCGAATAACCGTACAGGACTTCTTGTTGATCTTTCTAAGATATTTACAGAACGTAAGATTGACCTTAGAAGTATTAACAGCCGTACAAGCAAGCAGGAGAAAGCAACCATTTCCATGAGCTTTGAAATCGGAAGCAAGGAGGAACTGCGTTCTCTGATAGAGAAAATCCGTCAGGTAGAAAGTGTCATTGATGTTGAGAGAACGACCGGCTGATCACAGAAAACCGATGGATAGAAAGGGATAACATGAAGAACTTAGAGTTACAGAAATGTATATTAGGACCTGTATATACAAACTGCTATTTCCTTAAGAATAAAGAAACCGGAGAGCTGATCATTATGGATCCGGCAGACTGTCCGGAGAAGATTGAGCTGAAAGTTTCTCAGATGAATGGAAAACCGGTGGCAATTCTGCTTACACATGGACATTTTGACCATATCATGGCAGCTCAGGCAGTGAAAGAGAAATACAATATTCCGATTTATGCCTGTCGTCAGGAAGAAGAGATGCTTCGGGAACCGGAGATTAATATGACAGCACATTGTGGAAGAGATTGTTCCATTGCGCCGGATGTTTTTCTTGAAGATCTGGACGTGGTTAAGATTGCTGGTTTTTCTGTTCAGATGATTCATACACCGGGACATACCAAGGGAAGCTGCTGTTATTATCTGAAAGATGAGGCGGTATTGTTTAGTGGCGATACTGTTTTTTATGGTTCGGTGGGAAGAACAGATTTTCCGGGAGGAAGTACAGCACAGATCGTGCAGAGTCTGCATAAACTGGTAGATTCTCTTCCGGAAGAAACAGAAGTTTTTCCAGGACATGATGCATCTACAAGCATTGGTTATGAAAAGAGGTATAATCCATTTGTATAAGATAGGCATTCTGTTTGAGAACAGAGAATTTGAACATGATGTTTATGAATTGATTAAAGCATTTTATCCCGAGGCGGAGATACATACTCTTTATGAAGATGATGAAGCAGAGTATGACCTCCGCTTCTGCGTGGAACGGGATAATGAAAATTATTTCATAAAATATGATAGAAAAGAAAATCCGGAAATTAAAGAAACGGAAATAAAAGGTGTAGCTTCTGCGGAAGTGATCACGGATAGTGCAGTGAAAGATCCTCATGCACTGAGAAAAGAGAATAAGGATTCTATTAAGTATGCATTGTACCAGCTTCTGGTGAAATTAACGGGCAGAACACTTCCATGGGGGAATCTGACAGGAATTCGTCCGGCTAAACTGGCAATGGGAATGATCGAATCCGGTATGAAGAACACAGAGGCTGCACAGGAGATGAGAGAAAAATATCTGGTAAGTCCGCAGAAAACAGCCCTTGCCATTACGATTGCCAACAGGGAAAGAGAAATTCTCAAAGATATTGATTATGAGAATGGCTACAGCCTTTATATCGGAATCCCGTTCTGTCCGAGTATCTGTCTGTATTGTTCTTTCAGTTCGTATCCGCTGAAAGTGTGGGAGAAAAGATCAGATGAGTACGTAGAAGCCCTTTGCAAGGAAGTAAGAGAAACGGCTCTTATGATGAAGGGCAGAAAACTGGATACCATTTATATAGGAGGTGGTACTCCGACCACATTACTTCCGCATCAGATCCGGAAACTTCTGGATACTGTTGGAGAAGCTTTTGGTTACGAGGGGCTGGCTGAATTTACTGTAGAAGCCGGCAGACCGGATAGTATCACACGAGAGAAACTGATGGCAATTCGGGAATATCCGGTGACCAGAATTTCTGTAAATCCGCAGACAATGAATCAGGAGACTTTGGAAATTATCGGGCGTAAACATACAGTAGACCAGACAAAGGAAGCCTTTCATCTGGCAAGAGAACTGGGATTTGATAACATTAATATGGATCTGATCGTAGGTCTTCCTGGAGAGGACATTCATATGGTAGAACGTACTCTTGAACAGATCCGTGAACTGGCTCCGGACAGCATGACGGTACATTCTCTGGCAGTTAAGCGTGCGGCACGGTTAAATATTTTCAAAGAAAAATATCAGGAAATGTCTTTTGAGAACAATCAGGAGATCATGGATCTCACGATGAAAACAGCATATGAGATGGAAATGGGCCCTTATTATCTGTACAGACAGAAGAATATGAAGGGAAATTTTGAAAATGTTGGCTATGCAAAGGTTGACAAAGCCGGAATTTACAATATACTGATTATGGAGGAAAAACAGCCGATCATTGCACTGGGTGCAGGTGGTTCTTCCAAGTTGGTCTTTGACCATGGCAAAAGGATCGAACGTGTGGAGAATGTAAAGGATGTTTCCAATTATATTTCACGCATTGATGAGATGCTTGAGAGAAAACGGACAGCAATAGCTACCTGGCTGTAGGATGTGGAGGTAACACTTTGAATACAGTACAAAAGACAGCAGTGGGTTCACAGGAGAGGATTCTGGAGTTTGACCTTGCTTCTGAACTGCATCATGGGATGATGGTAAGTAATCTTGCCTATGCAGTTGCGGAAGAGATGGGATTGCCGCATGAACAGTGCTATGAACTTGCGATTGCGGGAATGCTCCATGATATAGGAAAGCTGAAGCTGACAAGTTATATCAACGGACAGGAACAGGATCCTCTTGTGATTGAGGAACTGAAGTATGTCCGTATGCATTCAACATTGGGATATGAGGAATTGAAAGGACAGGGATATTCGGCCTTTGTATTGGAGAGTATCCTGTACCATCATGAGAATTATGATGGCAGCGGATATCCGTCCAATAAGGCAGGGGAGGACATTCCGATAGGTGCCCGGATTCTCAGAGTCTGCGATGTATATGCGGCATTGATTTCAGACAGACCGTACAGAAAAGCCTTTGACATTTCTGCGGTTATGGAACTGATGATCGATGAGGTCAAGAATTTTGATATGCAGGTTTTTCTTGCATTTCAGAGAGTGGTTCATAATGGAGACGGACAGAGTTTCCGAAAATGAAACAGGGCTGATATATTACTGAGGAGATAAAGAAGGAATCAGTAATGTTGAATACCATAAAAGAGGAGGACAACATGGCATTAAAGAAGAAACCGGTAACCGGTATGAAAGACATTTTACCAAAAGAGATGGAGATTCGTAACTATGTGATGAACATGATTCGTGAGACATATGGAACTTTTGGATTTTCATCTATAGAGACACCATGTGTAGAACACATTGAGAATCTTTCCAGTAAACAGGGCGGAGAGAATGAAAAACTGATTTTCAAGATTATGAAACGTGGAGAGAAACTAAAACTTGCAGAAGCTGAGACGGAGAGTGATCTGGTTGATTCCGGACTTCGCTATGACCTGACTGTACCGCTTTCCAGATACTATTCAAACAATGCGAATGAGCTTCCGGCTCCGTTTAAGGCACTTCAGATGGGAAATGTATGGAGAGCAGACAGACCGCAGAGAGGACGTTTCCGTCAGTTTATGCAGTGTGATATCGATATTCTGGGGGAGCCTACTTACCTGGCTGAGATTGAACTGGTTCTGGCTACTACAACTTTGCTTGGAAAGCTGGATTTCCACAACTTTACCATCCGTATCAATGACAGAAAGATTTTAAAGGCAATGGCTCAGTACAGTGGATTCCCGCAGGAGAGCTTTGACACAGTATTTATCATTCTGGACAAGATGGATAAGATTGGTATTGAAGGTGTTGCAGAAGAACTGGAGAAAGAAGGATTTGCTAAAGAAAGTATTGACACTTATCTTGGACTTTTCAAAGAAATCACTTCTGATATCGAAGGTGTTCGCTACTGTAAAGAGAAATTAAAAGATGTTCTGGATTCAAAGGTAGCTGAGGACCTTGAAACAATCATTTCTACTGTAGATTCTGTTAAGACAGCAGATTTTAAGATGTCTTTCGATCCGACTTTGGTACGTGGAATGTCTTATTATACAGGACCGATTTTTGAAATCTCTATGGATGAGTTTGGCGGCAGCGTAGGCGGAGGTGGACGCTATGATGAGATGATCGGTAAATTTACAGGAAACAATACATCTGCCTGCGGATTTTCAATTGGATTCGAGAGAATCGTAATGCTTCTTCTTGAGAGAAATTATGAAATCCCGACAAAGAATGGTAAGAAAGCATATCTTATCGAGAAGAATATGCCGGCAGACAAGATGCTGACGATTCTGAAACAGGCTCAGGAAGAGCGTAATGCCGGAACACAGATCAATATTTCTATTATGAAGAAGAATAAGAAATTCCAGAAAGATCAGATGACAGCAGAAGGCTATACAGAGTTTGTAGAATTCTTTAAAGACAGAATGTAATAATTCGTAACTGTTCAGCAACATTGCGGGATGGCAGACTGTTGGATAGTTACAACAATTCTTATAATATAGAAAGCATGAAAAGAGGAAAGAAACATGGCTGAAAGTATGCAGGGACTGCACAGAACATGCCGATGTGCAGAAGTAACAAAGGAAATGATCGGCAAAGAAGTTATCCTTATGGGATGGGTCCAGAAAGCCCGCGATAAAGGCGGAATTATTTTCGTAGATTTAAGAGACCGTTCCGGTATCATGCAGCTGATTTTTGAGAATGGCAGCATTGATGAAGAAGGTTTTGCAAAAGCAGGTAAACTGAGAAGTGAATTCGTAATCGCTGTTACCGGTGTGGTAGAAGAAAGAGGCGGCGCTGTTAATAAGAATCTTGCAACAGGTGAAATTGAGCTTCGCGTAAAATCCCTTCGTGTTCTGTCTGAGGCAGAAGTACCTCCGTTCCCAATTGAAGAGAACAGCAAGACAAAAGATGAAATCCGTCTGAAATATCGTTATCTTGACTTAAGAAGACCTGACCTTCAGAAAAACATTATGCTTAAGAGCAAAGTCATGATGCTTACAAGACAGTTCTTCGCAAAAGAAGGATTCCTTGAAATTGAAACTCCGATGCTTGGTAAGAGTACACCGGAAGGCGCAAGAGATTATCTGGTACCGTCTCGTGTTCATCCGGGATATTTCTATGGTCTGCCACAGTCTCCGCAGCTGTACAAACAGCTTCTGATGTGCTCCGGTTATGACCGTTATATCCAGATTGCAAGATGTTTCCGTGATGAAGACCTTCGTGCGGACAGACAGCCGGAATTTACTCAGATCGATATGGAACTCTCTTTTGTAGATGTTGATGACGTAATCGATGTAAATGAGAGATTCCTTGCTTATCTGTTCAAGGAAGTACTTGATATTGATGTAAAACTTCCAATCCAGCGTATCACATGGCAGGAAGCTATGGACAGATTTGGTTCTGATAAACCGGATATGCGTTTCGGAATGGAACTTCATGATGTAAGTGATGTAGTTAAAAACTGTGGATTCAGCGTGTTTACTTCTGCGTTGGAAAATGGCGGCAGTGTTCGTGGTATCAATGCAGAAGGACAGGGCGCTATGCCACGTAAGAAAATTGACAAACTGGTTGAGTTTGCCAAAGGTTACGGTGCAAAAGGTCTTGCATACATTGCAATTGCTGAAGATGGCACAAAAAAATCTTCTTTTGCTAAATTCATGACAGATGAAGAGATGGATGCTCTGGTAGCAGCTATGGATGGTAAAGCAGGAGACTTACTTCTGTTTGCAGCAGATAAGAAGAAACTGGTTTATGATGTACTTGGCGCACTTCGTCTGGAACTTGCAAAGCAGATGGATCTTCTTGATAAGAATGAGTATCGTTTCGTATGGGTAACAGAGTTCCCGCTTCTTGAATGGAGTGAAGAAGAGAATCGTTTCACAGCAATGCATCATCCATTTACCATGCTTATGGAAGAGGACCTTCCACTTCTGGATACAGATCCTGGAAAAGTTCGTGCAAAAGCATATGATATCGTATTAAACGGTAATGAAATTGGTGGAGGAAGTGTCAGAATCCATCAGGATGATATTCAGGAGAGAATGTTTGAAGCACTTGGATTCACAAAAGAAGCTGCTCACGAGCAGTTCGGATTCCTTCTGGACGCATTCAAATATGGAGTTCCGCCTCATGCCGGACTGGCATACGGACTTGACCGTCTGGTAATGCTTATGGCGAAAGTTGACAGCATCCGTGACGTAATCGCATTCCCGAAGGTTAAAGATGCTTCCTGTCTGATGACCCAGTCTCCGAGCCGCGTAAGCGAGGAGCAGTTAAAAGAACTGGAACTGGAAGTAAGACCGGAGGAAGTAACTGAATAAGGATGGAGCTTACAATTCAGACGTTTTTGATTGTATGCCCGTTGGTATTCCTTGCAGGATTAGTTGATTCTATCGCAGGCGGGGGTGGTTTGATCTCCCTGCCTGCGTATCTGCTTGCAGGGGTTCCGATGCACAATGCGATAGCAACGAATAAATTATCCTCGGCAACTGGGACAGCGATTTCAACAGCACGTTTATGTAAGAATAAATTTGTAGACTGGGGAGTTGCACTGCCATGTATTTCCATGGCTCTTGTCGGTTCTTTTGCAGGCGCTCATATTGCGCTTCTTGCCAGTGATAAGATATTAAAATGGATGCTGATTCCAGTACTTCCTATTGTTGCATTTTATGTAATGAAGAAGAAAAATCTGGATGATAACAGTAATGTAGAGATTTCCAGAAAGAAACAGTGGATTTTGTGTGCGGTGTGTTCTCTGGCTGTTGGCTGCTACGATGGCTTTTATGGGCCGGGAACTGGTACGTTTCTGCTTATTTTATATACAGGAGTAGCAAAACTTCCCGTAGCGAAAGCTTCCGGAACTATGAAACTTGCAAATCTTTCTTCTAATATAATGGCATTAGTTGTTTTTTTATTTAGTGGAAAGATTGTCATATATCTTGGACTTGCAGCTTCTGTTTTTTCCATTGCAGGGCATTATGTAGGATCTGGAATGGTAATGAAAAATGGAAATAAAATCGTAAAACCGATTATTCTGATCGTTCTGGTTTTACTGTTTATCAAAATTATAACGGGTATGTAAAAAGAATAAGACAAAGATTAAAAAGACCACCATATCATAGAATGATTCGGAAAAGGAATATTTCTGTGATATGATGGCCTTTTTAGTTGTTTAATAATCGTTAATTGGTACTGCTTTCAGTAGAAGCATTATCATCTGTCTGCTTATCTGTATCGGCAGAAATATTTTCATCCTCAGAATCAGAAGTCTCGAGAGGAGAATCGGTCAAAGTACCGAAAATAGCATTTCCCAAAGTATTTCCCTCATCCTGAAGTTTCCAGGATACCCCATCATTGATTAGAACAAAATCTACATCATTGACGGTAGTAACGATATTATCATTGATGCTGTTCAGAAGAATTTCGAAAGATTTCTCGTATCGTTTCTGGGAGCCATCGATAACTGCGTCAGCAGAAGCCAGATATTTATCAAGCTTTTCCTGATAATCAGCCAGGATCGAATCACTGTCAAAGGTTGTAATTTCAGTTGTAACAGTGGCATTGTATCCATTTTCACTGCTGGATTTAATGACATAATTAAAATTTTTATGAATCTGTTCGGCAAGTGCTGAGGCAATGGAATTTTTTGCAGTATCGGATGTATTCATGATATTTACTACACCCAGATAAGATGTCATTTCTTTCAAATCCAGTTTCTGTAGAGTGTCAAGATAGACAGTCAGGGTATCTTCCGGTGAAAGAATATCCGGATCAGCCAGATTGGCTATGAGACCGCCGACGAGCTCATCTTCAAGGGAACTTGTACGCTGAATCTCCCATTTTTCTTTTTTATCACTGCCGGTATTAATAAGCTGAATGGAACAGTCTGTTTCAGTTGAATCATATTTGTTCGTATTCAAAAGATGATTCAGAATCAGATAATGTGCCTCAAGTGATTTGGAAGAATCTTTGATATTTCCAGTCTGGGCCTGTGCAGCTTCTGTGATTTCGGTCCGAAGCAGTTCTGCTGCGAAATCTCTGGCAAGAGGCTTGGCATCGATTGTAGTAAGTTTCACAGAAGCAGTGGCTGAATTATTTGCCGTGTCGACGCTGATATCCAGAATTTTGTAATCAAATTTCTGGAAAAAGAGAGAAAATACTTCATTGATTTCATCGGATAATGTAGTGTTTTCTGTAGCATCGGGGAACAGCTCTTTATACGGTATATATTTTTGAGTTGTTTCTGAATTAAGATTCTTTAACTGATCCAACTCATTTCTGACAACATTTTTTACATTTGACCCGCTTTTATGTGAACAGCCGCTGTTCATAAATACAGCGAAAAAAACAAATAAAATATAAAGCAAAGGAGCCAGACGTTTCTTTGTGTTCATGCGTATTCTTTCCTTTCACAATACTTTCTGAGTATTTTACCAGATTTTGCGGTGACTGTCAAAAAAACGAAAAACATGAACGAATTTCATAAAAAAAACGTGAAAAAATTGTGAAAAATGACATCATTTAGATGCAAAGCTTTTTTTTTAAGATAGAATCTGATATGATAGGGAAGTGAAAGTTACAGGAAAACGTAACTATATAAATACGAAGTAAAAAAATAGTAGTGTATAATAGATGTCGACATCAAAAATGCGATAACATCAAGGAGGCAACTATGAAAAAACGTATTATCATCGTTTTGGGAATCCTGATTGCTGCGGGTGGTATTGGAAGTGGCGTATGGTATCATTTTAATGGAAGTGGTCAGAGTGGCTCCGGGGATACAGTAGTTTATGTATCTAAAGTGAGTGTGATCACAGGAGCTGAAACAGCTGCGACCAACCGTTTTGCAGGTGTAGTGGAACCGCAGGAAACTGTAAACGTTAAGATAGAAAGTGGACGTAAAGTAAAAGAGGTTCAGGTAAAGACCGGTGAAGAGGTAAAAAAAGGTCAGCTTCTTTTTGAATATGATCTTAGCAGTATCGAGGATGACTTAAAGCAGGCACAGCTTGATCTGGACAGATTAAAGAATGAGCAGATCAGCCTGACAGAACAGATTTCCACTTTGGAGGCTGAGAAGAAAAAGGCAAAAGCGGAAGATCAGCTTTCATACACGATTGAGATTGAAACAAATAAAATGAATCTCAAGAAAAATGAATTTAGCCAGAAGAGTAAACAGTCTGAAATTGATAAGCTTCAGAGTGCCACACAAAATACAGAAGTCAGAAGTGAGATTGATGGTGTGATTCAGAAAATTGACACCTCCAAGATGACAAGTGATGACGGAGACTCTGTGGATGACAGCAGCGCAATGGATAGCATGTCATCAAGTGACAGCAGTTCAGACAGCTCTGCATTTATTACAATTCTCAGTACCGGGGCTTATCGGGTAAAGGGAAAAGTTAATGAACAGAACAGAGATTCGATTATGCCTGGTGAAGCTGTAATTATCAGATCCAGAGTAGACAGCAGTAAGACGTGGAAGGGAACAATGGGATCTATTGATGTTAATAATGGAACATCAGATGATAGCAGCAATGATATGTATTTTGGAATGTCGAGCACAAGTTCTGATGATCAGACGACATCTACTTCATATCCTTTTTATGTTGAACTGGATTCTTCAGAGAATCTGATGCTTGGACAGCATGTATACATAGAGCGTGATATCGGGCAGGATGATCAGAAAGATGGACTGTGGCTCAGTGACTATTATATTCTGGACACAGACACCAATGAGCCGTATGTATGGGCTGCCAATGACAAGAACAGACTGGAGAAGCGTTATGTAACTTTAGGAAAGCATGATGATGATCTGGGCGAATATGAAATTGTTGATGGTCTGACAAAGAAAGACGCGATTGCGTTCCCGACAGAAGCTTTGGAAGAAGGGGAGAAAACAGAAGTTGGAGATCTGGCACAGACAATGAGCGGTGGTGCTGACGGAATTACAGATATGGATGATGATTCCTATGGAGCGGATGGATCCGTCAGTGATATGACAGATATGGAATCATCTGCGGATGATTTTACAGAGCCGGATATGGATGAAAGCTCAACAGACACAACAGACAATAGTTCTGATACAGATGATGTAATTGATCCGAATGAAGAACTTGTACCAATCGATGAGGCACCGGGTATGAGCGCAGACGGAGATGTGGAGGGGATTGAATGATACTGGAATTAAAAGGTATTTATAAAGAATATCTGCAGGGTAAAATGAAAGTCCCGGTATTAAAAGACGTAAATTTTTCTATGGAAGAAGGAGAATATGTAGCAATCATGGGTCCTTCCGGTTCCGGAAAAACCACATTGATGAATATTATCGGATGCCTGGATAAACAGACAGAGGGGACTTTCTTTCTGGATGGTCAGGATATTAAAGCCTGTTCGGAGAACGCAATGTCAGATATCCGGCTCAATAAAATAGGATTTGTATTTCAGAGTTTTCATCTGCTTCCGAAACAGAGTGCACTGGCAAATGTGGAAATGCCGTTAAATTATGCGAAGGTGCCAAAGAAAGAAAGAAGAGAAAGAGCTCTGAGAGCTCTTGACAGAGTGGGATTGTCAGACCGAGTTGATTTTAAACCCAATCAGTTATCTGGTGGTCAGATGCAGCGAGTTGCTATTGCGAGAGCTATCGTCAATAACCCAAAGCTTCTTCTGGCAGATGAGCCAACAGGTGCTCTTGACAGTAAGTCCGGGGCACAGGTTATGGAACTTTTCCAGAAACTGAACGATGAAGGTGTATCCGTATTAATGATCACTCATGATGCAGATATCGCAGCACATGCAAAGAGAGTGGTTACGATCAAAGATGGAATCCTTCAGGAAAAGAGGTGATCTTCATGGGTAAAGTAAAGAAAATCCTCGCCGGAGTGTTGGTGGTGGCAGTTGCCGGATGTGGAATCTCCGCCGGTCTGATGCAGCTGCGAAAAAGCAGCCAGAAGACGGTAGATGTCACACCTGTCAGTGGACTATTACAGGAATTCTATACTCCGACCACCACACTTGACGGAACGGTGACATCCAGTGCGACGCAGACAGTAAATGGAGATAAAGATCTGATCATAGATCAGATTTATGTAACAAAAGGGGATACCGTAAATAAAGGTGATCCGTTGATTTCATTTGACACCACTTTGGTGGAGATGGAATTAAATATAGCAAAACTGAAAAAGCAGAAACAGGAACAGGATTTGAATAAGGCTGTAAACCGACTTACCAGCCTCCAAAACGGTGGTCCGATAGAAGAGTCGGATGCCAGTACAGATGCCGATGACCTGAGTACTACGATGGGAAGCGGCGATACCAGTACAGGCGATGATGATATGATTCCGGATGATACCATGTCATCAGCCGCAGATATGTCAGGCAGTTATCTGGCTGCGGCAATATATCCGCTTCTGTTGTCTGCATTTACGGATGGTGGAGCAGCAGACAATAGTTCAGATGCTGCTTCAACAAATACTGGAAATACAACTGACAAAAAGAATCAGAGTGCAGATAACACTTCTGATACAACTGAAACCGACAATACTGCCAATGCTCCGGTGTATACAGATCCTTCTGCAAACGATTTTGGTGACGGCAGTGATGATTCTTTTAATCCGGGAAAAGATGATACCCCGGAGTTATCGCCGACACCAACTCCATCACTGGATGACAATACCACATATTTTGATCCTTATTATCAGAAAGGTGATCCGAATATTACAGACGGTGACGAGCCATTTTATCAGAAGCTGGATGAGAATTCGATTCCATTTACAGGAAGTGGTACAAAGGATGATCCATATGTATATTTGTGCAGCAGTGCAAAAGAAAAGGTAACAGTTATGGGTTCATTCTTTAATAAACTTGCCGGATACAGCGCTGATGGAACAAAAGTTGTGCATCAGGGTGGATACTGGTATCAGCTTGAATTTCACCAGAATGATACCATATCAGATTATGAGGATCGAAAAAGCTCTTGTACAGGATATTATCTGATAAATGGAAGCCTTCTGGAGAAACCGGTATATGAATTTGTGGAGATGGAATTTACTCTGGCAGATGCAGATAAATATGATATACTTCCAGATGATGATGGAGGTGACACAGACGGAGGAGATGATGCAGAGCCGACAGGAACACCGGTTTCCAGGGAGGATGCGATTAAGTATCAGAAGAGCAAGATCTCAAGTCTGAAACTGGATATTCAGGAAAGTGATATTAAAATATCCCAGCTTGAAAAGAAGGCGAATAAAAAACTTATCAGCGCAAAATTGTCAGGTACGGTTACATACGTTGGAGATGGCGGCAGCGGTGAGACAACCGATGGCAAAGCCTTGCTTAAGGTAAAGAGCAGTGATGGTTTTTATGTAGTAGGTTCTGTCAGCGAACTGATGCTGGATGATATCAAGGAGGGAACAATTCTTAACTGTACAAGCTATACAAGTGGTTCATTTGAAGCAGAAGTTATGGATGTTTCTGAATATCCTGTAAGTGGTAACAGCTACTACGGAAGCAGTAATCCTAACGTTTCTTACTATGCATTTACCGCGGTAGTGACGGATAAGACGCTTCAGCTTGAGGATCAGGACTGGGTTACGATTAACTACGAAGCTTCTTCTTCCGAGGGCAGTATGGTCATTCAGAAAGCATTTGTCAGAAGTGACAGCAGCACGAATTATGTTTATAAAGATGACAATGGAATTCTGAAGAAACAGGAAATTTCTGTGGGAGCAACGGTAGACAGCGGTTATAGTGTAATTGTTAAGGGCGGACTTAGTGAAGATGATTTGATTGCTTTCCCTTATGGAAAAGATGTCAAAGAGGGAGCGAAAACAAGAGAAGTTACCTTAGACCAGATGTATGGATCTTGATAAGAAAGGAGACATTTTATGCTTGAGAATATACGCCTGGCATTTCAGGGAATATGGTCACATATGATGCGATCCTTCCTGACAATGCTTGGTATCATCATTGGTATTGCATCTATCATTGCGATTGTTTCTACGATCAAGGGAACCAGTGAGCAGATTAAAGAGGATCTGATCGGTGCCGGATCCAATACAGTAAATATTTATCTGTATGACGGAGATAATCAGTATGATTCAGAATACGGAAATTCTTCAAAGGCACCGGTTCTGACTGATGATGTCAAAGAAGAAGTACGTGACCTTGATCATGTGGAGAATGCAACTTTTTATTATAACAGCACAAGTGCTTCCATTTATAACAATAACAACAGCCTTGAAGGCGGAAGCGTTTATGGGATTGATGTAAATTATCTGGCTACCTGTGGGTATGTGATTCAGTCAGGCAGAGGCTTTGTAAATGATGATTACAAAAACTATAACAAAGTTGCCCTGATCGATGACAATGCAGCACAGAATCTGTTTCCGTCACAGAATCCGGTGGGACAGACAGTAGAGATTAATCAGGAACCATATACGATAGTTGGTGTGATCCGTCAGGATGAGAATTATCAGCCAACGATTAACAGTATTGATGAGTATTATACTTATTACCAGTCAATTGTGGGAAGCGTGATGATTCCGGACAGCTGCTGGCCGATATCCTTTAGATTTGATGTGCCGCAGAATGTGATCGTAAAAGCGGACAGTACAGATACGATGAGTTCTGTGGGAAATTCTACGGCAGATGCGTTGAATAATTCCATCACATCGTTGAGTACAAACGGCAGTACCACTATGAAATATAAAGCAGAAGATATCATGGAGCAGGTTAAGAACATGCAGAAACTCAGTGAGAGTACAAATAATCAGCTGATCTGGATTGCAAGTATCTCCCTGCTTGTAGGTGGTATCGGTGTTATGAACATCATGCTGGTTTCCGTTACAGAGCGTACCAAGGAGATCGGTCTGAAAAAGGCAATCGGAGCCCGTAAGAAGACGATTCTTGGACAGTTTCTGACGGAAGCTTCAGTGCTTACCAGCATTGGAGGTATTATCGGTGTAGTAACCGGTATCGGTTTATCGAAAGTTGTGGGAAAAGTAACCGGATCTCCTACTGCGATCAGTGTACCGTCAATTGTGATTGCAGTACTGTTTTCGACAGTAATCGGTGTGGTATTTGGCTTGCTTCCATCTGTGAAAGCGGCTAATCTGAATCCGATTGATGCGCTTAGAAGCGAATAAGAAATAAACAGAAATAGAAAAATAAGAAGAAAACAAAAAGTGAGCACTGAATCTGACGAGAGATTAGATTCGGTGCTCATTTACATGTGTATAAAATCTGATAATAAAAGATTGTGTTTTAGTAGATTTTGACATAAGATAGAACTTAAGACGGTGAAAATGTCAAAAAAAGTACTTGGATTTTGTACAAAAAGTAAAAAAAGGATGGAAGTATGGAGACGGATTGTGCTATAATGGGTTATCTCAAAAAGAAGTATGTATACAGGAGGAGGTTTGTGGATGGTATCATTTACGCATGTTATCAAAGATAAACTTGGAATACATGCAAGGCCTGGTCTGCTTCTTGTGCAGGAAGCTGGCAAGCTCACAAGCGACATTACCATTTTTAAAGGCACAAAGAGTGGTGATGCGAAGCGCATGTTCTGTGTTATGAATCTTGCGGCAAAGCAAGGCGACCAGATCATGGTGCAGGTGGAAGGCGACAATGAAGTGGCAGATGCCGAAGTGATGAGGAATTTTTTGGAAGATAATCTGTAATAAGGAGAGTTGGAGTAATGAGAGTATTAGAAGGTAAGTCCGTATTTTCCGGAATCGCAATTGGAAAGATTTCTATTTTGCAGAAGGCAGATACAAGCGTGAAGCGTACAAGGGTAGGAGATCCGGAAGCTGAGATCGCCCGCGTGCAGGAAGCAAAGGAGAAAGCAGTTGCCCAGCTTCAGAAACTGTACGATAAGGCACTTCAGGAAGTTGGAGAGTCAGGTGCAGCTATTTTTGAAGTACATCAGATGATGCTGGACGATGAGGACTATCTTGATTCTATTGACAATATTATCCGCACAGAGAATGTAAATGCAGAGTATGCAGTGGCAACAACAGGTGATAACTTTGCAGATATGTTTGCACAGATGGATGATGACTATATGAAGGCAAGAGCTGCTGACGTAAAAGATATCTCAGATCGTCTGGTACGTGTATTATCCGGACATGACGATGGGAATATGGATGCAGCAGAACCATCTATTATCGTGGCAGAGGATCTGGCTCCAAGTGAGACAGTACAGATGGATAAGAGCAGAGTACTTGCATTTGTTACAAGAAAAGGTTCTTCTAATTCCCATACAGCGATTCTTGCAAGAACAATGAATATTCCGGCACTGATCAACATTGAATATGATGACAGTATGGACGGAAAGGTGGCAATCGTGGATGGTAAGTCGGGTTCTCTTATTGTAGAGCCGGATGCAGATACACTTAAGAAATATCAGGATCAGAAAGATGAAGAACTGCGTCAGAGAGCAATGCTCAAAGAATTAAAAGGTAAAACAACCGAGACAAAGAGCGGACATAAGATTCATCTTTATGCGAACATCGGAAGCACAGGAGATGTTGCAAGTGTTCTGGCTAATGATGCAGAAGGTATTGGTCTTTTCAGAAGTGAATTTATTTATCTGGAGAAGGACAACTATCCGACAGAGGAAGAACAGTTCCAGATTTATAAAGCAGTAGCACAGAACATGGCCGGCAAGAAAGTAATCATCCGTACTCTGGATATCGGTGCAGATAAGCAGATTGATTATTTTGATATGGCACATGAAGAGAACCCGGCAATGGGCTATCGTGCGATTCGTATCTGTCTCGACAGACCGGAAGTGTTTAAAACACAGCTTCGTGCGCTCTTCAGAGCAAGTATGTATGGAAACATTTCCATTATGTACCCGATGATTATCTCTGTGACAGAAGTAAAACAGATCAAAGCTATTGTTGCAGAAGTAAAGAAAGAGTTGACAGAGCAGGGTGTACCGTTTAAGGATGACGTAGAGCAGGGTGTGATGATTGAGACACCGGCAGCCGTTATGATTAGTGATCTTCTTGCAAAAGAAGTTGACTTCTTTAGTATTGGTACAAATGACCTGACTCAGTATACACTGGCAATTGACCGTCAGAATGCAAAACTGGATAATATTTATGACTCTCATCATGAAGCAGTAATCCGTATGATCCAGATGGTAATCGACAATGCACATAAAGAAGGTATCTGGGCAGGTATCTGCGGTGAGCTTGGAGCAGATACAAGTATGACAGAGCGTTTCGTACAGATGGGCATTGATGAACTGTCCGTATCTCCAACATTTGTTCTTCCGGTTCGTAAGATTGTAAGAGAAATGGAATAAGTTTAACCAGATTGAGAAGATCTGTGTGGCTATAAGAGCAAAAGATACTCTCTTCACAGAAAACGGGATTGTGAAAAAGCCTGTTTTCTGGAAGGGAGTATCTTTATGTGGGAAAATGGTAAAGGGATTTATGAGAGATAGCTTTGAGAAGTTAAATCAGCTGTTAGAGCAGGATCAGTGTGAATTTACAGGTATTCCTGATGGATTCTTTTAGGTGAACTTCTTGACGATATAAAATTATTCTATGGAGTTTTGTCAGATATTAAGTGACCAGTACACTGGATTTTAAGATAGAAATGGAAAAATTTATATTCTGGATTGAGATACAAAGAAAAATATGCTACACTAAAGACTGAATGATTACGATGAAATGATATCAGAGTCAAAAGGTCTTATCGGGCAAGTAAGAAAGACTTTCAGGTCTTTTGCCTCTGATATCATGAAATTATAATAAAGGAGATATGAATATGGGAAAAATTGCCATTGTCACAGACAGTAACAGCGGCATAACACAGTATCAGGCGAGAGAACTTGGTGTCAGCGTGATTCCGATGCCTTTTTATATTAATGAGAAGCTTTATCTTGAAGGAATCACTCTTTCACAGGAAGATTTTTATGAGAGACTTAAGAATGATGAGACTATTTCCACTTCCCAGCCGGGACCGGCAGATGTGTGCGGGCTTTGGAATACACTTCTTGAAGAGTATGATGAAGTAGTGCATATTCCTATGTCAAGCGGTCTGAGTGCATCCTGTGATACAGCTATGGGACTTGCTCAGGAATATGACGGAAGAGTGCATGTGGTAGACAATCAGAGAATTTCTGTTACACAGAGACAGTCTGTATTGGATGCACTTACCTTAAGAGATGCAGGCAGAAATGCAGCACAGATCAAACAGGTTCTTGAAGAGCAGAAATTTGATTCCAGTATCTATATTACTATGGAAACATTGAAGTATCTTAAAAAAGGTGGAAGAATTACTCCGGCGGCAGCAGCAATCGGAACAGTTCTGAACTTAAAACCTGTACTCCAGATTCAGGGAGAGAAACTGGATGCATATTCCAAGACAAGAGGCAAGAAGCAGGCAAAGCGTGTCATGCTTAAGGCTATGCAGAATGACTGGGAGAACCGCTTCGCTGAATATGTGAAACGTGGCGAGATGTGTCTGCAGTCTGCTTATACAGGAAACGAAGAAGAAGCTCTGGAATTTAAGAAAGAGATTGCAGAAGCTTTCCCTGGAATTGAGATTGTACAGAATCCGTTATCATTAAGTGTTGCATGCCATATCGGACATGGTGCTATCGCTGTTGCATGTTCAAGAAAAGTGGTAGTGGATTAATCAGAATATGCCGGATACAGGCAGGGACTTTTGTCTGTCTGATTATAAAAATATAGGAACTGTTTGGCACTTTTGCAGAATAGCAGACTGCTGAATAGTTACAAAGTAAAACAATTTGAGGAGTTAGAGAATGAAGAAACTGATGGAACAGATGGCGGAAGAACTTTCCGCAGCATTTGAAGAAGCAGGATACGATCCGTCCTACGGAAAGGTAACCGTATCCAACAGACCGGACCTTTGCGAATTTCAGTGCAATGGTGCCATGGCGGGTGCAAAAGCATATAAAAAAGCACCATTTATGATTGCAGATGATGTAGTAGCTTATTTAAAAGACAGCCAGGTTTTCTCTATGGCAGAAGTTGTAAAACCAGGATTCATCAACCTGAAAGTAAAAGGTGAATTTCTTGCAGACTATTTAAAAGAAATGGCAGCAGATGAGAAACTTTCCGTATCTGTAGCAAAAGAGCCAAAGACAATTATCATTGATTACGGCGGACCAAACGTTGCAAAACCTCTCCATGTAGGTCATCTCCGCTCTGCAATTATCGGAGAAAGTATTAAAAGAATCGGCCGTTTTGTAGGTCATAAAGTGATCGGTGATGTACATCTTGGAGACTGGGGTCTGCAGATGGGACTTATCATCACAGAACTGAGACACAGAAAACCAGAGCTTGTCTATTTTGATGATTCTTATACAGGAGAATATCCGGAAGAAGCACCATTTACAATCAGCGAGCTGGAAGAGATTTATCCTTGCGCAAGTGGCAAGTCCAAAGAGGACGAGGCATACAGAAATGAGGCACTGGAGGCAACTCATCTTCTTCAGCAGGGTAAACCGGGATATATGGCTCTCTGGAATCATATCATGAATGTATCTGTTACAGACCTGAAACGCAATTATGACAAGTTAAATGTTTCTTTCGACCTCTGGAAAAAAGAATCTGATGCCCAGCCATATATTCCTGGAATGGTTGAAGAGATGAAAGAAAAAGGATTTGCCTATGTAGATCAGGGTGCTCTTGTAGTAGATGTAAAAGAAGAAAACGATACAAAAGAGATTCCGCCATGTATGCTTTTAAAATCAGACGGTGCTTCTCTTTATACAACTACAGACCTTGCAACGATTGTTGAGCGTATGAAACTGTTCAACCCGGATGAGATTTTATATGTAGTTGATAAACGTCAGGAACTTCATTTCATTCAGGTATTCCGTTGCGCAAGAAAGACAGGTCTTGTAAATGATGATACGAAGCTTTCTTTCCTTGGATTTGGAACAATGAATGGCAAAGACGGCAAACCGTTTAAGACAAGAGAGGGCGGCGTTATGCGTCTGGAAACTCTTATCAAAGACATCAATGAAGAGATGTTTACCAAGATCGTTGAAAACCGCAGCGTAAAGGATAAAGATGCAAGAGAGACTGCTGAGATCGTAGGACTTTCTGCAATTAAATATGGTGATCTTTCCAACCAGGCTACCAAGGATTACATTTTTGATATTGACAGATTTACTTCATTTGAAGGAAATACAGGTCCGTATATTCTTTATACGATCGTTCGTATCAAATCTATCCTGAACCGTTTTACAGAAGAAGGCGGTGACCTTGATGCAGGTGTAATCCTTGACCCTGTAAACGACAGCCAGAAGAATTTGATGCTTCAGTTGACAGGTTTCGGCGCAATTGTAGAGAATGCTTTCGAAGAAAAAGCACCACATAAGATCTGCGCATATATTTACGAAGTATCCAATGCATTTAACAGCTTCTACCATGAGACAAAGATTCTCAGTGAAGAAAACGAAGCACAGAAAGCTTCTTTCATTCAGCTGCTGAAACTCACAAAGAAAGTTCTGGAAACATGCATCGATCTTCTTGGATTCTCTGCACCGGACAGAATGTAAAGAGATATCAGCCGATTAAAATTAAGCAGATATTCGAATCTGCTTTAAAAACCGAAACATTAGAGGACAGTGTACAAATATTGTACTGTCCTCTGTTTATATTAATGTTCCCTTTTGCCTGGCATCTACTTTGCTGCTATATATATGTTTCCATCCTGCAAATTGCATTACTGAGAATAGAGAGAACAGTGAACAGTAAACAGTATTTTGTTTAAATGTTCTGAATATAAAAACAGGGCTTTTCAAAAAGAACGAGATGTGCTATTCTATATTTATCTGTTAGCGGTGAAGTTCTTTCATCGTATTTTTCCAATTTTTAAATTTAACCGAATCAAGTAAGTTCCCTGCTTCAATTGCAAATATCCGATTGACTGTAGAATCATGCAACGAAAGTGGATGATTTTATCTGTTTGATAACTGAATAAGGAGGTGCGCCGGTGAATTTATCTGGAACTGTATTAAAAGGGCGTTATTGTATTCTGGAGCCTCTTGGAAAAGGCGGTGGTGGGAAAGTCTATCTTGCCAGAGACCTGGAACTGGGAGTATTGTGGGCGGTAAAAGAAATCCCTGTTTCCGGCAGAAATGAAGCCAGAATGCTTTTGAAGTTGTCTCATCCATCTCTTCCAAAGATGGTAGATTATATAGAAGATGATCAGAAATGTTATCTTGTTATGGAATATGTAAAAGGAAAATCTCTGGGTGAATATATACGAAGCGGGGAACGATTTTCCATAAAAGAGATTATCAAATATGGAATAGAGATTACAGAAATATTTGTATATTTTCATAACCAAAAACCACCGGTATACTATGGTGATCTGAAACCTGATAATCTGATGCTTGGTGAAAACGGCAGATTGTATCTGATCGATCTGGGTGGCGCGGTGAATGGCTATAAATATCAGCATAAAGTATGTACAGGCACAAATGGATTTGCAGCGCCGGAACAGTATGAAGGCAGGATCAATGCGGCAACGGATATCTATACATTTGGAAAAACACTATCTGCCCTGTGTCAAAAACCTGATTTTTTGTTGTTTATACAAAATATGTCACTGTTCTGTCTTATTTTTCGATGTTGTCAGAAAAAAACGGAAATGCGTTTTCAGAATATGGAGAATGTACAGAAGAAATTAAGCAGAATTCAAAAGAGACAAAGTCAGAGCAAGATAAAAAATATTCTGGCCTTGTCAGGAAGCAGTATTGCATTTGCCATGATCATGATATTTCTTTTATTTGGCTCGAGGCTGGTGTCTGGTTCAAAATCAGATGATTTTTATGAAAAACTGACGGCAATTACTGATCTGTATTATCAGGAAGATTTTCAAAATGGCAGCAGCAAGGTCAAAAAGAAAATATGTGAACAGGCAGACATAAGGTTAAGAAAATTACAGGGAAAATATACTAAGAAAGAAGAAACCCGAAAAATATTACAGCTTCTTGCGACAAACAGTGAATATCAGGAGAGTTATGAGAATGTCAGGCTATATTATGAACAGATGCTTCATTATGATGAGGCTTATAGAGCCGGATATGGTGAATACGGAATGTTTCTGCTGCGTACCGGACAACAGAAAGCCAGTCAGACACTATGGAGAGAATATGAGTCAAAAGAAGTAATATTGGATAATACAGACAGCAGAAACCTGGAATTATGGAAAACGGAGATGATCAGAATTGAAGAAAAATCATAAATATTTTTTAATGATTGTATCAGTATTTTTGTGTTTGTGCCTGACCGCAACAATCTCTGCCATGCAGATGGGAGGCTTTGACATTGATGTGGGAAATGGAGAAAACAGTAGCTGGCAATGGCAGGAAGAACAGTGGTGGAATCAGAGCAACTGGGAGAATACGTGGGAAAACAGCTGGCAGACGGATAGCAGCACAATAGAAAATACAACTCAGAATAGCCATGCACAGGATAATGGATATCAGTATAATAATGGTACAGGAAACGGAACACAGGATAATATGCAGGACAGTACACAGCCATGGGACAACAACCCGCAGCAGAATAATATTGGAGGGAATGGCAATACTCAATGGGATAACAACTCTCAGCAAAATAATAATTTTCAAGGTAACAATAGTATCCAAGGCGATAATTCACAGTGGAATAGTCAATATCAAATAGATAACAATACGCAAAACATATCTCAGACAGATAACGAACTTACTGTTAAAAGACTAGAAGAAATTTCGCCAACGTCAACATCAACACCGATACCGACGCCCAAGCCTGCCAAACACCAGAGGCCAACAAAAACGCCAAAACCAACCCGTATACCGACACCTAAATCAGTAAAGAAAAATAAGAGAACACAAAATAGCACAAAGAAGGAAAACAAGAACGCAGGTGACTTTAAAGATTCTAAAAATGAAGATGTTCAGGTGTATACAGGTAAATATGCACATACAAAAAATGAACCTGTAGAATTTCAATGTATACAAACCTCAGACGATTTCCATACTCCGCAAATCAAGATAGTATCTCAAGGTTCTGTTCAGATTCTTTCCGTTCGATTTGATGGAATGGAGTGTCCCTGGTACTGGGAAGAGGATAAAATCATCCTGGATATAAAGAAAGATGCTAAGATAAACAAAATAGAATTACTTGTTATTTCTCAGGGAGGGAGACTGATAAAAATGAATTCCTGAATTTTTTCCTCATAGACGTGTCAGAAAAACAATGATATAATCTACCATATTATATCGATATTTACTGAAACAGGAGGAAAACATGTACAAAGTTATTTTGTTTGATTTAGATGGAACATTGACAGAATCCGGAGAGGGTATTACCAAATCTGTACAGTATGCGCTGGAGAGAATCGGAAAACCGGAAGCTGATCTTGAGAAGTTGAAAGCTTTTGTAGGGCCACCGCTTACGGAGATGTTTATGAAATATGCGCAGGTTGATGAGGAGACTGCAAAGAAAGCAGTAGAAATTTACAGGGAACGCTACTCCGTAACAGGAATCTTCGAGAATGCCGTATATCCTGGAATCGAAGATATGCTGGCACAGTTAAAGAAAAAGGGATATATTCTTGCAGTTGCCTCTTCTAAGCCGGAAGTATATGTAAGACAGATTCTGGATCATTTCGGGCTTACCCAGTATTTCACAGAAATTGGCGGAAGTGAGATGGATGGTCGCAGAACTAATAAAACAGAAGTCATTGAGGATGTTCTTCGCCGCCTTAATATGGACAAACACAGAGAACAGGTAATCATGATCGGTGATAAAGAACATGACGTATATGGAGCGCGCAAGGCAGGGCTGGAATGTATCGCTGTTTCTTTCGGATATGGAACAAAAGAAGAACTTACCAATGCAGAACCTCTGAAAATCGTTGATTCTGCGGAAGAAATTGTAAATTTTTTCGCCTGAGCCCTCTGCGAAAACAAAGTATTGTTTCTAAAATCTGGAGGGCAGGATATCCCGTAGGAATTCATTTTCTGATTTCGCAGATCGTTGCAGGAACTGCGCTGGCTGTTTTTGCAAGGATATCTGCGAATGCCGCGGAAACTTATTATAATTATACAATTTTCCTTACAGGACTGACAGGCATCCTGGCGATGATACCTGCATTGTTTTTTTATCGCAGAGATAAGGTAAGAAGAATTGCGGGCGGATTGATACCTGTACAGAAAAAAGTCAGGCTTTCTTTGCCACAGATATTTCTTTTGCTTCTGGCAGGAGCAGGATTGGCACAGTATGGAAACTTTCTTATGGCAATGCTGCAGTCATTTATCAGCAGCACAACTTATCAGGATAGCATGACCAGGATTACAGAGGGAAAATCCCTTCTTATGATGATTTTCTGGATGGGAATTGTTGCACCGGCAGCAGAGGAAATGATTTTCAGGTGGCTGATCTATCTGCGGTTGCGTGACTGGCTTAAAATGCCGGTGGCAGCAGTGATATCGGGACTGATATTTGGCATTTATCATGGAAACATTGTGCAGGGAATTTATGCAAGTATTCTGGGAATTGCATTTGCATATATTCTGGAAATGAGCGGGAATATCTACAGTAGTATGCTGCTTCATATGGGAGCTAATATCTGGTCGCTGCTGATTACAGAGTATGCACTGGATTTGTTTTCGACAAAGTATGGCATGCAGATTTTGATACTGATTTATCTGATTCTGCTATTTAGCGTAGTATATTGCTTTATTCATTTTGAGAAAATGAGCAGCATACGGGAAAAGAAGAGAATGATATGAGTATTAACCGGACGTGAGAGAGATTTCACTTTAAAAATAGATTTTACAGCCGACAGAGTGAAAATAGAACAATAATAGTATGTGGATTGACAGGAGAAAAGAATGGGGAAAGCGATACGTCTCGACAAATTCCTTGCAGATGCAGGAAGCGGCACAAGAAGTGAAGTAAAAAAATATATTCAAAAGGGAAAAGTTCAGGTCAACGGTATAACAGCAAAGAAGCCAGAGCTAAAGGTCAGTGAAACAGACGAAGTAATTCTGGATGGAACGGTAGTCTCCAAAGCGCCGGAGTTTGTTTACTATCTTCTGCATAAACCCGCAGGTTATGTCAGTGCAACAGAAGACAAGTGTGACAGAACAGTAATGGAGCTGGTCCCGTCAGACAGAAAAGGTCTGTTCCCGGTAGGAAGACTGGATAAAGACACAGAAGGTCTGCTTCTGATCACAGATGACGGAGCACTGGCACATGAACTTCTTTCTCCGAAGAAACACGTGGACAAAACTTATTATGCTGTCACAGACGGATGCATGACAGATGAGGATGTACAGCAATTTGCACAGGGACTTGAAATTGGAGAAAAAAATCCAACTATGCCCGCAAAACTTGAAATCCTCAGCACAAGAAAAACTGAAGATACAGAATTGGAACAATATCCGTCCGGCTGGATTTCGGAAATCCAGCTTACTATCAAAGAGGGTAAGTTCCATCAGGTTAAACGAATGACTGAGGCAGTGGGAAAGAAAGTTACTTATCTGAAAAGAATTTCCATGGGTGTTTTGAGCCTGCCGGATGACTTGGACATAGGCGAATGCCGCCAGTTAACAGCCGAAGAAGAGAAAAAACTAAAAGACAGTGTTGCGGCAAAATAATAGAAAATTTGCAAAAAACCCTCTTTACATGGAGGGTTTTTGTATGCTATACTACAGAAGTTGCGAGTCATGCGCATCTATTGCGTGTGCAAAATATACACGTTCGGAGATTCCCGCGGATGGTGCCCTGCGGTGTGAGGCTGGGTCCCCAGGAAAAAGAACCGGGCGGAAGAAATTAACCAAAAAGGAGAACAAACATGAGCGTTATTTCAATGAAACAGCTTTTAGAAGCAGGCGTACATTTCGGACATCAGACAAGAAGATGGAACCCTAAAATGGCTCCATACATCTACACAGAGAGAAACGGTATCTACATCATCGACTTACAGCAGTCTGTAGGTATGGTTGACGATGCTTACAATGCAATCGCTGATATCGTAGCAGACGGCGGAAGCATCTTATTCGTAGGAACAAAGAAACAGGCTCAGGATGCTATCAAAACAGAAGCAGAGCGTTGCGGACAGTTCTATGTAAACGAGAGATGGTTAGGTGGTATGCTTACAAACTTCAAAACTATCCAGAGCCGTATTGCAAGACTGAAACAGATCGAAGCTATGGAAGCTGATGGAACATTTGACGTTCTTCCTAAAAAAGAAGTTATCGAACTGAAAAAAGAACTTGTTAAGTTACAGAAAAACTTAGGTGGTATCAAAGAAATGAAGAGACTTCCGGATGCAATCTTCATCGTAGATCCTAAGAAAGAAAGAATCTGCGTACAGGAAGCTCATACATTAGGAATCCCGCTTATCGGTATCTGTGATACTAACTGCGATCCAGAAGAACTGGATTATGTAATCCCAGGTAACGATGACGCTATCCGTGCAGTAAAATTAATCGTTTCCAAAATGGCAGACGCTGTTATCGAAGCAAAACAGGGTACTACAGATGTAGACGGTGAAATCGAAGCTGAATCTGAAGAGTTCGCAGCTACAGAAGAATAATTTTTTGAACCAGTACAGGAAAGCCGACAGGCTTTCCTGTCATTGAAAAGGAAAAGCCCCTCCGGGCGATTTACGAATATTATTCAGGAGGAAAATGAAATGGCTATCACAGCAGCACAGGTAAAAGAATTAAGAGAAATGACCGGCGCCGGAATGATGGATTGTAAGAAAGCTCTTACAGCTACAGAAGGTGATATGGATAAAGCAGTAGAATTCCTTCGCGAGAAAGGTCTTGCTACAGCACAGAAGAAAGCAAGCCGTGTAGCAGCAGAAGGTCTTTGCAAAACTTTAGTTTCCGAAGACGGAAAGAAAGCAGTTGTTGTAGAAGTTAACGCTGAGACAGACTTCGTAGCTAAGAATGAGAAATTCCAGAATTACGTAGCAGATGTTGCAGCTCAGGCTATGAACACAACAGCAGCAGATATCGATGCTTTCCTTGCAGAAGCATGGGCACTTGATACAACTAAGACTGTTAAAGAAGCTCTTGCAGCTCAGATCGCAGTTATCGGCGAGAACATGAACATCAGAAGATTTGCTCAGGTTACAGAAGAGAACGGTTTCGTTGCTTCCTACACACATATGGGCGGTAAGATCGGTGTTCTTGTAGACGTTGAAACAGACGTAGTTAACGATGCTGTTAAAGAAATGGCTAAGAACGTAGCAATGCAGATTGCAGCTCTGAAACCACAGTACACAAGCGATAGCGAAGTAAGCGCAGAATACATTGAGCATGAGAAAGAAATCCTTATGGCTCAGATTCAGAACGATCCGAAAGAATCCCAGAAACCGGCTAAGGTTATCGAAGGAATGATTACAGGTCGTATCAAAAAAGAACTTAAAGAAATCTGCCTTCTTGACCAGACATACGTTAAAGCTGAAGATGGAAAACAGTCTGTAGCTAAATATGTAGAGCAGGTTGCTAAAGAAAACGGCGCTAAAATTGCAATCAAAGGTTTCGTACGTTACGAGACTGGTGATGGTATCGAAAAGAAAGAAGAGAACTTCGCAGAAGAAGTTGCAAAACAGATGGGTAAATAATCTGTAAAGATTAATTTTCTATTTAAATTTAAGTATTTATAGGCCCTGAGAGTCTTATAAACACTACGTTTTAGAAGTGATTATAAGATTTTCAGGGCTTTTTTCTCTATTTTTTTCTAAAAAGTCTAAATTATCTTCAGGCATCACTGAAATCGTCAAATCGTTTAGGATAAAAAGCGGGAATCCTCGGCAATGTCAATTACGGAGATGAAAGCGTAAACTGTGCATATCTGCACTCATAATAAATAGAAATAACAAAACGGTTTTCGTTCAATTTTTTTCTATAAAAGCTTTCTATAAAAAGCTGTATCCAGAATTATAAAAAGAAAATATGTTCGATTTTTGTGGCGGAATTTTTGATATCATGGTATACTATATGCATGAAAGAAAATCTTATACATTACCGCACTTGTGTGTGCAATATTAATTACCATATGGTATGGACGGTAAAATACCGGCGGAAGATATTAAATGTGGAGGTCGAGGCATATCTGCAGGAACTGGTGCAGGAAATCGCAGAAGATAAGGGCTTTACGGTTTATCTGTTTGAATGTGGGGAAGGAGACCATGTACACTGTTTTGTGTCAGCCCCTCCGAAGTTATCCATAACTGCAATCGTAAAATACCTAAAGGGGATCTCCGGCAGAAAACTTTTCGAACGTTTTCCGGAAATAAGAAACCAGCTTTGGAAAGGGGAGCTGTGGAACCATTCCTATTATGTGGAAACGGTCGGATCTGTATCGGAAGAAAATATCCGCAGGTATATCGAACATCAGAGCAAAGCGTACTGATACGATGGAGGAGAGGAAATGTTGCTGTCAAAGAAAACATCCATAAAGGTCAGCTGGGAATATGCGAACCTCTTATACAACCCGAAAAGATAATAGATGGGCAAAAGAAAATCCAGATGAAATACAGCAGATGTATATTATGACATCATTCCATACAGCTGTTTCAGGTACACTTGAGATACATCTCATGGATCATCTCTATCCGGACATGCTTGTTGTGAACACAAGAGATAACATTCAGAGATGGTAGGAAGTAATTGATCGTACTACCGGTGAGACAAAAGAGATGGTTGATATTGTTCATGAGTATGGAAAAGAAGCTATGATGTTTATGGGTGATCACTGGATCGGCATGGAACCATTTATGGATGAATTTGCATCAATTGGACTGGATGCAGTTGTAGGAAGTGTGGGGAATGGAGCAACCCTTCGTTTGTTCAGCGATATCAAGAATGTTAAATATACAGAGGGAAGATTTCTTCCATATTTTTTTCCAGATACATTCCATGAAGGTGGGGACCCGGTAAAGGAAGCAAAAGTGAACTGGGTAACAGCAAGGAGAGCCATTCTGAGAAGCCCGATTCAGAGAATCGGATATGGCGGATATCTAAAGCTCGCCCTGGAATTTCCGGATTTTGTGCAGTATATCCAGGAGGTTTGCGATGAATTCCGTACTTTATATGATAATATACAGAGAACTACCCTGTATTGTGTGAAACGTGTAGCAGTTCTGAACTGCTGGGGTAAAATGCGTTCCCGGGGAAATCACATGGTACATCATGCGATTTATTACAAGCAGAATTATTCTTATTTTGGAATTATAGAGGCATTAAGTGGTGCACCGTTTGATGTATCCTTTATTAGCTTTGATGATATCCGTGAAAACAGGGAACTGTTGAAAAACTTCGATGTGATCATTAACGTAGGAGATGCAGATACTGCACAGACAGGTGGCGAAAACTGGATTGATGAAACAATTAGTACTGCCATCAGAGAATTTGTCTATAATGGTGGAGGATTTATAGGAGTAGGGGAACCAGCTGCTCATCAGTGGCAGGGTAAATTCTTCCAGTTGGATGATATCCTTGGTGTAGAAGAAGAACGAGGATTCAACTTAAATACTGACAAATATAACTGGGATGAGCATAGAGATCACTTTATCCTTCAGGATACAGAGGGCGATGTTGATTTTGGTGAAGGCAAGAAAAATATTTTTGCATTGCCTGAAACAGAAATTCTGATTCATAAAAATCAGGAAGTACAGATGGCTGTAAAGACCTTTGGAAAAGGAAGAGGTGTTTATATCAGTGGTCTTCCATATAGCTTCGAGAATAGCCGTGTACTTTACAGGGCAGTTCTCTGGTCAGCATCTGCTGAGAAGGAACTTTATCGCTGGTATTCTTCAAATTATAATGTTGAGGTTCATGCATATGTAAAAAATAAGAAATACTGTGTTGTGAATAATACTTATGAACCGCAGGATACAACGGTATACATCGGAGATGGAAGCAGTTTTGAACTTCATATGGAACCAAATGAGATTAAATGGTATCAAATTCAGTGATGAATCTGTCTGGCACAGGGTCGCCAAACGTTCAGAAGGGTATATATGGTTATTTACAAAGGAAAAGACTATATCCCAACATGCTGTGTGCACATCCGCCGTTCCAGATCGATGGGAATTTTGGCTTTGCAGCTGCGGTTGCAGAGATGCTCGTCCAGAGCAGGAAAGGGCATATCCTGTTACTTCCGGCACTTCCGGATGAATGGAAGGACGGAAAAGTCCGGGGAATGAAGGCGCAGGGTGACATCACAGTTGATTTCGAATGGAGAGATTGCAGGATACACAGGGTTCGTCTTTCTTCTCCCCATGAGCAGAAATTAACGCTGGAATGTAATGGGGTTTCAAAAACAGTATTTTTAAAACCTGATGGGACAGAGGACGTGATTTTTAACGGAAACTATTGATATTTCTTAGGGTATCGCATATAATATAGTTAAACCAAAAAGGTTTCGTGTAGCGGCACGTAAAAGCTGTACTGTGCCTGGGCAGGGTAATGACCGGGACTATCTGATACTCGGAAGGGTATTACGCCCACACCAGGGAGATACGGTGAGTCCGCGCCGGGGACTTAATGATACCGGCGACATTTTAGGCGTTCGGAAGGATGTCGCGGCTGACAGCCAGCATAAAACCGCTTTTTAAGATTATGGGCACCGGATAACAAAAAAGTTGTCCGGTGCTGTTTTTATATTATAGTGATGATTGGGAAAAGATAGATGGGAAAACAACAGGATAGAGAGAAAATCGTACAGGAGATTAAAATAGCTGCCGATCTGTACAGGAAGCATCTAGTAGGTAAAAGATTTCTATATGTATTTGAAGGCAGATATATTGAGGTGCTTTATAAAGCTGCCAATTTCAGGCACTTAACAGGTGTGGCTACGAACCTTTCCGCAAAAAAATTTTATAGTTACGCAGCAAAAAAGATGCTTCAGGCTTCGCAGATATTTTTTACACCGCAGCACCCTTTTTCATTGTGTAAGCGTAAGATTAAGCATATCGGACAGATTGCAATGCTGGTTGGGTGATATAAAAAGATAAAACTGCAGAAAATAGAAAATTTGCTGTTCCTTGTAAAAGATATAACATTTTGTGCATGTTTTGTATTATATCGTTTATGTGAATTTGGGATAAACAGAGTTATAATTGTATCAATAAAACTCTAAAGTAATGAATTCTATCTTATAATTATTCCAATGAAAATGAGAAACTGCAGGAATTGATGTCAATTTGGCTAATAAAGCATTGGGGTTGGTTACAAAACTGTTTTGACGGAGATTATGTACAGGGGAGATACAAGGCAGGATAACGTGCTGCTGAGAAGAGTAAAATTTTAAGGAGAAAGGAATATTAATGAACATTATTTTTACATCCAATAAAGAAACAAATGTTAGAAATAATCAGAAGCATCCTGGAACGAAAGGTCTGGGATGCTCTTTTACTGGAAAAATTTAAAAGTTTCTTTAAGAAAGAAGGTAAGCTATTCATCGCTTACAATGTTATAAATAATTGTTGATTGATGAGAGGGAAAATAGTAATATAATAAAGATCGTAAAGAAATGGAGAAAATTATGAGAAGACACAAATAAATATTTTTTCAGGTTATGAACTATTGTGGCTGTTTTTTGCATATTCGTTTCTGGGATGGGTTCTGGAAACTGTGACAGCTACCTTGAGACAGAGAAAGTTTTCTAACCGAGGCCTTGTGAACGGACCGTTCTGCGTTATGTACGGAATCACAGCAGTGTTGATTTCCGTTGGATTGCAGGAACTGACAGGATTCTGGTTGTTCTGGTATTCTATGATCTATGCCACAGTAATCGAGTGGATCAGAGGTCATCTTATCGAGATGGCTTTCAAAGAACGCTGGTGGGATTATTCTGAGGTGAAATGGAATCTGGATGGATATATCTGTCTTCCGGCCTCTGCTCTGTGGGGTGTCCTGGGATATGTCATGGTCAGATGGGGAAATAATCTGACATGGAAGTTGTTATCTGTTTTTCCATCTGTACTGTTACATATTATATTATTAGTTCTGGTTATCGTGCTTCTTGTGGATATCACAGCTTCGTACCTTTTGCTGATAAAGAAAGGTCCTTATCTGGAACAGTGGGCGGCTGCGAATGAGCAGTTTGATAAAGTAAGTGGCCAGCTTAGCATGTGGATCACCGGACTGATCGAACGCAGAATTCAGAAGGCTTATCCAAAGGTAAAAAAGATGCAGGCAGCGGAATCTGTTACATCTGAGAACATTTTTGCGCAAGGCTGTGGATTTTATAAACTGATGCTGCTTTTTATCATCAGTGCAATTTTGGTTGATATTATCGAAACAGTTTTCTGCCGGATCACGATGGGATACTGGATGAGCAGAAGCAGTCTTGTATGGAGACCTTTCAGTATCGTGTGGGGATTTGCGCTTGCACTTGTTACCTGGTTTTTATATAAATACAAGGATCACAGTGAGAGTTTCCTTTTTCTGACAGGCACATTCCTCGGGGGTGCCTATGAATACCTGTGCAGTGTGTTTACCGAGATTTTTTTCGGAAAAGTATTCTGGGATTACAGTAAGCTTCCGTTTAATCTGGGAGGAAGAATTAATCTTTTGTATTGTTTTTTCTGGGGAATTGCAGCGGTGGTATGGTTTAAGAAGTTATATCCGCTTCTCTCAGGTCTGATCGAAAAGATCCCTGTAAAACCAGGAAAGGTGATAACCTGGATATTGACTGTGTTTATGTGCTGTAATATTATAGTTTCCTCTATAGCACTGATACGTTACGATCAGCGTGCACAGGGAATAACGGCACAGAATCAGATAGAAAAATGGGTGGATACACATTTTGACGATGCCAGAATGAAACATATTTACCCAAAAGCGAAATCAACACATTAACGAAAAGGAAATTAGGAAATCATATGGAAACAAAATCAGACAGTCGTCTTGGAACGGAAAAGATATTAAAATTGATGCTGCAGCTGGCATTGCCATCTGTATTAGCGCAGATAGTAAATGTTTTATATAATATTATCGACAGAATATATATAGGAAGGATTCCGGGAGTCGGAGCAGCAGCACTGACCGGAGTGGGAGTTACCTTTCCTGTCATTACGATCGTATCTGCATTTGCAGGATTTGCCAATGGAGGAGGAGCACCATTGGCAGCTATTGCTATGGGACAAAGAGACAATAAACGTGCAGAAAAAATTCTTGGGAATTCTACTTTTTTGCTATTAGTATTTTCAGGCGTGCTCATGGCAGTATTTCTGGGATTAAAAAAGCCATTGCTTTATATGTTTGGCGCCAGTGATTATACAATAGAATATGCGGCTTCGTATATAACAGTATATCTTCTGGGAACAGTTTTTGTGGAGCTTGCGGTAGGACTTAATACGTTTATCAGCTGTCAGGGATATGCAAGAACGGCTATGATTTCAGTATTAATCGGTGCAATAGTTAACATTATTCTGGATCCTGTTTTTATTTTTGTTCTGGATATGGGAGTTGTAGGAGCTGCGATAGCAACTGTGATTTCGCAGGCATTAAGTACGGTCTGGGTGCTGAGTTTCCTGATTTCAGCGAAATCGCAGATCCATCTCCGAATTTCTGATTTGAAGCCAGACGTGAAAATCCTTGGCTCAATACTGGCATTGGGAGTATCTCCGTTTATTATGTCTGCTACGGAGAGTGCGATAACTATTGTAATGAATCATGGATTACAGACGTATGGCGGAGATTTGTATGTTGGATCTATGACAATTTTACAGAGTGTTCTACAGCTGATTTTTGTACCAATCAATGGATTCACAAATGGAGTACAGCCGATTATCAGTTATAATTTTGGTGCAGGACAGTTTGAACGTGTCAAAAAAGCAATAAAAAATATGCTTATTATCACATTTTTGTTTTCTTTTGCATATGTGATGTTTGCAATGACCTGTCCGGGTGTTTTTGCAGGAATGTTTACGAATGATGCGGATTTGATAGACCTGGTAAAGAGAGTTCTGCCGATATATATTATGGGAATGTCTATTTTCGGACTTCAGAGTGGAATACAGAGCTCTTTCCTTGGCCTGGGACAGGCGAAAATTTCTCTGTGTATTGCAATACTTAGAAAAGTAGTGCTGTTAATTCCTTTTGCTGTTATTCTGCCGCATTTCTTTGGTGTTATGGGTGTGTATTATGCAGAGCCAATTGCAGATATCATTTCTGTAGTTACTGCCTGTACGTTATTTTTGTTAAATATCAGAAAAATACTGTCACTGGATACGCTGGCAAAGGTTACACATACAGATGAAAAATAAAGGAATAATAAAGGAATAATAAAGGAATAATAAAATGTCCCTGCGTTACTTACGATGGTAACACAGGGACATTTTGCGTGGTGGATAAAGTTTTTATTTACATATTTTCTGAACCAAAAGACTGGTAAAACTATTGTAATGAATGATTTTCTTTAGTTGTTCAATACAGATGGACAAAACCAGTGAAATTGAAAGTAAAACCATTACGATTAACAGAGGGTATTTAAAGCTATAGGTAAAATCATAAAACCATACTTTGCGAATGTAATTGTGTATAATAAAAATATTAGCCGAATATGTTCCAAGGAATATAAGAAGCTGTCGCAAACCAGGAATTATAACTATAAATTCACAGCAAAAAGAAGCAAAAACAACTGGAATTACTGCATCCCAAAATGGATAGAGTATATCCATTAATGGACCCTGTCGTAGAACCATAAGAACAAATAGCAGTAAAAATTCTATGAAAAATTTTACAAGATGGTTCCATTTTTGTGATTTTATGATATCCCAATTCATAATTTTAACAATGGTATTGTTGTAAGCACATGAAACTCCAACTGCAATACATAAAAGATAACGCCAGAAATTATGATTTGGAATAGAAACTGTAAAATTGATGACTGCGATCAGCCCAAGAAAAGGAACAGTCCCTATCTTCCTGATAAGTAAGTAAAAACATGGTACCAGCAGAATGATCACAATTGCCAGACTGTAATACCAATAGGTACCTAAAAAAGTAGGTGTGTGTAAAAGCTGTGCAAGTCCCAGCATATCTAAAATAAAATATGCGATACATACAGGAAATGAAGTTCCATAAATTTCTGCAAAGCGCCATGGATCATAAAACAAAGCAAAAACGTCTACGAGCAGAAAAACCAAAATAAAACTGGCCAGAAGGCGGATCAGGCGGGAAAGTAATATGTTTCTGAGGTCTTTCTGAGTTTGCTCTGCAGAATCAAAATGACAGGAACTTTTTATTTTCCAGGTAATTCCATAGGCACTGATAAATGCAAAAATACATACACAAATCTTGAAAAAGAGAGCAACATAATTCCATATGTTTTCTGGAATGATAAACGTAACGGCCTGACCCTTATAGCGCGCCGGACCTAAAAAACAGTGGTGGCAGATCAGCATGACGATGGCAATTCCCTTAAGACAGAGAGATTCCTGACTGCCAAATGCATGAACTGATGAGGTAGTTGATTTTTTCATGATATACTCCAATATATTTTTTATGATATAAAATTTCCGGAGTGTGTTTGAAAAATACATGTGAACAGTAATGATGCCAGTGCCCATTTCGTGCCTGATAATAAAAAATCTTTGGCAAACTTATGATAAATCTTGCAAAATGGTATTTCAAACACACACAAATGTATTATATAATATATCTATTTCATTAGCAATATTGGAATTTCAATATTGTGTATTGGGGCTACGTTACTGAGAACGGAGTGAACAGTAACGGCTCCGGTTATCAGGTACGGAGTGAACAGTAACGGGTTCCGTTCTCAGTAAGAAATTTAGTACTTGACATTAAACCCTACTTTAATGATATGATTAATCAAATTAGAGTTTTACAAAGAAAAAAGGCGGTTATGAGTAAATTGCGAAAGTAGCTTATAAATATCCGCATGATAGTAACGAAGAGGAAAACAAGCAGGAGGTTTACACTATGGAAAATAAACTGGAACATTTAAAAGAATATCTGAAAGAACTCGGAAGCGTAGCGGTTGCTTTTTCAAGCGGCGTGGATTCTACTTTTCTGTTAAAGGTAGCGCATGATGTACTTGGGGACAAAGTAATCGCCATTACAGCCCAGTCATGTTCTTTCCCGAAAAGAGAACTGAATGAGGCGAAGGCATTCTGTGAGAAAGAGGGTATCAAACATGTGATCTGCCAGTCTGAAGAACTGGAGATTGAAGGATTTTCCCAGAATCCGCCAAACAGATGTTATTTATGTAAGAAAGAACTGTTCGAGAAGATTGGTGATATCGCAAAAGAAAACGGAATCAAGTATATTGCAGAAGGTTCTAATATGGACGACAATGGTGATTACAGACCAGGTCTGATCGCGGTAAAGGAACTCGGAGTTAAGAGCCCGTTACGTGAAGCGAAGCTCACGAAAGCGGAAATCAGAGAATATTCCAAAGAACTTGGACTTCCAACCTGGGATAAGCAGTCCTTTGCCTGTTTGTCGTCCAGATTTGTATATGGTGAGACGATCAGTGAGGAGAAACTTGGAATGGTTGAGAAAGCGGAGCAGCTTTTGCTAGACTATGGATTCCATCAGGTTCGTGTCCGTATTCATGGTCTTCTTGCCAGAATTGAGATTATGCCGGAGGAGTTTCCGAAACTTCTGAAAAAAGATGTTCGTGAAGATATTGCAAAGAAATTTAAAGAGTATGGATTTACTTATGTAACTATGGATATTTTAGGTTACCGTATGGGAAGTATGAACGAGACTCTCGAGAAAAAGTAATTGACAAATATCTCTGATATTATTACACTGAATACATAAAAAGGGCTGCTGCATATTTTTGTGGCCGCCCTTTTATATTATACGCAGATAGGAAAGACTGCAGCGGGCAGCCTTAAGGGTAAAAACAAATGACAGTAAAAGAGAGAGTAGCAGCACTTCGGGCACGAATGAAGGAGACAGGAATCGATGCTTATCTGGTTCCTACAGATGACTTTCATGGATCAGAATATGTCGGAGAATATTTCAAATGCAGGAAATATATCACCGGTTTTAACGGTTCTGCGGGAACTGCGGTGATCATGCAGGATATGGCAGGCTTATGGACAGATGGACGTTATTTTATCCAGGCAGCTAATCAGCTGGAAGGCAGCGGGATTGACTTATTTAAAATGGGTGAGCCGGAGGTTCTGACTGTCCATGAATTTCTGGAAAAGACGCTGACGAATGGGATGTGTCTGGGTTTTGACGGACGTACGGTCAGTGCGAAAGAGGCAGCAGAACTTGAACTGCTTCTTGGAAAAAAAGGTGTGTCCCTTGATGTAGATCATGACCTTGTCGGAGATATATGGGAAGATCGTCCGGCACTCTCCTGTGAACAGGTAATGGAACTGGATGTAAAATGGACGGGAGAGACACGTTCAGATAAATGTGCACGAATCCGTAAGGCAATGAAGGAGAAGGAAGCGGACGCGTTTGTACTGACTTCTCTGGATGATATTGCGTGGCTTTTAAATATTCGTGGAGGAGATGTGGAGTGTTGTCCGGTTGTTCTTTCTTACCTTATTATGACGGAGAAAGAAATTAAATTGTTCGCGAATGAGAAAGCATTCCCGGCAGAAGTATTGAACATATTGGCAGAGGATGGAGTTTCTCTCCTTCCTTATGACAGTATTTATGAATATGTCAAAGAATTTGAAAAAGATACAAAAGTTCTGTTATGTAAAAGAAAAGCAAACAGCCGTCTGGTAAGCAGCATTTCTTCTGACGCGACAATTCTGGATGAAGAAAATCTGACATTCCTTCCGAAGGCTATCAAGAATCCGACAGAGGTAGAGAATGAACGGATCGCTCATATTAAAGATGGAGTGGCAGTGACAAAATTTATCTACTGGCTGAAGAAAAATGTAGGAAAGATTCCGATTACTGAGATGAGTGCGGCAGATAAATTGTACAGTCTGCGTTCAGAACAGCAGAATTTTATTGATAATAGCTTTGATCCGATTATTTCTTATGGTGCTCATGCAGCAATCAATCATTACTTTGCCACACCTGAGACAGATATTCCGATTGAGCCAAGAAGCTTTGTGCTGGCAGATACAGGCGGCAACTATTATGAGGGAACAACTGACATTACACGTACAGTGGTAATGGGACCGGTCACAGAGGAACAGAAGATGTATTTTACGGCAGTACTTCGCGGAATGCTGAATCTTGGGGCTGCGAAATTCCGTTATGGATGTACCGGTGTGAATCTGGATTATCTGGCACGTGGTCCATTATGGGAACTTGGACAGGATTTTAATCATGGAACCGGCCATGGAGTCGGATATCTTCTGAATGTTCATGAAGGTCCGAATAGCTTCCGATGGAGAAATGTGCCGGGCGGCAACGCAGTCTTTGAAGAAGGAATGATCACTTCTGATGAACCTGGGTATTATGTGGAAGATGGATATGGAATCCGCCATGAGAATATGCTGGTATGCAAAAAGGCGGAGAAAACTTCTTATGGTCAGTTTATGTGCTTTGAATTTTTGACAATGGTTCCGTTTGATCTGGATGGTATTATTCCGGAACAGATGACTGCAAGGGAGAGAAAACTCCTGAATGATTACCATGCACAGGTGTATAAGAAGATATCTCCGTATCTGGAAAATGAAGAGAAAGAATGGCTGAAAGAAGCTACCAGAGCAATCTGATGAAATAGTTTCTTTTATATTACTGTTCACATGTCATTATCCCGCGAGGTGTTTTGGCATGAAAATGCCAAAATTCCGAGACATACAGCGCGAATTTATGCGATTAGCATAAATTAAGTTTGCGAAGCAAATGAACCTCCTTGGACTTTGCACAAGGAGGTTCATATTTCCTGCATCGCGAAGCGTGTTACTGAGAAGGAGTGAACAGTAACCCTTTTATTATTTACTCAGAAACTTTTGCGAACTGACTATTATACAGAGTATGGTAGAAACCACCTTTTGCAATCAATTCATCATGTGTTCCCTGTTCGATAATGCTTCCGTCTTTCATAACGAGGATCAGATCAGCATTTCGAATCGTAGAGAGACGGTGAGCTACGATAAAGCTTGTCCTTCCCTCCATCATTCGCTCAAACGCTTCCTGAATCTGTAATTCTGTTCTGGTATCGATACTGGAAGTTGCCTCATCCAGAATCAGCATCGGAGGCAGGCAGAGCATAACTCTTGTGATACATAACAGCTGTTTCTGACCCTGGCTTAAACTGTCCTCATTCAGCATAGTATCCAGTCCTTTAGGAAGACGCTGGATAAATTCCCAGCTGTGAGTAAGTTTAGCAGCCTCAATGATCTCGGTATCTGTAGCTTCTGGCTTTCCGATAGAAATATTATCGCGGACAGTTCCGTTCTTGATCCATGTCTCCTGCAGAACCATACCGTAACTGCTTCTGAGGGAATGACGGGTAATGTCTCTGATCGGTTTACCATCAACAGAAATAAATCCGCCGTTTACATCATAAAACCTCATCAGAAGATTGATAAACGTTGATTTTCCACATCCGGTAGGGCCTACGATGGCAACACGCATACCAGGTTTTACGTGGAGATTAAAGTCTTCAATCAATTTCTTTGACTCATCATAATGGAAAGAAACATTCTTGATATCTACTTCCCCTTTGACATTGTTTAATGTGTCAGAAGCCTCGGCAACTTCCGGTTCTTCTTCAAGCAGATCAAAGATTCTGCCAGCACATGCAAGAGCATTCTGAAGTTCAGTGACGACAGAGCTGATATCGTTAAATGGTTTCATATACTGGTTGGCATAGGAGAGAAGTACGGAAAGACCTCCGACTGTCAGCTTGCCGCCAGGAATAATGAATGCACCTGCCAAAGCTACACATGCGTAAATTACATTGTTTACGAAACGTGTGGACGGATTAGTAAGACTGCTGTAAAAAATAGCCTTCAGACTGCAGTCCTGTAATTCTTCGTTAAGCCTTGCAAAACGTTTGGAGGATTTTTCCTCATATCCAAAAGCCTGAACAACTTTCTGGTTTCCAATCATTTCTTCGATAAGAGCAGTCTGACGTCCGCGGGCATCACTCTGCTTTCTGAACATCTGGAAGGTATGGGAAGAAATAAATTTTGCTACCAGGAAGCTTAAAGGTGTCAGGACAATGACCATTAATGTGATCCAGAAGTTCTTGGAGAACATAAAGATCAATGTTCCGATAATAGTTACGATTCCTGAGAAAAGCTGTGTAAATCCAAGCAGCATACCGTCAGACAGGATATCCGTATCTGCGATAACGCGACTGATGATATCACCGGTGCTGTGTCCGTCAAGGTAGGAGAGTGGAAGTACCTGGATGTGGCGGATTGCTTTGGCACGGATATCTTTGACCGTCTGGTAGGTCATACGGTTATTGATTACGTTCATCAGCCATGTAGCTACGGAAGATAAGATAACCATAACAAGAATCCGTGACAGATAATACCACATCATCTCGAAGTTTACCTGATGTTCGGCAACTACCTGGTCAATGGCATTTCCAAACAGGATCGGTACATATAATTGTAAAATAACTGAAATTGCTGCCAGTACAATACTCAGGATCAGCAGGAAACGATATCTTCCGATAAAACGAAGTACCTTTAAGAAGGTTTCAGTACTTTTTCCTTTTGATGCATTGTTGGTTATTGATTTGCTCATACTGTCACCCCCGCTGTCATACCATCTGCAGATGCAGAGGCGTATTTTGCTCTCTCTTCAGGGAACTGGGAGAAATAGATCTCACGATAAGTATCACAGGTGCGCAGTAACTCGGCATGAGTGCCTTTTCCTGCAAGCGTTCCATTGTCAAGAACAAGGATCAGATCTGCCTGCTGAATACTGGAGGAACGCTGGGATACCAGGAAAGTGGTTACGTTCCAGTCAAGTCTGTTGAGAGATTTGCGAAGTGCCGCATCAGTGGCGAAGTCAAGAGCACTTGCGCTGTCATCCAAAATCAGAATCTCTGGTTTCTTTACCAGGGCGCGGGCAATAGTAAGTCGCTGTTTCTGTCCGCCGGAAAGGTTTTTACCGTTCTGTTCCAGCTCGAAATCAAGCTGTCCCGGTTTTCCTTCTACAACTTCTTTTCCCTGTGCAGTGGTAAGTGCCTGCCATAAATCTTTGTCAGTGGCATCCTCGCGGCCCCATTTCAGGTTATCACGGATCGTGCCTTTAAAAAGTGCTGCTTTCTGAGGGACAACACCGATTCTGGAACGAAGATCATTTTTGGTATAATTTTCAATATTCTGACCATCCAGAAGTACAGTTCCCTTGCTGGTATCATAGAATCTGGAAATCAGGTTTACCAATGTAGTCTTACCGCTTCCGGTACCACCAATGATGCCGACAGTCTGTCCTTTCTTTACAGAAAAACTGATATGGGAAAGGCTGGGAGCACCGGCTTTGCTGTATTCGAAAGTAACATCATCAAATACAACTACATTTTCGGAATTGTCAGCATTGTAAGAGGATGAAGCACTGATAGATTCTGCAACAGAACCTGGTTTCTGGACTGGTTTGTCAGAGTCAGATGTAGCGGTAGATGCAGCAGGATAATTCATAGTTGATTTTACTTTCAGGATATCTGCCACACGTCCTGCACATGCTGCTGATTTGTTTAAGGTAATGATCAGGGAAGCAAGTTTGATCAGTTCGACGATCATCTGGGCCATATAGTTGTAAAGCGCAACGACCTGTCCCTGCTGCATACCGCCTAAGTTTACCTCAACACCTGCTTTCTGGATCAGGATTACAGTGGCAATGTTGATCAGTACATAAGTAACCGGATTTAATAAAGCAGAAAGTCTTCCGACAAAGAGGTTTAACTTTGTCAATTCCTGATTACGTGAGTCAAATTCCTGAACTGCTTCTTTTTCACGACAGAATGCACGGATAACGCGGACACCGGTAAGGTTTTCCCTGGTAAGTCCAGTAACAGTATCCAGTTTTCCCTGTACCTTCTTAAATAAAGGAATACTGAGAAACATGATAACGAAGACAACCAGAAACAGAAATGGGATCGCAACAGCAAAAACCAGAGCACATTTAAAGTCAATGGTAAATGCCATAACCATGGATCCGAGTACGATGAACGGGCTCCGAAGAAGAAGACGAAGTCCCATGTTCAGACCATTCTGAATCTGATTGATATCGTCAGTCAGCCGGATAATCAGAGTATCTGTTCCCAGAGTGTCAAGTTCTGTAAAGGACAGACACTGTACGTGATCATAAACTGCCTGCCTTAATCTGGTGGCAAAACCTACGCTGGCTTTTGCGGCGAAAAACTGAGCCGTAATGCTGCAGGTAAGACCGAAAGCTGCCATTAAAATAAGAATAAAAAATCTCTGGATGATGTATCCGTTGTCATGGTTTGCAATACCCACGTCAATGATCTGGGCGATGATGACAGGTACGATCAGATCGAATACAACTTCCAGAAATTTAAAAAATGGCGCCAGAATGCTTTCTTTTTTGTAGTTCTTTAAATAAACTGCCAATGAACGCATTTTTTAATTCCTTCCTTTCCTTTTTATAAGATATCAGAGTTCCCAAATTACCAGACAGGTACGAATGACAGTTTCATTTTGGGCACTGATATCATAGTAATATTAATCTTCTCTTTATGAAAAATAATACAATCAAAAGTGTACCATTTGAGACTTTTTTGTCAATAAGAATGTAAGAAAAATGTATATATTTATCAATTGTAATATAGCGGATAAGAATTGTAAGAAAGAAAAATTTCTTGACTTTGAAAAAAGATATTATTACAATGCTTCATTATACAGCTTTATTTTGAATATCAAATTTTGGGCAAGAGATTTTCTGCTCATAACACCATAATATAATGAGGAAGAGAAGACTTATGCAGATTGTTGAGACATTTGGTCATTATGTTGAAAATTTGACTAACACAAAGCCAGAGTCCGCCCGCTGGCTGTTAAAAACGGGATGGGAAGCACAGAACCTGAAATTTCATTACATGCAGGATAAGAGACTGATGCCTGCAGACAGACATCTTGCAAATCTGATGATGGATACGATGTTGCATCCATTGCAGAAACCGGATGATTCTGTAATCGTAAGTATTTTTACACCCTGCGAAATGATGCAGGAGGTGGGATTACATCCATATAATGTAGAGGGATTTTCCTGCTATCTTTCTGCCAGCAAAGCGGAGAGAGGATTCTTGCAGCAGGCAGAGAATCAGGGAATCGCTGAAACCCTTTGCAGCTATCACAAAACATTCTTAGGAGCAGCGCAGAAAGAGCTTCTGCCGAAACCGAAATGTATTGTCTATACAAACTTGACCTGTGATGCAAATCTGCTGACGTTCCGTATACTGGCTGATTTTTACCAGGTACCGGCATTTGCCATTGATGTACCATGGCAGCAGAATGAGGAGAATGTGCAGTATGTGGCAGACCAGTTGAGAGACTTGAAAGTATTCCTGGAAAAACATACCAGCAAGACAATTTCAGAAGATGCATTGAAAAAGCGTCTTGCCAGTAGTAAGCGTACTCTGGAAAATTATAAAAAATATCAGCAGCTGCGTGCAGATAGATATGTACCGACAGATCTGGTTACACCACTGTATGCGGGAATGACGAATAATATTTTGCTTGGAACAGCAGAAGAAGAGAAATATACCCAGATGCTTCTTGAAGATATTAAGAAAGCGCCGGAAGCAAAAGGCAAACATATCTACTGGATGCACACGATCCCATTCTGGTCAGATGCAGTGCGCCAGGAGCTTTGTTTCAGTGAGAAGGCACAGATTGTGGGATGCGAACTGGCAGAGACTTGTGAGCCGGATTTTGACCCGGAGAAACCATTTGAAGCGATGGCGAGAAGAATGGTATATCATTCTCTGAATGGAAGCGCTCTGAGACGAATTGAAGCGGGAATCCGTCATGCAAAACAGGCAGGAGCAGACGGGGCAGTATGGTTTGGACACTGGGGCTGTAAACATACCCTTGGAGCTGCACAGCTTGCAAAGAAGAAATTTGAGGAAGCCGGCCTGCCACTTTTGATCCTGGACGGCGACGGCTGTGACAGAAGTCATGGAGGAGAAGGGCAGACTTCCACCAGACTGGGAGCTTTTCTGGAAATGCTGGGAGGTGCTGAAAATGAATAAAACTTATTATGTCTGTAAATATACGCCGATTGAACTTCTGGAGTCTCTTGGCGGAGAATGTGAGAATTTTAACCACATGCCGGATGGTTTCGATCTGGCTGATCAGGTTTCTCATCCGAATATCTGCGGATTTGGAAAAACTCTTCTGGAAGGAGTCATGGAAGGAAAAATCAAAGAGCTGGTTTTAGTAAGCTGCTGTGATACGATCCGAAGTGTATATGATATTCTTCTGGAAAGTGGAAAACTGGATTTTCTTTATATTCTGGATGTGCTTCACTGTGACAGCGCCTGTAGCAGGGAGCGAATGGCTGTTCAGTTGAAGGGTCTGGCAAAAGCTTATGCCAAATATAAAGGGACAGAATTTGATCCTGAGAAATTCTGCGCTGCTTTCCACGCGCCAGAGAAGTTTACAAAGCCGCATATTGCAGTGCTTGGTGCAAGAATGGGACAGGAACTATTTGAAATGACAAGTAAGGCAATGCCGCTTCCGGTAGAGAATGATACCTGCGTACATAACCGCTCAGTGGGAAATGTGCTGCCGCCACAAGGAGCTTCTTTTGATGAACTGATGGACTGGTATGCCGGAGAAATCCTGGGACAGATTCCATGTATGCGTATGATGGATCCTACAGGACGCAAGAAACTTTATAATGATCCATCCATAGCAGGAATTATCTATCATACTGTAAAGTTCTGTGATTTCTATAGCTTTGAATACGCAGATATCAAGAATCATACAGACGTACCTCTTTTGAAGATAGAATCAGATTATACCATTCAAAGCAGCGGTCAGCTTCTTACCAGACTGGAGGCTTTTGCAGAGAGTATTCAGCCGGAGACACTGGAGCAGACGACAGATGGAAACGCAAAAGGAGAGAAAAAAATGGGAAAAGGTTATTTTGCTGGAATTGACAGTGGTTCTACAAGTACAGATGTAGTTATTTTAAATAAAGAACATGAGATCGTTACAGGTATTATCCTGCCTACAGGCGCAGGTGCGGCTATTGGTGCGGACCGTGCGCTTTCAGAGGCATTAAATAAAGCCGGATTACAGAGAGAGGATATAGATGCTCTGGTTACGACTGGATATGGACGTACCGCGATCAAAAATGGCGATAAGAGTATCACTGAGATTACCTGTCATGCCAGAGGCGCACATTTCCTGAATCCGGAAGTCCGTACAGTTATTGATATTGGAGGACAGGACAGTAAAGTAATCCGTCTGGATGAAAACGGGGCAGTGGCCAACTTTGTTATGAATGATAAATGTGCAGCAGGAACCGGACGTTTTCTGGAAATGATGGCGCGTACCATGGAAATGAGTCTGGATCAGATGAGTGAGTGCGGCCTGGAATTTAAGGAAGACATTACGATTTCCAGTATGTGTACGGTATTTGCGGAATCTGAGGTTGTTTCTCTGATCGCGCAGAATAAGGCTGCCGATGATATCGTTCACGGACTGAATAAAGCGGTTGCTGTCAAAACTGCGGCTCTCACCAGACGTGTGGGTGGAGAAGAGAAATTCATGATGACAGGCGGAGTTTCCAAGAATAAAGGTCTGGTGAAGACACTGGAAGAGAAGCTTGGCACAAAACTGGTGATCAGTGATAAGGCGCAGCTTTGTGGTGCACTTGGTGCGGCTTTGTTTGCTGCTGATATGGTGAATGCATAGACTGTATTATTATAAAGTTATTTTTAAGACAAATTTTTATGAAAGTATTATAAAATCCCGGAATTTTAGATTTTATGCAAGCTGAAATTCTGGGATTTTTGCATGTGTTTCTATGAAATTTACGGAATATCACTTTAAATAGCCAGAAATTTTATTATTTTTTTATAAAAGTTTAATTTTCTATTGACGAGTTCAAAATTAAGGGATATAGTATATCACAGTAACAGCAAATTAACGAGGTGAAGTTTGCAGGAAAGAGGAAGCCGCACAATGGCTATACCCGCCGAAGGAGTAAAACTCTCAGGTTCCCTGGACGCAGGGAGGAACTGCAAATGGATCGTTTCTCTGGAGACACCCGTTAAGTCGGGGGCCGAAGGTGCAAATAACACGGATATGAATGGCTGACTGTCACACAGAATCAGCTAAAAATCAGTTATATCGTGTCTTGAATCTCTCAGGCAAAAGGACAGAGGATGCTTTATCATCCCCGCTGATTCATATGAAACTATAAAGATGCTGATATTTAGAAAACATTGGATAATGTTAGATAACTAACTTTAGAGGCAGTTTACATATGGATAGTATTTTCTGAACTTTCTAATTTCTGAAACGGTCTGTTATTACTTTGTTTCCCAGCTGTACAATATATTACACTTTTTACGAAAAGGAGATTTATTATTATGTGGGAAGCGATCAATTCATTTTTATCTACGGTAGATGATCTCGTCTGGGGTGTACCCCTTATGGTCCTTATCATGGCAGGCGGTATTTTACTGACAGCCAGACTTGGACTTCTTCAGATACGAAGACTTCCTCTTGCTCTCAAATGGATGTTTAAGAATGAAGACGAAGGCGATGGTGAAATTTCCAGTTTCGCAGCTTTATGTACAGCATTAAGCGCAACTATCGGTACCGGTAATATCGTCGGTGTTGCAACTGCTGTCTGTGCAGGTGGTCCGGGAGCATTATTCTGGATGATCGTTGCGGCATTCTTTGGAATGGCAACGAAATTCTCAGAAGGTCTTCTGGCGGTTAAATATCGTGTGGTAGCAGAAGATGGTCACAGCCTTGGTGGTCCTTTCTATTATATTGAGAAAGGTATGGGCGAGAAATGGAAATGGCTTGCTAAGATTTTTGCATTTTTCGGAGTTTGTGTAGGCCTTTTCGGGATCGGTACATTCAGCCAGGTAAATGGTATTTCCAGTGCCGTTCAGAATTTCTTTGATCCGAATAAAACTAACTGTGTGAATATCCCGTTCCTTGGAGAATATTCATGGGCAGTTGTAATTTCATCCCTGATTCTTGCTGCATGTGTTGCAGCGATCCTGATTGGTGGATTAAAAAGAATTGCAACAGTCAGCCAGATTATTGTACCGTTCATGGCAGTGATTTATCTGATTTTCAGTGTTGCACTGATTGTTTTAAATATCACTGAAATTCCTGCTGCTATCGTAACTGTTGTGAAAGGAGCATTTAATCCATCAGCTGTAACAGGTGGTCTGGTAGGAACGATGATCGTTGCTATGCAGAAGGGTGTTGCACGTGGTATTTTCTCAAATGAAGCAGGTCTTGGTAGTGCACCAATCGCGGCAGCGGCAGCTCAGACAAAAGAGCCTGTACGTCAGGGGCTTGTAAGCATGACAGGCACATTTATTGATACGATCGTGATCTGTACCATGACAGGACTTTCCATTGTACTGACAGGTGCGTGGCAGGTAGAAGGTCTGGAAGGTGTTCAGGTAACAACTTATGCATTCCAGCATGGACTTCCGATTCCGGGACAGGTTTCTGCATTTGTATTGATGATCTGTCTGGTATTCTTTGCATTCACTACAATTCTTGGATGGGATTATTACAGTGAACGTTGTCTGGAATATCTGACAAAAGGACATAAAAAAACAATTCTTACATATCGCTGGCTGTACATTCTGGCAGTATTTATCGGACCGTACATGACGGTAAGCGCAGTATGGACTATCGCAGATATCTTTAACGGATTGATGGCGATTCCGAATATGATCGCATTGTTTGTGTTAAGCGGTGTGGTTGTGAAAGAAACAAAAGCGTTTTTTACCGCTGAGAAGCATAAAATGTAAATAATAAAATAATGGAAAATTGTAAATCCTCTGATTGTGGACTTGATCTCAGTCAGAGGATTTTTTTGTTACATTGCAATGGAGAATTATACAGGCAGGATTCTTCTCTCGGAAAGAATTGAGAATATCCAATTGACTTGGACGAATTTGAATGAATGCGAGCAATGATAAACGATTTTGTGCAAATTAAACCAAAATCAGTCATAAATTTTATGAATTAGTTTGATTGACTTTGAACGAATATGACTGTATACTAGGACCATAAACAAAGGAAGTCATCAAAAGGCAACACAAAGACGCAGATGACTGATGATAGTGGAATAATAATATAATCTATAAAAATCGCTGATATGGAGAAAGATAAACGGGAGGGAAAGAAGAGATGATTTACACAGTGACATTTAATCCATCTCTGGATTACATTGTTTCAGTAGATGACTTCAAGCTGGGGCTGACAAACAGAACAAGTTCGGAACTGATGCTTCCTGGTGGAAAGGGAATCAACGTTTCCACAGTATTGATGAATCTGGGAATTGAGAATACAGCACTTGGTTTTACAGCAGGATTTGTCGGAGAGGAGATTATCCGCAGATTACAGGAGATGGGGGTGAAATCTGATTTCATTCAGATCAGTGAAGGCGTTTCCAGAATTAATGTCAAACTGAAATCCATTGACGGCACAGAGATTAATGGCGCAGGACCGGTGATCAGTAAAGATAAAGTAGAAGAACTGATGAAGAAGCTGGATGAGCTTGGTGAAGGCGATGTACTTTTCCTGGCAGGCAGCATTCCCTCCTCCATGCCGGATGACATGTACGAGCAGATTATGGCAAGATTGGACAAAAAGGGCGTCATGATCGTGGTAGATGCGACAAAAGATCTTCTGGTTAATGTCCTGAAATATCATCCATTTCTGGTAAAACCGAACAACCATGAACTTGGCGAGATTTTTGGAGTGAAATTAAAGACGAGAGAAGATGTGATCCCATATGGAAAGAAACTTCAGGAAAAAGGTGCAAGAAATGTGCTGATTTCCATGGCAGGAGAAGGCGCGGTCCTGGTAGCGGAAGATGGACAGGTGTATAAAGAGCCTGCACCAAAAGGAACGCTTGTAAATGGTGTTGGTGCCGGAGATTCCATGGTAGCAGGTTTCGTTGCAGGATGGATGGAGAAGAAGGATTATAAACACGCATTCCATATGGGAATCGCAGCAGGAAGTGCAAGTGCATTTTCAGAGAATCTTGCAACAGAAGAAGAAATAAAAGCCGTTTATCGTCAGGTAACCGGAAAATAATAAAGGAGGAGAAAAAGATGAGGATTACAGATCTGCTTGACAGAAGAAGTGTTCTTTGACATCAGCTCCTGCAAGTAAAGCAGAAGCTCTGGATATGGCAGTTGATCTTATGGTAAAGAGTGAGAAGATCAGCGACCGCGAAGCCTATCGTAAGCAGGTATATTTAAGAGAGGAAGAAAGCACCACCGGTATCGGTGAGGGAATAGCCATTCCGCATGGAAAATGTGATGCGGTAAAGAAACCGGGGCTTGCTGCAATGGTAATAAAAATGGCGTGGAATTTGAGGCACTGGATGATGAGCCGGTAACCTTATTATTCCTGATTGCAGCACCAAATACAGAAGATAACATCCACCTGGATGTGCTCAGCAAACTCTCTGTTATGCTGATAGATGAAGAATTCACAGAATCTCTTCGCAACGCATCTTCTGTAGATGAATTTATGGAAATCATTGACAAGGCAGACAGTGAAAAGAAAAATATTGATGAGAGACTCGCTGATACAGGTTCAGCAGAAGGAACACAGGCAAAACTTCTGGCTGTCACTTCCTGCCCGACCGGTATCGCGCATACCTACATGGCAACGGAAGGAATTGAAAAAGCTGCAAAAGCAAAGAACTGTTTTGTCAAGATTGAAACCCGCGGTTCCGGTGGTGCTAAAAATGTACTGACAGATCAGGAAATCGCAGAAGCAGATTGTATTATCGTTGCAGCAGATGCCAAAGTTCCGATCGCATTCCTGATCGATGGATTGAGTGTAGATTTAAGTGCACTTCCGGCAGACCAGAGAGCAAACTTTGGTACGATCACACCGGTAGCTGCATTGTTTAAGAATATTGGTGGAACAGCATTTGGATTTATGCTCCCGATTCTTGCAGGATTTATCGCTATGGCAATTGGTGACAGACCAGCACTTGCGCTTGGTCTGGTTGGCGGTATGATGGCAGCTAACGGCAAATCCGGTTTTCTTGGGGCACTGCTTGCAGGTTTTGCAGCAGGATACCTGATCCTTGGACTCCGTAAATTATGTGACAAACTTCCTGAAGCATTAGAGAAAATCGCGCCTGTTCTGATCTACCCTGTAGTCGGAATCCTTGTTATGGGACTCTTAATGACATTTATCGTAGAACCGATCATGGGTGGTATCAACACAGGACTGAACAATGCCTTGACAGGAATGGGAAGTTCCAGTAAAATAGTGTTCGGTACGGTGCTTGGCGTAATGATGGCAATCGATATGGGTGGTCCGTTCAACAAAGCGGCATATGTATTTGGAACAGCTGCTATCGCGGCAGGTAACTATGATATCATGGCAGCAGTTATGATCGGTGGCATGACACCTCCTTGTGCAATCACACTGGCAACACTGTTGTTTAAGGATAAGTTCACAAAAGAAGAGAGAGACGCAGGTCCGACAAACTTTATCATGGGCCTTGCATTTATCACAGAAGGTGCGATTCCGTTCGAAGCATCTGACCCGCTTCGTGTACTTCCATCCTGCATTATCGGATCCGCTGTGGCAGGCGCTATTTCCATGGCATTTAACTGTACACTGATGGCACCACATGGTGGAATCTTCGTATTCCCTGTAGTTGGAAACGCAGTAATGTATCTGGCGGCATTAGTTGTGGGAACTGTAATCTCAGCAGTCCTGCTTGGCCTGGTAAAAAAGAAGATTGCATAAACAGTTAAAAGATAGTTAAATGAAACAAAAACTGACAGGTTTGTTTACCATTCATTGGTATATGAATCAAACAGGTAAAAAAACAAAAATATGGAGGATATTAAAATGAAAGAATTTAAGTACGTAATCACAGACAACGAGGGAATCCACGCACGTCCGGCAGGAGAACTTGTAAAACTGGTAAAAGGCTTTGAATCTACAGTATCTATCGAAAAAGAAGGAAAGAAAGTAGACTGCAGAAAGCTTCTTGCACTGATGGGACTTGGCGTTAAGAAAGGTCATGAAGTAACATTCACAATCGAAGGTGCTGATGAAGAAGCTGCATACGAAGCAGTAAGCAAATTCATGCAGGAAAATCTGTAATTAACGGAATTAAATATAAGAAATGAGAAGGACAGGAGATGATGCAATCATCTCCTGTTTCTGTTATAATGAGAGAGAACATAATCATTAGGTAAAGCCCATTGAAAATCACCTTTGGCGATGGATTTATAATATTTGAATTAAAATAGATAAATGGAGGCACAGTATGCTGACAGAACAGAGACATGAAATTATCCTGAGGCTTCTGGAAGAAAAAAAGAGTATTACGGTTACGGAACTGAGAGAACTTCTGGACACATCAGAGTCCACAGTGCGCAGAGATATCACAGCACTGGATAAGGCAGGAAAGCTTACAAAAGTTTTTGGCGGAGCAGTGACATTAAATCACAAGGTAACTGCCTACGAACCCACAGTAGCGCAGAAATCAGAATTAAATAAAGAAGAAAAGAAAAAGATAGCAAAATATGCAGCCAGTCTTATTTTACTGGATGACTTTGTTTATCTGGATGCAGGAACTACCACAGGGCTGATGTTAGAATATCTGGAAGGTACACAGGCATCCTTTGTCACAAATGCAGTATCCCATGCGCAGACGTTAGCGAAGATGGGGATTCGCGTCTACCTGATCGGGGGAGAACTGAAGAGTTCTACAGAGGCGGTTGTCGGAAGCCAGGCGATGCAGATGATCCAGATGTATCATTTCACTAAAGGCTTCTTTGGAACGAATGGAATCGCGAAAAGAGAGGGCTTCACAACACCGGATGCCAATGAGGCAATCGTGAAGAGCACAGCGATGAAACAGTGCAAAGATGTGTATGTTCTGGCAGATACGACTAAGTTTGGACAGGTTAGTTCTGTGACATTTGGGGAATTTGCAGATGGATGTATTTTGACGGAAGAGATTCCGGAGGAATATAGGGAAAGCAGAAATATTCTGAAGGTATAAATTAAGTAATGAGAGTGGTACCAATAAGTTAATATCTTGATTATTGATTCAAAAATCAATTTATAGATATATTAACCGAATCAAGTAAGTCCCCTGCGGGGGTTGCGAAGAGCAATAAGCAGTGAGTGGGGACTTGCTTGTATCAGGAGGGGGACAAGCCCCTTCTGATAAACTGCGAAGCAGTTATTCGGTGTAGAGCCACGTAGCGGAAGCGGATTGCGAATATCCGATTGACTGAAAGTGGAATGATGCGATTATTGTTTATACGTTACTATCCTGCAAAGGGTGTTCTGAGAACGGAAGGAACAGTAGCATAATGAGATGAACTGTGGAAATTTGACGGGGATTTGGTAGAATAACGGGTAGTAAGGAGATATCTTGAAAGAGAGAGGGTGTATGGATGAAGTTTGCACATATTGCGGATCTGCATATTGGGAAAAGAGTGCATGATTTTTCTATGTTGGAGGATCAGAGGTATATATTGGATCAGATGCTGGGAATTTTTGAAGAACAGCGTGTTGATGGGATTCTGATTGCGGGGGATGTTTATGATAAGGTGGTGCCGTCGGCGGAGGCGGTGCAATTGTTTGATGAGTTTATTACGAGGCTGGCGAAGTTGAAGATTCCGGTGTATATGATCAGTGGAAATCATGATTCGGCGGAGAGGCTTTCTTTTGGTGCGAAGTTGTTTGAGAGTAATGATATTTATATTTCACAGGTTTATGACGGGAAGGTGAAGAAGGTTGGGTTGGAGGATGAGTATGGGTTAGTAAATGTTTATCTTCTGCCGTTTTTGAAGCCGGTGACGGTGCGTCATGCCTTGCAGAGAGATGATATCGAAAGTTATGAGGATGGTGTTATGGCTGCCTTGCAGGAATGTGAAGTGGATGCTTCGCAGAGAAATGTTCTGGTTGCGCATCAGTTTGTGACTGGGGCTGACAGGTGTGATTCGGAAGAAGCGTCGGTGGGTGGTCTTGATAATGTGAGTGCTGAGGTGTTTGAGGAGTTTGATTATGTGGCGCTGGGACATATTCACAGGCCGCAGAAGATGGGAAGAGAGACGTTGCGTTATAGTGGGACACCGTTGAAGTATTCTTTTTCGGAAGTGGAACATAAGAAGTCGGTGACAATCGTGGAGCTATTAGAAAAGGGGAATGTGCAGATTAGTACGGTTCCATTGGTTCCTTTGAGGGATATGCGAAAAGTTCGTGGAACTTATATGGAAGTGACAGCGAAGGAGAGTTATACTGCGGAGAATAAGATGGATTATCTGCAGATTACGTTGACGGATGAAGAGGATGTGCCGGGTGCATTGCAGAAATTACGTACGATTTATCCGAATCTGATGCGGCTGGAGTACGATAATAAGCGTACCAGGGAGAACAGGGAAGTTCAGGCTGTTGAGGCACAGGAGCAGAAGTCGGAGCTGGAGTTGTTTGGGGAGTTTTATGAGCTTTTGAATAATGAGGTTATGAAGGAAGAACAGACGGAGTTTATGGAAAATTTGATCCTGGGGCTGAAGGAGGTGTGAGTATGAAACCATTGAAACTGACGTTATCTGCATTTGGACCGTATGCGGGTGAAACGGAGATTGATTTTACGCAGTTTGGAGGTCAGGGACTATTTCTGGTGACAGGAGATACAGGGGCTGGAAAGACTACGATTTTTGATGGAATTACGTTTGCCCTGTACGGGGAAACCAGCGGTGGAATTCGTGAGGCATCGATGCTTCGAAGTAAGTATGCAAAGCCGGAGACACCTACTTATGCGGAATATGTTTTTGAATATAAAGATAAGGTGTATACGGTAAAAAGGAGTCCGGATTATGAGCGCCCGAAGGCCAGAGGTACTGGGATGACGATGCAGAAGGGGGAAGCACTGCTGACTTTTTCTGATGGGAAGTCGCCGGTGACGAAGCTGAAAGAGGTAAATCAGGCGATTACAGAGTTGCTTGGGTTGGATATGAAGCAGTTTACGCAGATTGCCATGATTGCGCAGGGAGATTTCAGAAAGCTACTTCTGGCGGATACAGAAGAGCGGAGCAATATTTTCAGGAAACTTTTTCATACAGATATTTACAAGGTTATTCAGGAGAAGCTGAAATTTGAGGCGGGCAGTCTGGATAAGGCGTATAAAGAGCTGTTGCGCAGTATCCGGCAATATACGGAACAGGTCAGGTATCCGACACAGGATACACTGGGACAGCAGTGGGAGTTGCTTGAGAAGAAAGGATTTGAAGGAAATCTGGAAGAAGGACTGGAGCTTCTGGGAGAACTGCTTAAAGCAGATAAAAAAGTTCTGAAAGATTTAAATAAGCAGATTAAAGAGAATGATATAAAACTGGAAGATGTGAATCAGCTTTTAGGAAAGGTTCATAAAGAAGCGGATGCAAAAGTAAAAAAGGAACAGCTGCAAAAAGAGATGGAAATGTTGATTCCGCAGCTTGCAAAAGCAAAAGAAGAGGCAGAAAATGCTGCGACAGAACCAGAACAGGTTCAGCAGTTGTTGCTTTCCATACAGAAAGAAAAAGAAAATCTGGATCGCTATACAAGGCTGGAAAATCTGATAAAAGAACTGGAAGATGCCGGTGCGCAGATAGAGAATCTGAAAAAAGACAGAGTGTCTCTGGATGAGAAACAAAAAGGGGCAGGCAGCATTCTGGAAGAGAAACAAAAAGAATATCAGACAACAGATAAGACTGAGAAAGAGAAAGCGGAAACGGATTATCAGAAGGAAAAGATTGATAATCTCTATACAGAAATCCACAAAAATTGTGGAAATCTGGATTTTCTGCATACAAAAATTCTGGAATTGGAGAAGCAGTCCGAGGAAGAAGAAACACTTTCTGAGAAATTAAAAAAGAATCTGGGTGAGCTGGAACAAAAACTTATTTCTGGTGAGAATCTGGAAGTTAAAGAGAATAATCTGATTCAGCAAATGCAGCAGATTAGAAAGATGAAAGAGCAGCAGATACGTTGTCAGAATTTTGCAAAAGAGGCAGAAAGCAAAAGAGCAGCATATCTGGTCGCATCTGCGAAGCTGGCAGAAACAAAAGATCTTTTAAATAAAATGGAACAGGCTTTTCTGGATGCACAGGCGGGTGTTCTTGCAGCCAAACTGCGAGAGGGAAGTCCGTGTCCTGTATGTGGCTCTGTTCATCATCCAAAGCTTACACAGATTCCGGAAAAAGTACCGACAGAAAAACAGTTGAAACAGCAGAAAAAAATTGCGGAAATGGCAGAGAAAGAAGCTTCTGCGGCAAGTGTACAGGCAGGAGAAGCTGCCGGACTGATACAACATTCACAGGAAGAATTACAGGAAAATTACAAAAATTTTGCAGCGCAGTACCTGAATGCGGAAAAAGAGAATGTTTTAGTGACACAGCAGCTTCTCGAGATACAGGAAAGCGTTGTTCAGATACAGATAGAAGAAATCCAAGAACAGAAAAAAGCTCAGCAGGCTATTTTGAAGCAAAAGGAAGAAATGACTCTGCAATCAGAGGAGCACGAGAAAGAATATCAGAAACTTCATATCAGTCTTGAAAAGAGAAAAAGCCAGCAGGAGAGTATCAGTGAGCAGCTTCAGAGCCAGCTGGATGCTCAGCTGCTTGAGTCAATGTATAAAAAGGACAGACAGAAAAGCGACGAGAACTTAGTATTGCGGCAACAACAGATTGATAAGGTGGAAGAAAATCATCAGCAAAATTGTGATAATATGCTGTTACTTGTGAATAGGGGAAAGAATGCAGAAAAATGGCTGAAAGAGCAACAGAATTTCCTGAATCAGAAGCAGGAAAAACTGGCGGGACTTCTGGAATACAGAAAACTTCTGGAGACGCAGATCACTAAAATACAGACGGATCTTACTGCTCTTACAGATAAGATAAATCAAAATCAGCAGCAGATAGCGGCAGAGAAATCACGATATGATCAGCTCCTGAAACAGAAAGAGACAATGGAAAAAGAGCTTGGAGAGCGCACGAAAGAGGAAATCCTATCTCAGATCCAGAGCCAGACACAGAAACGTCAGGAACTGGAGCTGCATTATAAGACAATAACAGAGAAAAAAGATGCCTTAGAGAAGAGAATGACAGAGCTGAATTCAGTAATCACATCTTTGACAGAACAGTTAAAAGAATCTGTAAATATTTCATCAGAAGATTTAGAAATCCAGAAGGAAAGTTTTCAGGAGCAAAAGAAAACACTCTCATCAGAACGTGATGAAGTTCATGCCCGTCTGGAAATTAATGGCGATATGTATGAAAAAGTGCGCAGGCAACAAACAGAACTTCTGAAAACGGAAATCCGTTGGAAATGGATGAAATCTCTGTCAGATACCGCCAATGGCACGATAACAGGAAAAGCAAGGATCATGCTGGAAACTTACATTCAGATGAAGTATTTTGACCGTATTCTTGCGAGAGCAAATATCCGGCTGATGACAATGAGTGGTGGTCAGTATGAATTGATCCGGCGAAAAGAAAATAAAAGCAGAGTAGGCAAAACCGGACTGGAACTGGATGTTATCGATCATTATAACGGAAGCAACCGAAGCGTCAAATCTCTTTCAGGTGGAGAATCTTTTCAGGCTTCCTTATCTCTGGCACTTGGGCTTTCTGATGAGATTCAGTCAAATTCAGGTGGAATTCAGCTGGACACCATGTTTGTGGATGAAGGTTTCGGATCTCTGGATGAAGATTCACTGAATCAGGCAATCCGTGCATTGAAAGACTTAAGCCAGGGAAGCAGATTAGTGGGAATTGTTTCTCACGTAGCAGAACTGAAAGAGCGTATTGACAAAAAAATCATAGTGAATAAAAAAAGAACAGAAGATGGAATTGGCAGTGCTGTTACAATAGAAAATTAAGAAGGAAGTGTGGCTTTTTTGCCACGCTTCTTTTGGTGAGAGCATATTTATAAAATATTATGAATGATCAATGATTTCTGAAGTAACGTAATGTTTTTTAACCAAACTGCGGAGCAGTTATTAGGTGTAGAGCCACGTAGCGAAAGCGGATTGCGAATATCCGATTGACAATAAAATGGAAAAGTTATATAAAATTAACTTGACAGCAGAAGTCTTTTAGTATATATTAAAACATGAAGTTAGATATAGATAACCAAGACCGCTGTTGAATGGCAGCAAATAAGCTTTGCAGAGATTAAATTAGAGAGAACTGTTTGTAAAGCTTTATTTTTTAACACATGGTTAGCATATTCTAACTGAATAGATTTATTATAAGAGAGGATATCTGACATGCTGGAGAAATCTGTGATCGAACATTGTTCATCTACATTGGCATCTATTAAAACCGGAAATCTTTTTACATATAAATATGAATCTGAGGAAGAATTCAAAGCAGATTTTAAGGAGGATTTTAATCATAAGTAAAGTAGCAGTTGTTTATTGGAGCAGCACAGGAAACACAGAGGCAATGGCAAATGCAGTTGCAGACGGAGTTAAGGGAAAAGGCGGCGAGGCTGTTCTTCATACTTGTGAGGATTTTGACGGATCTAAAGTAGCTGAATATGATGCAATCGCTTTTGGATGCCCGGCAATGGGAGATGAAGTTCTGGAAGATACAGAGTTCGAGCCGATGTTTGATGGATGTAAAGATGCACTCAAAGGCAAAAATATCGCTCTGTTTGGTTCTTATGGATGGGGAGATGGCGAATGGATGCGCAACTGGGAAGACTCCTGCAAGGAAGCGGGTGCAAACCTTGTATGTGAAAGTGTGATCTGCCAGGAAGAGCCGGATGATGAAGCTACAGAAGCATGCAAAGCATTGGGTGTTGCATTAGTATAATTGAATAACTGCGCGTCGCATTCTCGTTACTTCAGTGATGAGTTAGACGCGCAATCTTTTTTTGTAAAAAAGAACTTATGTTTACAAAAAAGATATGTATGGTACAATTTGCTCGTAGCACAAAAAGGCGGTCAGCTATCTGACGGAAATCTATGAACAGGTGTGAACATAACTGAAAATGATCCCGGAAGCAAAAAAACGCTTTAATGCAACGGGCCAGGGAATACGGAGACAGACTTTTTAAGCTTGCGGTATTTACAGGCGCAGTTTCAGGGCTTATACTTTTGGCAGTGATTGCCGGTGTATTCTGCGCAGGCGGAGACACGAAATTTGGACTGAAATGTGATGCAGTAACGATGTGGGTGATTCTGATCCCGATAGGGATGATAGCAGCATTTGTGCTGAAACTTCCGATCATGGTGGCTTATTTTATTATCAGCATGGACGAGATAATAAAACTTCCTGCTGTATATAGACATTACAAAAAATATAACTGGGTGAGAAACCTTACATAACTCAATTAAATCAGAATATAAATGCTTGGAAATGGTGTAACTATTAAGGCTTCTGACATATCATTTATAAAATAATAATGTGATAAGGTTGTGCAGGGTATTTAACAGTTAAAAATAAAAACGTAAAGGAGAAGATAACAAATGAATCAGAGAGAAAGAATGTTAAGCGGACTTCCGTACAAAGCGTGGTTAGATGGGCTTGAAGAGGACAGACAGGCATGCAAACAGAAGATTTATGATTTTAATCAGCTGCCACCGTCCAGACAGAGCAAAGAAGCTCCACAGATGATCAAAAATATTTTTGGGAAAACAGGAGAAAGTGTATGGGTGGAAGCACCATTTCATTGCGATTACGGCTGGAATATCGAAGTTGGTGAGAATTTCTATGCCAATTATAATCTGACAATCCTTGACGTAGGCAAAGTAACATTTGGAAAAAATGTCCAGATTGCGCCGAATGTTTCCATCTACACAGCAGGTCATCCAGTTCATCCGGACAGCCGTAATTCCGGATACGAATATGGAATTCCTGTTACGATTGGAGACAATGTATGGATTGGTGGAAACACAGTGATTCTTCCGGGAGTTACCATTGGAAATAATGTAGTGATCGGTGCCGGAAGTGTAGTTTCCAAAGACATTCCGGACAATATGATCGCTGTTGGAAATCCATGCAGAGTGATCCGTGAGATCACAGATGAGGACAGAATCTACTATTTCAAAAAAAAGAAATTTGATGATGAGGCTTGGAATGAGATAAATAATAAATAAAAACAGATTATATATGGTACGATCATATATGATTATAAGAAGGCTGCTGTAATGGGAATCAAACCCATCCGGCAGCCTTTTATACGGTTAATCAATGGTGATTTCGGAAAAAGCAAAGAGCAGAATCCGAAAGGGTTTGAGTCAATGACAGCAGTTTTCGGAAAAATCATCATAAGATGTTACAAAATGACAGAAAAGAGGAGTTTTTGCGCATGACATACCATGGAAAATATGATATGATAGGTACAGAGATAAAAATTCGCACAATTAAATAAAAATTAAGGAAATATGCTGAAACAGTATATGGGAAGGAGACTTTATATTATGGGATTAATCAAAGCAGCCGCCGGTGCATTTGGCGGAACAATGGCAGATCAGTGGAAGGAGTTTTTCTATTGTGATGCGATAGATAAGGATGTTCTGGTTGTCAAAGGAGAGAAAAGAGTAAGTGGTCGTTCTTCTAATAAAAAAGGAAATGACAACATTATTTCCAGTGGTTCCGGAATTGCAGTTGCAGATGGCCAGTGTATGATCATTGTGGAACAGGGAAAAGTCGTAGAAGTATGTGCGGAACCAGGTCAGTTTACCTATGATGCATCAACAGAACCGAGCATTTTCTCCGGAAGTTTAGGAGAGGGAATCAGCAGAACCTTTGAAACGGTAAAGAAACGTTTTGAATTTGGCGGAGATACAGGTAAAGACCAGAGAGTGTACTATTTTAATATGAAAGAACTGGTAGATAATAAATTCGGAACAGCAAATCCGATTCCATTCCGCGTAGTTGACAGAAATATCGGTCTTGATATTGATGTATCTGTACGTTGTAATGGTATTTATTCCTATAAGATTGTTGATCCGCTTTTATTCTACACAAATGTATGTGGCAATATAGAGCAGCAGTATGACAGAGAAGAAATTGAAGGTCAGTTAAAGACAGAGTTTGTCAGTGCTCTGCAGCCTGCATTTGCAAAAATTTCAGAGCTTCAGATTCGTCCAAGTGCGATCCCGGGACATGTGCAGGAATTATGCGATGCCATGAATGAGGCACTTACAAAGAAATGGCTGGAAACAAGAGGACTTGCAGTGGTTTCTATTGCCATGAATCCGGTGACACTTCCGGAAGAAGACGCGCAGATGATTAAGGATGCCCAGAAGAATGCGATTATGCGTGATCCGACTATGGCGGCAGCTACACTTGCCGGAGCGCAGGCAGAGGCTATGAAAGCAGCGGCTTCCAATCAGGCAGGTGCTATGACTGGATTTATGGGAATGGGTATGGCAAGTCAGGCTGGCGGAGCGAATATGCAGAGTCTTTATCAGATGGGAGCACAGCAACAGGCTCAGGCAGCGCCGAAAATGCAACCATCATCCGGTGTGGGAACATGGAAATGCGAATGTGGAGCTGAGAATACCGGAAAGTTCTGCGCAGAATGTGGAAAACCGAAACCACAGCCGGCAGAGTGGACCTGTAGCTGTGGAACAGTAAATACCGGAAAGTTCTGTTCTGAGTGTGGTAGCCCGAGACCGGCAGGCAAATGGATCTGCAGCTGTGGAGCTGAAAATACCGGAAAGTTCTGCGCAGAGTGCGGAAAACCAAGACCATAAGAAAGGGATTGTATACGGTCATATTACCAAGGAACGGTAGTATAAGAATACAGTACGAGGGGGAAACCTATGTCTGATTTAAAAGAATACAAGTGTCCTGCCTGTGGGGGTTCAATCGAATTTGACAGCCATTTACAGAAAATGAAGTGCCCATATTGTGATACAGAATTTGAACTGGACACGTTAAAAGAATTTGACGAACAGATAAAGCGTGAGGCAGCGCAGGAAGATGATCTGTCAGGATGGCAGACGGATGCCGGCGGAGAATGGCAGGAAGGTGAGACAGATGGGATGAATGTCTATACCTGCCAGTCCTGTGGTGGCGAGATCATTGCAGATGAGACTACAGGAGCAACGAACTGTCCATATTGTGGAAATCCTGTAATTATGACAGCGAAATTTAAAGGAGCTTTAAGACCTGATCTGGTGATTCCGTTTAAGTTAGATAAGAAAGCTGCGAAAGAGGCTTACTATAAACATATCAAAGGAAGACGATTACTTCCAAAAACATTCCGAAAAGAAAATCATATAGATGAGATTAAGGGAGTCTATGTTCCGTTCTGGCTTTTTGATGCGGATGTCAATGCGGATGTCCGTTATAAGGCAACGAAAGTGAGAACATGGAGTGATCATGATTATGATTATACAGAAACCAGCTATTATTCTGTAGAGAGAAATGGAGATATGGCATTTGCCTCTGTCCCTGTAGATGGATCTGAGAAAATGCCGGATGATCTTATGGAATCAATAGAGCCATTTGATATGTCTAAAGCGGTAGATTTTCAGATTGCATATCTTTCCGGATATCTGGCAGATAAATATGATGTCAGTCAGGAGCAAAGTGTGAACAGAGCACATGAACGTATGAAGAAGAGTGCAGAGGAAGTAATTGCTGATACTGTAAAAGGATATACTACTGTAGTTCCGGAGAATTCAAATGTATCTATGTCAGGAGGCAAGGCACAGTACGCATTATATCCGGTATGGATTTTGAACACGACCTGGAAAAATACGAGATACATATTTGCAATGAATGGGCAGACTGGAAAGATGACAGGGGATCTTCCGATTGATGAAAAAATTTATAGGAAATATCTTGTCGGTCTGACGGTAGTGTTTACTGCTATCGCTTATCTTGTAGGAATGCTGATTTTTTAGGGAGGACGAAGAATGTTAAAAAGAAAGATAATACCTGCATTTCTGGCTTCTGTCCTTGCTATATCCGCTACAGCAGGAGTTTCAGCAGAAGCATTTTCAGAGAATGCGTATGCGGCGGAAGAATTGCACACAGTAAGATTGGTGGACTATGCAGGTCTTCTGGAAGATGATGAGGCAGAGACGCTGGAAGAGAAGCTTGATCAAATCAGTGAAGATTATGACTGTGATGTTGTGATCGTTACGGAAGAGAGCATAGACGGAGCTGATCCTACGGCCTATGCAGATGATTTCTATGATTATAATGACTATGGCATGGGAGATGACAATAGCGGTATTTTACTGTTGCTGACTATGTCAGAACGTAAATGGAGGATGTCTACGCATGGTGATGCGGCCCGGATTTTTACCGATGCAGGGCAGGAGTACATGTCTGATAAATTTGTTTCATCATTAACGGATGGTGATTATTACGAGGGATTTACAGAGTTTGCAGATCTTTGCGAGGAGTTTATCATACAGGCACAGAATGGAGAACCGTATGATGTGGAGAATATGCCAGACGACTCTATATCCGCAGGCTTTCTGTTTCTTATGTCACTGGCAGTCGGTTTTGTTCTTGCATTGATCGTATCAGTGGTGATGCGATGTCAGATGAAAACAGTTCATATGAAACCTGATGCGGCAGATTATATGAAAGCAGGAAGCCTTCACATTAACAGAAGCCGTGACATGTTTCTGTATAATCATGTTACACGTACAGCGAAGCCAAAGAATGAAGATTCCGGCGGTGGAAGCAGTACACATACAAGTTCTTCGGGAGAGACACATGGAGGTTCCGGAGGATCATTTTAACCGAATTAAGTAAGTCCCCTGCTTCAATTGCGAAGAGCAATAAGCAGTGGGTGGGGACTTGCTTGTATCAGGAGGGGTACAAGCCCCTCCTGATACACTGCGAAGCAGTTATTCGGTTATGAGCAAGTAGCGGAAGCGGATTGCGAATATCCGATTGACATCTAAAGATCCTGGCTTTTGTCTTATAAAAATTATAAGTAAAAGCCGGGATTTTTCTCATATCACAGGAAACTACTCTGTAATGTTCCTATAACATAAAAAAGCTCTCCTGGCGGGATTTATATATATGTAAATAGTTTTGCTGCTGCTTACACTTTGCTGTCTATGCAGAATATATTATCATGGACGGAGTGAGCCATCACATGCTTTTTGTAAAATTAGCACAAATTTCTGATGCTATATAGTTTATACGAATATGTTTATAATAGGAAATAACATAAAATATCGGGATATCAGTTGCAAGACGGAAAAGAATATGCTACAGTACAAAGTGGTTTGCTTTGTGTCAGGCCACAAAACCGGCTACTGTCCAGCGCATGTGAACAGTAGTAAAAATATTACGAAATGGAAACGATGGAGAGAACATGAAAAAATACGTTGATAATTTTTTGCAGTACCGCTTCCTTTTATCGGAACTGGTAAAAAAAGGAATTAAGCTGAAGTACAGACGTTCTTATCTGGGAATCGTATGGTCCATGCTGGAACCATTGCTTACAATGATCGTACTTACCATTGTGTTTGGTACCTTATATGGAAATACAGACAGGACATTTCCGGTGTATATTCTGACAGGACGATTGTTGTACAGCTTTTTTTCACAGGCAACAAAGGCGGCATTGAAATCTATCAGACAGAATTCGGCGATGATCAAGAAGGTTTATGTGCCGAAATATTTATATCCCTTGTCCAGTGTGCTTTTTAACTATGTGATTTTTTTGATTTCACTGATTGTGCTGGCACTTGTAAGCATAGTGCTTGGAGTAAAACCTACAATTTATCTGATTCAGGCACCGATAGCATTAATTCTCATTCTTATTATGTCTTACGGAGTGGGAATGATCCTGGCAACGATTGGTGTATTTTTCAGAGATATGGAGTATCTCTGGTCTGTAGCACTTATGCTGGTCATGTATACATGTGCGATTTTCTACTATCCAACAAAACTCTTAAAAAGTGGATGGGCATGGATCTTAAAATATAATCCGCTGTATTGTGTGATTGATATTTTCCGATGCTCTGTATTTGGAGAAATGATGAATATTCATTACTTTGAATATGCATTGGGCTTTTCTATCGTGATGATTTTAATTGGATTATTCTGTTTTAAGAAGAAACAGGATGATTTTATTCTTTATATCTAGTACAGCGAAAATTAAGTAAACTCCCTGTGAGGCTTCGAAGAGTCATAAAGTTACTGAAAATACTGAAAACAGTATAAATAGTAACTCAATAATTGGCGGGCAGGGACTTGCTAATTTTATGAATAATAAGGAGAAAAGATGAGCAAACCAGCGATTATTGTTGATAATGTCAGCATGAAGTTTAACCTCAGCAAAGAAAAAGTGGACAGCCTGAAGGATTACATTATCAAATCAATCAAAAAAGAGATTAAATATAATGAGTTCTGGGCATTACAGAATGTAAGTTTTACTGTAGAAAAAGGTGACAGAGTAGGAATCCTTGGACTGAATGGTGCAGGAAAGAGTACTCTTTTGAAAGTAATTGCCGGTGTTTTTAAACCGACAGAAGGAACAGTTACCAAGCATGGAAAGATGGTACCGCTTTTGGAACTTGGTGCCGGCTTTGATCCACAGTATACAGGAAAAGAGAACATTTACCTTTATGGAGCAATGCTCGGATATACAAAAGAATTTATTGATGAGAAGTATGATGAAATTGTAAAGTTTTCAGAACTGAAGGATTTTATTGATGTTCCAATCAAGAACTACTCATCGGGTATGAAATCCCGACTGGGCTTTTCTATTGCGACAGTGGTTTCCCCTAAGATTCTGATTCTGGACGAAGTGCTATCTGTCGGTGATGCGAAGTTTCGTAAGAAAAGTGAGAAAAAAGTCCTTAGTATGTTTGACTCAGGGGTGACTGTGCTGTTTGTTTCTCATTCCCTTGCACAGGTACAGAGAATCTGTAACAAAGCAATGATCCTTGAAAAAGGAAAACTGATCGCATACGGTGATATTGGTACAATCTCTGAACAGTATGAAAAGATGACAAATTAAAAATTACCAAAAAAAGATCACCGGATATCAAAAGGTGACAGCAACATGACATTATGCTGCATAAAATCAAGAAGAAACAGGGAGTGCATAATGAAAATACTTCAGATTGGAATGGGAAATATTGCCGGAGGTCTGGAATCATTTGTGATGAATTATTACAGAGTTCTGGTTCATATGGATGTACAATTTGATTTTGTGTGTATGTATGATAAAATTGCATATGAAGATGAAATAAAAAAACTCGGCGGAAAGATTTATTACATCCCAAATGTAAAGAAAAATTATCAAGGTTATGTGAAGCAATTAAAAAGAATCCTGAGAGAGACGAAATACGATGTGGTACATGTAAATATGCTGTCAGCAGCGAATATTGTTCCGCTTCGTATAGCCGGTAAAATGAATATACCAAAGGTAATTGCACACAGCCACAGTTCCTCCTGTCCGGGATTTATCCGAAAAACAATGGATTGGTGGAACCGGCCGAAAATTGCCAGATATGCCACAGAGAGAGTTGCCTGCGGGGAAATGGCCGGAAGATGGCTGTTCGGAGATAAGGCATACCAGAGTGGACAGGTGATTCTGATCAATAATGCGATACAGGCAGAAAAATTCTGCTTTCAGGCAGAAGAGCGGGATGTACTTCGCAAAAAGATGGGCTGGGAAAATAAGATAGTGATCGGACATGTGGGAAGATTTGATATTCCAAAGAATCATGACCGCATGGTTGACATCATGAAGTGTATTGTCACAAAGAATAAAGATGTTGTATTGTGCCTGATAGGTCCAAAAGAAGGCTTGTATGAACAAATCAGAGAAAAAGTTCAGAAAGCTGATTTGGAAAAGCATGTATATTTTGCAGGAAAGCAGGAGAATGTTTCAAGATATCTGTCTGCGATGGATGTATTTCTTTTTCCGTCTCTTTTTGAAGGAGTACCGTTTGCGTTGATCGAAGAACAGGCAAACGGACTGCCATGTGTCATGTCGGATGCTGTCTCTGAAGAAGCAGTTATCTTTCCTGAAAGTGTAAAACGTCTGTCTCTTCAGAAAGATGATCAGTCCTGGGCTGATACAATTATACAGATGGGTAATCTAAAAAGAAAACCACAGAATGTGATCTGTGAGGGGATTCGCAAAGCTCATTTTGATATTACAACAGAAGCACAGCGGCTTAAGGACCTTTATCTTGGAATAGGAGCTGGAGGATGAATAAAATAGATTTTGTACTGGCCTGGGTAGATGGGGCAGATAAGGAATGGTTGGCAGAGCGCCGTAAATATAATCCTGCAAAAGGTGCAGATAATTCAGCTGCAAGATACCGGGACTGGGAAAATCTTCAGTACTGGTTCAGGGGTGTAGAGAAATTTGCACCGTGGGTAAACAGGATATATTTTGTAACCTGCGGTCATATACCGCCGTGGCTGAATACTTCTCATCCTAAATTGAAGTTGATCAGGCATTCAGATTATATGAATCCGGAATATCTGCCTACTTTTAATATCAACTCTATTGAATTGAACTTTCACAGGATACCGGAATTGTCAGAGCAGTTTGTCTATTTTAATGATGATATGTTTTTGTTAAAGCCTGTGAAGGAAGAAGATTTCTTTAAAGACGGACTTCCGCGGGACTGCTGTATTGAGACTGCGTTGGTACAGGATGATATCAGAAATCCGTTTGCATCAATGCTGATGAACGATGCGGCGTTGGTAAATATGCATTATTCCAAGCGTGAGGTAATAAAAAAACACTGGAAGAAATGGTTTAACCCATCTTATGGAAAGATGGCACTAAGAAATCTGTTGATGCTTCCTTACAGAGACTTTTCAAGTTTTAAGTATACACATCTGCCGAGCGCTTTTCTGAAAAGTACATACGAGCAGCTGTGGGATGAAGAAGGTTCATTCCTGGATGAAGTATGTAGAAATCGGTTCCGGACATTATTTGATGTAAATCAGTATGTACTGAAATATTGGCAGTATATGGAAGGAAAGTTTGTACCTCAATCTCCGAAAATTGGAAAATTTTATACGATCGGTCTGCATGATGAACAGATTCATTCAGCCATCAGAAAACAGCAGTGCCAGATGATCTGCATTAATGATACGGCAGATGTAGGTGATTTTGAAAAGCAGAAAAAACGGATCATTCAGTCCTTTGAAAGTATTCTGCCGGAGAAATCATCTTTTGAATTATAATAATGCGAGAATCGTAGGATTTTGTGTTACCGGGCATGGAGTGAACAGTAACGATTTTGTCCCTGATATTTCATAATCTGTATCTCAGGAGGAAAGAATGATATTAGATTCCATTAAGGAGCAGTTTAAGAAAAAAGGATTCTGGAAAACGATAGAATTTTATTTCTGTCGGGTCATGTCGAAAGCGGCACTTAAAGTAGTTGGGACTTATGCTGCAAATCATGGAAAACTGCATAGAAATTATATTGTATTTAAAAACAGGACGATGCAGGATATGACAGATAATGCCAGGGCCTTCTTTGAATATTTGGTCCATAATGAAGCGTATAAAAATTATCAGATTATTTGGATGGTTTCGGATAAAAGAAAATTTCGGAAATGCAAATATAGGAATGTAAAGTTTGTAACAGCAGAGAGCAGGAATGGATGGACCAGTCCGTTGGCGTATTATTATGGGGCTGTTTCCGGATTTTTCTTTTATACGAATAATACTGCCTATCTGAATCTGCATCATTGTCCGGGACAGATTACAGTGAATCTGTGGCATGGATGTGGGTATAAGGATGTTCCCAGAGAGAAGCGTGAGAATACAAGGGCAAGTATGATGCATTTTGATTATGCACTTGTGCCTGGAGAGGCGTTTGTGGAAACAAAATCCCGCTACTGGAAATGCCCGAAAGAGAAGATACTTCCGCTCGGATATCCAAGATACGACTGGATGCTGCATCCACCTATGAATAGTCAGGATATCATCTGGAAAATGTTTGGAATGAAGGCAGATAAGGTGATCTTGTGGATGCCTACATTCAGAAACAGTGAAGTTCTGGATAGTGCAGAAAGTAAGATCAAACTTCCGTTCCCACTGCCGGGATTTAAGAATGAAGAAGAGCTGAGACATCTTGATAAGACGCTGAAACATTTGAATGTTTTGCTTATCATCAAGAAACATCCGGTGCAGAAAGAATGGGGCATAGAAGAGGATGCTTTTGAGAATATTCGTTTTGTGAATCAGGAAATGCTGGATCAGAAAGAAATACAGCTGTATGAACTGATCAGTGCCAGTGATGGACTGATTTCAGATTATTCATCGGTAGCCGTCGATTATATGCTGCTGAATCGGCCACTGGCTTTTGTGCTGTCAGATATGCAACAATATAAAGAGACCAGAGGTTTTGTATTTGAGAACCCACAGGAATATATGCCAGGCGAGAAAATTTATGATCTTAAAGGTCTGGAGGAATTTGCTGTACATGTGACAGGAGAAAAGGACCTGTACCGGGAAGAACGAATAAAATTGCTTCCGGTTATGCATCAGATGCCTGTCAAAGAGAATTATTCTAAGGCATTGGCAGAGTTCCTGAAATTATAAAGTCCCATGATTTATCGGTTGAAGACATCATCAGTAATAGCTTAGAACGTGTTTGAAAAATGCAATAAAAATGTAAGAAATGGAGAACATTATGGAAAAAGTAATTGGATACACACAGGGAACTTTTGATATGTTTCATATTGGCCATCTGAATCTTATCAAAAACGCAAAACGTCATTGTGACTATCTGATTGTTGGTGTAAATGCTGATGATCTGGTGGAATCATATAAACATAAAAGACCAATCATTCCGTTGGAAGAGAGAGTGGAGATCGTTCGTGCAATCAAATATGTAGATGAGGTAATTGTTACTACAACTCTGGATAAGAAAAAAATATGGGAAAAAATACGATTCAATGAGATCTATATCGGAGATGACTGGAAAGGTAACGAGCGCTGGGAAAAAACAGGAAAAGAGATGGAAGCACTCGGAGCAAAGCTTGTATATCTTCCATATACGAAAGATACTTCATCAACCATGCTTCGTGAAAAATTAAAAGAGTTTTAAGGAGTGTTCATATGGGAGTCAAGAAGAAAATAAAGAAAATTAAAAATGCGGCAAAAAAAATCCAGAAAGTAAAAGCTCAAAAGGGCAGAAAAGCAATGCTTTCTGAATTGTGGGCAACCATCACATATGGAATTTATGATGGACGTACGATCAGACGTATGAAGAAGTTTCCACCGGCATTAATAGAAAACAGAATGCTTTTTGAGACAAATGATGATTTTACGGATAATGGTCGTGCACTGTTTGATTATCTGATTGAAAATGGATACAACAAAAAATACGAAATCATATGGCTGGTTCATGAGCCGGAAAAATATAAAGAATATGCCGTAGAGAATGTGAAATTCGTAAGAAACTTTAAGAAAGGTTCTACGATCCGAAGAGCAGAAGCGTATAAATATGCTCTGACATCCAAATATATTTTCTATACTCAGGCATTTAACTGGATTGGAATGTCAAGAAGAAATCAGCTCTTTATTGATCTCTGGCATGGATGCGGATATAAGGCAAATAAAAATGGACGTAAGGTATTCTTTGATTATTGTCTGGTTCCCGGAGATATCTTTATTAAAACAAAGATGGAATTCTTTGGATGTACTTCAAAGAAACTGCTTTCTTTTGGATACCCGCGTTATGATATGATGCTCAGAGGAAGCAAAAAGTCAGACGAGTTTAAGGAGAAGCTGCTGAAAGAAACGAACAGTGAGAAAATGATTCTCTGGATGCCGACATACAGACATGCTTCCAGCGAACGTCTCAATGAGGAGACATTGAATAATGAATTTAATATTCCGATCATTGACAATGCAGACAAACTTCTTGAACTGAATAATTTCTGTAAGGAAAAACATATTCTGATTGTTATCAAGAAGCATTATCTCCAGATTCCGTATGATTTTGGTGAGAATGTTCTTACAAATATTGTTTATCTGGAAAATAAAGATCTTGCTGATAACGAATTACAGCTTTATGAATTTATCAACTGCTCAGATGCGCTTGTTTCAGATTATTCATCTGTTGCGATTGACTATCTGCTTCTGGACAGACCACTGGGCTTCACACTGGATGATTATGAAGCTTATACAGAGTCCAGAGGATGGGTATTTGATGATCCGCTGGAATATATGCCTGGTGAACATATGTACAATATGCAAGATTTTGAGAATTTTATTTTGGATATCAAGAATGGAAATGATAAGTATAAGGAACAGCGTGCCAGTGTAAGAGCGAAAACACATAATGTGTGTGATAATTACTGTCAGCGTGTACTGGATTACTTTAACATCACTATGTAAAGCCATAACAGGAGAAGAAAGATAAATGAAAATATGTATTTGGTGTACTAAGATATTTGATCTTGGCGGAACTAAGCGAGTTGTCACACTCCTTGCAAATGAACTTGTAAAAGAACATGATGTAACGATCATGATATACCAGGATAGATTTAAAGAAGACCGCAATATGTATCATATGAGCGAAGATATCAAAGTGGACTTTATTGACAACAGTGAATTTGTCAATCGCCATCATACACCGGCTTTCTGCTGGCGTTATCTTGTTCAGAAACTGAATGCGAAATATGGAATTTTTAATAAAGAAAGATTTAACGATATCCTGGCAGATGCGATTTTCCCTAAGAAGACCAGGGAAAAATGGGTGAAGTATTTAAATGAGCAGAACTATGATATCATTATTACAACTGCCGGTCTGAGTCTTCGCCTTGGTATGCTGGCACCGGAACTGAATGCAAAGACGATTGGCTGGCAGCATAACTGCTATGCCGGATATCTGGATGTGCCTAATGTTGTATTCTGGAAACAGGAATGTCTGCTTCAGGAATACCTGCCCAAATTGGACAGATATATCGTCCTCAGTGATTATGATAAACGCGATTATAAGAAATTCCTGGATATTGATACAGAGGTTAAAATCAATCCGAGAAGTTTCGTAAGCGAACGCAAATGTGATCCAAAATCCAAGCGTTTTCTTATGGCTACCCGTTTCGTATATGCCAAGGGTCTTGACTTGATGATGGAATCCTTTGAGGAATTCTGCAAACAGGATGACGAATGGCAGTTAGATATTATCGGAGCCGGTGATCTTTGGAATCAGATCGTGGCAGATGCCAAAAGACGTGGTATTGAAGACAGAGTTAACTTTGTTGGCTATACCAATGAACCGGAGAAATATTATCTGAATTCATCTATTTTCCTTCTTCCGTCAAGATGGGAAGGGTGGCCGATGGTTATCATGGAAGCTTTTGAGTTTGGTCTTCCGGTTATCGCATTCCATACAGGTGCGATGGATCTGATCATAGATGATGGAAAGACAGGATACCTGCCGGAAGCTTTTGATACAAAGAAATTTACAGATGCAATGTTAAAACTTGCCCATGACGAAGAGCTTCGCAGGGAGATGTCCAGAAATGCAATCTGGAAGTCAGAAGATTTTGCAATTGAAAAAGCTGTCAAAGAATGGAACCGTCTTTTCAACCGTGTGATGGGAATTGAGACATTTTATCAGAAGAATGAAAAGAAGATTCTTGAATGCAGGGAAAAATATCCGTTGAGAACCAGTTATGCTGAATTTGTAAAGGAATATCAGCTAAAGGATAAAACCATTCTTTACGAAGCGTTTGGCGGACGTGGAATGATCTGTAATCCGTATGCTCTTTTCCTGTACCTTCTGGAAAAAGAAGAGTATCAGGATTATACACATATCTGGGTTTTGGATGATTTTGAAGACAACAGGAAGCAGATTGAAAAATACGAGAAATATCCAAATGTAAGATTTGTAAAATATAAGTCAAAGGAATATTGTAAAGATCTTGCAACGGTAAAATATCTGGTAAATAATGTAAGTTTCCCAAGCTATTTCCTTAAGAGAGAAGGACAGGTGCTGATCGATACCTGGCATGGTACTCCGTTAAAGAACATGGGATTTGATATTCCGGGAGCTAATATTTCTCAGGGAAATACAGCAAGAAATCTGCTTAGTGCAGATTATATTGTTTCTTCAGGCCCTTACATGACTGAGACGGCATATAAGAATTCTTATAAAATGCAGAATCTGTATGAGGGAACAATCCTTGAAGAAGGCTTCCCGCGCAATGATAAACTGTTTGAGAATAATCGCGCAGAAATTATTCGGAAACTTCAAGGTTATGGCGTAAATGCAGAAGCGGATAAAAAAATAATCCTTTATGCTCCGACATGGAGAGGTGAGCAGTATAGTCAGCCGGATACAGATTTACAGGACGTATATAAACTGATTCAGAGCATAGAAGACAGCATAGATACAAAAGAGTATCAGGTATTGGTTAAACTTCATCAGATCGTATATCATTATCTGAAAGAGAATCAGGTGGAACTGGGAGATGCTCAGGCGAAATTTATCCCTGCTACAATGGATACCAATGAGATTTTGTCTGTAACAGATGTACTTATTTCTGATTATTCCAGTATTTTCTACGATTTCATGCTGACAGGAAAACCGATTCTGTTCTATGTGCCTGATGCAGAAAAATTTGAAGATTACAGAGGATTATATTATGGATTTGACAATCTTCCGGGACCGGCGGTATCTTCACCGGAGAAACTGGGTGAGCTGCTCAAAGATATTCCGGCAGCAGTAAGTTCTTATCAGGAGAAATATGCGAAAGCCAGAGTACAGATATGTCCAAGAGATGACGGAAATGTCTGCAGACGAATCGTTGATGTGATGTTTGACGGAAAAGAACCGGTAAATCCGGTATACCTGAATAAAACAGATAAAGTAAAACTTTTGGTATATGCAGGTGATTTTAGTGATGCACCTGAGACAACGGCATTTTATAAATTCCTGAACAAAGTAGATTTTGAACATTTTGATGTCACCCTGATTGGTAATGGCGCAAAGGAAGAGGAATCTGCAAAGAAATTGAATGAACTGTCAAAAGAAGTGAGGGTATTATACTGGAAACGTTCTTATCCTGCTACAGATGAGGAATATGTATGCCATAAGAAGTTCATGAAAGCAGAGGAAACAGAAGTGCCTGAGATGCTTCTTGATTTCTATAAACGTGAGCTTCGAAGAATACTGGGAATGTCAAAGTTTGACTATGCTGTAGTGTTTACAGATATGAAGAAGTTTTTCCCTGCAATGTCTGGTGCACTGGATGTGAAGCAGATATATGACATAGAAAACTGGCAGGAAGTTCTGAAACTTTAAAAAAATATGTAAGCAGTCTGGTAAGTATAAATACTGGACTGCTTTTTATATTATAGAAAATTATTTTGTAGTATTTCTATGACAGGAAAATATGATAAAGCTTTTCGAGTGCTACTGAGAACAGAGTGAACAGTAACTTTCAGGTGCGCAGATAATTGCGCATGGATTTTAAGGCATTTTTCTCCAGGCGGCTGACCTGTGCCTGGGAGATGCCTATTTCCTGAGCCACTTCCATCTGAGTTTTTCCTTCGTAAAAGCGTAGTTCTATGATATGTTTTTCACGTTTACTCAGACGCTTCATAGCTTCCCTGAGAGACAGATCTTCAATCCAGCGATCTTCTTTATTTTTGGTATCGCTGATTTGATCCATAACATAAAGAGTATCTCCTCCTTCGGTATAAACCGGTTCAAAGAGGCTTACCGGATTTTGAATCGCGTCCAGAGCGTATACGATCATTTCTTTTTCGATACCGATTTCCTGTGCAATCTCGGTGACTGTCGGTTCTTTAAGATACTGTTTCATATAAGTTTCGCGGGTATAGATCGCTTTATATGCAATGTCGCGAAGAGAGCGGCTTACACGAATGCTGTTATTATCCCTTAGGTATCTTCGGATTTCTCCAATGATCATGGGAACGGCATATGTTGAAAATTTTACCTGTAGAGTTGTGTCAAAGTTATCGATTGCTTTGATCAGGCCGATACAGCCGATCTGAAAGAGATCATCTGCATTTTCGTTGCTGTTTTGAAATCTTCGTATCACACTGAGGACCAGCCGCAGGTTTCCTTTGATGTATAATTCACGTGCCTGTTCATCACCTTCTTTGATACGGCTGAACAGTTCTTCTTTTTCTTCTGCATTAAGAACAGGAAGTTTCGCCGTATTGACTCCACAGATTTCTACTTTGTTCAGTGCCATCTTTTTTGAATCCTCCTTATTATCCTTAAACGTAAAACAGTAAAATTCACCTGATAATGTTTCAGTAAGAATGATTCTCAGATGGAGGAATAATTATACTTTTGACTGGAAAATATAAAAAATATTACCCCTTGACAAAATAAAGGCTTAAAGCATATCGCTATATTCGTCTGACGCAGCAGGTGTGGTTATATGGTTATTTATGTAAACATTTTTCTTCTTCAATCTCCACAAGAATAATATCATCACCAATTCGGCAGATGCATTCCCAGGGAATGAGATATTCGCTGTCATGTCCAAAAAGACAACACAGTTTTCCGGGACCAGGCACGATCAAAGCTGTCAGACGATTAGTTTTGCAGTCGAATTCTATATCAACAGGACATCCAAGACTTCGACAGGTGCAGGTATTGATTACTTCTTTTTGCTTTAATTCGCAGATTCTCATAGAATTGGAAGATCCTTTCTGAATACAAAGAGTCATCCGTTACCGAGAGCGAAATGAACAGTAACGTTATCTGATAACAATTTATGTATTTTTGCGAAAATTTATGCAAGTCCTTTTATTGACACTTCAAATAGAAATACAGTATAATAAACTCATACGTAACTGTTCAGTACCATGTTTCTATGTGAAAATATCTCATGGGATAGTAGACTGCTGAATAGTTACAGCTATACAACATAATCTCACAGAAAACGTGATATGACTTAAAAAGGGGGGACGTCCTATGAAGTGTCCATTTTGTAATCAGGATAACACGAGAGTAGTTGATTCCAGACCGGTAGAGGATACAAACTCTATTCGTCGCCGCCGTTTATGCGATGCCTGTGGCAGAAGATTTACTACATATGAGAAAGTGGAGAGTATTCCGCTTACGGTGATCAAGAAAGATCAGAACAGAGAGCAGTACAGTCGTGCCAAGATTCAGGCAGGCATTCTGAGAGCGTGCTATAAAAGACCGATATCTATAGATAAAGTGGAAGAAATGATGGATGCCATCGAAGGGGAAATTTTTAATACGGAAGAAAAAGAAATTTCCAGCACAAAGATTGGAGAGATCGTGATGAATCATCTCAAAGATCTGGATGCGGTTGCTTATGTACGTTTCGCATCAGTGTACAGAGAATTTAAAGATGTCAGTACATTTATGGATGAACTGAAGAAGTTTATGAATTAACACATTAATATTGATCAGATGCTGTGAAAAAAAGATAGCTGCTGTTTTGAGATAGCGGGTGAAAGACTGCATATATCAGACAGCAGTTTTTATATTACAGGTAAGCGGATTGCGAATATCCGATTGACAAATTATTTGGAAATATCCAAAATACAGACGAAAAATGGAGTATATTTTTACATTATAAAAAGCCGGCAGAATTAATTCCACCGACTTTTTATGTGTATTTTTTATGGGGTAGTTAACGAATTAAAAATTAAACAATACCCTGAGCTTTCATAGCATCTACAACTTTCTCAAAGCCTGCGATGTTAGCACCTACAACATAGTTGCCTTCCATTCCATAACGTTTGGAAGCATCATCAACTTTGTTGAAGATGTCAACCATGATCTGATGAAGTTTTGCATCAACTTCTTCAGCTGTCCAGGAAAGTCTTGCAGAGTTCTGGCACATTTCCAGCGCGGAAGTAGCAACACCACCGGCATTAGCAGCTTTACCAGGCATAAATGTTACGCCGTTTGCCATAAGATAATCTGTTGCTTCACGGGTAGTAGGCATGTTAGCACCTTCTGCAACATATTTGCAGCCGTTTGCGATAAGAGTTTTAACGGCGTCAAGATCAAGCTCGTTCTGTGTTGCGCATGGAAGATAGATATCGCATTTGATATTCCAGATACCTTTTCCTTCTGTGTAAGTAGCGCCTTCAACACGATCAGCATATTCTTTGATACGTCCACGTTTTACTTCTTTGATATCTTTAACGATGTCAAGTTTGATTCCTTCCGGATCATAGATATATCCGTTGGAGTCGCACATAGCAACAACTTTACCGCCAAGTTCAGTAGCTTTTTCTACAGCGTAGATAGCAACGTTACCGGAACCTGTTACGATAAGAGTTTTACCGGAAATTGTATCGTTTTTAGCTTTAACCATCTCGTCAAGCATATATACAAGACCATATCCTGTGGCCTGTGTACGGATTAAAGATCCACCATAGGAAAGACCTTTACCTGTGAGAACACCTTCATATAATCCACGGTTTCTCTTGTACTGTCCGTACAGATAACCGATCTCACGTCCGCCTACACCGATATCACCTGCAGGAACGTCCATGTCAGCGCCGATATATTTGGAAAGCTCTGTCATAAAGCTCTGGCAGAATGCCATAACTTCTCTGTCAGATTTTCCTTTAGGATCGAAGTTGGAACCACCTTTACCGCCACCGATTGGGAGACCTGTAAGAGAGTTCTTGAAGATCTGCTCAAAACCTAAGAATTTAAGAATTCCCTGGTTTACTGACGGATGGAATCTTAAACCACCCTTGTATGGTCCGATTGCGCTGTTGAACTGTACACGATAACCCTTGTTTACCTGTACAACACCCTTGTCATCTACCCACGGAACACGGAAAGAAATGATTCTTTCTGGCTCAACAAGACGCTCCAGAATGGAAAGTTTGCGGTATTCTTCTTCATTTTTGTCGATTACGACTTTAAGGGAGTCTAAAACTTCCTTTACTGCCTGATGGAATTCAGGCTCATTTGGATTCTGTGCTACGACTCTCTCGTATACCTCTTCAGTATAAGACATAATGATTTCCTCCTCGTCGATCGTTTGAGTTATAATTTTTAAATCGACGTTATTATACACTAAAGTGTTACAAATGGAAAGAGATAAATGAAATTTTTTTATAAAAATTTTGTGAACAAATTTTGACTTGATAAAAAAAGTTAAATATGAGAAAATGTTAAGAATCATCCATATGATATTGGTCACTATAATTTCTGTAACATTTATGAGCCAGAACGTGTTTGCAGAAAGGCTTTTTAAACACGATCTGGTGAAAGAAAAAACAGTTTATATAAAATATAGACCAGATGGAAAAAAAATGCTATACTTTTATTAAATAGCTGGAAACAGTTATTGTTTTAAGTTTTCGGTTACGATTCATTCTATACTTGTTATACCCGGTAACTTGCGGGATATTAGCAGTGAAAAGTAACATTATCGATCAGTATCTCATAACAGATCAGGGATGAAGAGGGGGACTTATTATCGACAGAATTGTGAAGAAAGGGGATTTAATTACATGGCGGGATTTAAAATGAAAGTAACACCTGAAATTGAAAATCTGACTGATATCTGCAAGGAGCATACAAGTCTGGATCTTTCTTTGTATGGAAAATATGATGTAAAGAGAGGTCTGCGTGACATTAATGGAAAAGGCGTTCTTGCGGGGCTGACACAGGTTTCCAATGTCAAAGCTACAAAGATCGTAGATGGTAAAGAAGTTCCATGTGCAGGCAGTCTTTCCTACAGGGGATACGATATTAAAGAACTGACAAAGGGCTTTATTGAAGACGACAGATATGGGTTTGAAGAAGTTACATATCTGTTGTTGTTTGGGAAGCTTCCTGACAAGAAGCAGCTTGCTGATTTTACAGAGCTTCTGGCTGATCAGCGGTCACTCCCGACAAATTTTGTCCGCGATGTTGTAATGAAAGCACCAAGTAAGGATATTATGAATGCTCTTTCAAGAAGCGTGCTTACATTATATTCTTATGATACAAATCCAGATGACACGTCATTGCCAAATGTACTCAGACAATGTCTGAATCTTATCAGTATATTTCCACTGCTGTCTGTCTATGGTTATCAGGCTTATAACCATTACATAAAGGGAAAGAGCCTTTATATCCATAATCCGAAGAAAGAACTTTCAACGGCAGAGAACATTCTGAGAATGTTAAGACCAGATAAGAAATATTCACATCTGGAAGCGAAGATTCTGGATATTGCACTTATTCTTCATATGGAGCATGGCGGAGGTAATAACTCTACATTTACAACTCATGTTGTCTCTTCATCAGGAACCGATACTTATTCTGCGATTGCGGCAGCACTTGGATCTTTAAAAGGACCAAAACATGGCGGCGCAAACATTAAAGTTGTCAAAATGTTCAATGATATGAAGAAAGAAGTTAAGGACTGGAAAGATGAAGACGAAGTCCGTGTATACTTAAAGAGACTTCTTCATAAAGAAGCATTTGATCAGAAAGGACTGATCTATGGTATGGGACATGCCATCTATTCTGTATCTGATCCGCGAGCCGAAGTGTTTAAAACTTATGTGGAAACACTGGCAAGGGAGAAGGGCAGAATGAAGGATTATGGTCTGTATTCTATGGTAGAACGTCTGGCACCGGAAGTAATTGCAGAGGAACGTCGTATTTATAAAGGGGTAAGTGCCAATGTGGATTTCTACAGTGGCTTTGTCTACAGTATGCTGGATCTGCCGCTTGAGCTGTTTACGCCGATGTTTGCAGTTGCGCGTATCGTAGGATGGAGTGCTCACCGAATGGAAGAGCTTATCAATGCTGACAAGATCATTCGTCCTGCATACAAGAACGTTCTGGAACCGGCGGTATACGTTCCGCTTAATGAGCGTTGATCGTAAAAATACAAATAAAGGAATAGCTGCAAATGTTTAAATGTTTTTTTCCGGATGAATATGTGGATTCTACTTATGTGATTGACTTTGACAATCTGTATGCGCAAGGATACAGGGGGCTTTTATTTGATATAGATAATACTTTAGTACCCCATGGCGCACCGGCAGATGAGAGAGCATGCGCATTGTTTGCACATTTGAAGGAACTTGGCTTTAAGTGTTGTTTCCTGTCGAATAATCAGTATGAAAGAGTTTCCTCTTTTAATGATGCGATAGGAGAGCATTTCATAGAAGATGCACACAAGCCTTCAACGAAGAATTATATCAGGGCAATGGAACTTCTTGGAACTGACAGGAGTAATACGATTTTTGTGGGAGACCAGCTGTTTACTGATATATTTGGAGCGAAACGTGCAGGAATCCGTAATATTCTGGTGAAACCACTCAATCCGAAAGAAGAGATTCAGATCGTACTTAAGAGATACCTTGAAAGAATTGTGCTATATTTTTACCGTAAAGAGGAGGGGAATTCATGAACCATATTGTTATCATAGGATTTATGGGTTCAGGAAAAACAAAAGTAGGAAAACGTCTGGCAAAGGATTTTAATCTGCCGTTTATAGATGTTGACCGCGTAGTAAGTAAAAAGATGAACCTTACAATGAAAGAGATTTTTGAAAGATTTGGCGAACCATTTTACAGAGCACTTGAGACTACTGTAATTAAGGCTTTAATCGATGATCCGGAACAGAAAGTTATTTCACTGGGAGCCGGACTGCCGATGCAGGAGCAGAATGCCAAATATATCAGGAAGCTTGGGACTGTGGTATATCTGAAAGGATCTTACGCTACATTGAAGAAGAGACTGGAGAATTCCAGCAATAATCCTTTGATCGAAGGTGAAGATAAAGAAGACAAGATCAAGAAGCTTCTGAAACAAAGAGATCCGGTTTATGCGAAGTTTGCGGATGTTGAGATGGTCACAGGAGACAAGCCTTTTGAGGAGCTGATCGCCCAGCTTGAAGAAAAATTAAAAACATATGTAAAAAATAGTTGAAAAAAGCGTCGGAATATTATAAAATTAAACAAGAGTGTGTCACGAAGATGAAGAATGAGAAAGACACACACTTTGAACCGGCTGTTGCTGTAAATGCCATTTCAGAATGAAAACCGGCGGGAAACAGCATCGCTGAACTTGTACTATTAAGGAGGAAATATAACTATGATTTCAGCAGGTGATTTCAAAAACGGTATCACACTTGAAATTGACGGAAACGTATGTCAGATTGTTGAATTCCAGCACGTAAAACCAGGAAAGGGTGCTGCTTTCGTAAGAACAAAATACAAAAATATCATCACAGGAGCAGTTCTTGAAAAATCTTTCCGTCCTACAGAGAAATTCCCGGCAGCACGTATCGAGCGTGTAGATATGCAGTATCTGTATGATGATGGTGATCTGTACTATTTCATGAATGTAGAGACATATGATCAGGTTGGTCTTACAAAAGATCAGGTTGGCGATTCTCTTAAATTCGTTAAAGAGAACGAAATGGTTAAGATTTGTTCCCATAACGGAAACGTATTTGCTATCGAGCCACCTCTGTTCGTAGAACTTGAAGTTACTGAGACAGAGCCAGGATTCGCGGGAAATACAGCACAGGGCGCTACGAAACCGGCTACTGTAGAAACAGGTGCACAGGTTCAGGTTCCGCTGTTCGTTAACCAGGGCGATAAACTGAAAATCGATACAAGAACAGGAGAATATCTCTCCAGAGTATAATTGCAGGTTATCATTAAGGATTTGCGGTTATAAGAAAGTAATCAGACTGCCATCGGTGAAGACCGGTGGCAGTTTTTATATAGGAGGAATGAAGTGATGGAATACGTAACACTTGGAAAAACAGGATTAAAAGTTTCCAGAATGGGACTTGGTGGAATCCCGATTCAGAGAATTGATGCAGAAGGAACAAAAAGTCTGCTACATAAACTGGCAGATCAGGGTGTGAATTATATTGATACAGCCAGAGGCTATACAGTAAGTGAAGAGTATCTTGGATATGCGTTAGAAGGCATCAGAGATAAATTTGTACTTGCAACAAAGTCTATGGCGCGCACAAAAGAATCTATGGCGGCAGATATTGAGAAGAGTCTTCATAATCTTCGCACAGATTATATTAATCTGTACCAGGTACACAATCCAAGTATGGAGCAGTTGGATCAGGTGCTGGCAGCAGGCGGTGCTCTTGAGGCATTACAGGAAGCAAAGGCGGCAGGCAAGATCGGACATATTGGATTAACTGCACATTCAACAGAAGTATTTGCACGTGCACTGGAACTGGACTGGGTAGAGACGATTATGTTTCCATATAATATCGTAGAGAGCCAGGGTGAAGAACTGATTGCAAAATGTAAAGAGAAAAATATCGGATTTATTGATATGAAACCACTGGCAGGAGGCGCTATTGAGAATGGAACACTGGCACTTCGCTATATCTGTGCCAATAAGAATGTCACAATCGTAATTCCTGGAATGGCAGAAGAGAAAGAAATGGAAGAAAACATCAAAGCCTGTCTTGATTCTTCTCCGTTAAATGAGAAGGAATTGAAAGAAATTGAAGAAGTCAGAGAACAGCTTGGCACAAATTTCTGCCGCAGATGTAATTATTGCGCACCTTGCAGCGTGGGAATCAGTATTCCGAATGTATTCCTGTTTGCAGGTTACTTAAACCGTTATGGACTGGGTGACTGGGCAAAGAACCGTTATAGTTCACTTGCAGTGAAAGCTTCTGCGTGCGTGGAATGCGGTGCCTGTGAGACCAGATGTCCATATCATCTGCCGATTCGTGAAATGATGAAGGAATGTGCACAGCAGTTTGGAGAATAAATATCAGATAGAGACTTGGTATTTATTTCTTATACTGCAGTTTTAAGAAAATAATAATTATATGGATAATTGCGCGTCATATTCTCGTTATTTCAGCAATAGCGATGAGTTCAGACGCGCATTTTTTATATTATAGGAATATTACAGAACAATTTTTTATAATATAAAAAAGAGAAGCCGAAGCTCCTCTCTTTCTATATCTTGCGTTCCAACGGCACAATCAATATTCTTGTATACGCTCGCTAATCGCGTAATCAGGATTTGACTAGGCGCGCTATAGTGGACCTGGCGGGAATTGAACCCGCGTCCGAAAGCCTATTCATTAAGGCATCTCCCATCACAGTCGCTGTTTTAACATTCCCTCAATGATACGCCCACCGACAGGCTTATCATCTTAGTAGCTTCATAATACATCTACCGGGGCAAAGCTTACCCGGCAAGGTTTCTCACATAGTCGACGCCAGATTCCTGAAGTGTGAGTGCATCAGGGCTGACGAGCAGCAATTAGGCTGCTAACGCGTACTGTTCGTCTGCGTTTATATTTAGGTTCCCGGTTGGTACGCAGTCCAGGAGTCTGCGGATGGCTTCCCCAACTTCAAAGCCCCCGTCGAAACCAGTACAAGCCCTGAATATGACTCTTGCTACGCTGTCCTTTTATAAAACAGCACTGGTGGTAAGACGAAAGCGTGTTTCTTAATGTTGGCATGTATTATATTCCAGATGAGTTTAATTATATGAAAGAATTTAAACGCTGTCAAGTCTATTTTCGCTAAAATTTCTTTTTGTTTCTTTTGTATGTTCACAAAACTTACATAAATCTTTGCTATAGTACCGTTATAGAAAATTACAGATGATTGTTCATATTTCAATTTCATATAAAATGAACAATGATTTAGCTGATGAAAGAAGAAGCAGCAGAGTAGGATACGAGCTGCTTTGAAAGATAAAAAAGAAAACGGAGGAGATAAAGATGGATGCGTTGAAAATCCTGGTGGTAGATGATGAAAGTCGTATGAGAAAACTGGTAAAGGACTTCCTGACAAAGAAGAATTTTCAGGTGCTTGAGGCAGGTAACGGTGAGGAGGCTATGGATATCTTTTATGAAGAAAAGGATATCGCGCTGATCATTCTTGATGTTATGATGCCGAAGATGGACGGATGGGAAGTCTGCCGTGAAATCCGTAAAAATTCAAAGGTGCCGATCATTATGCTGACAGCGAGAAGTGATGAGAGAGACGAACTACTCGGATTTGATCTGGGAGTAGATGAATATATTTCCAAGCCATTCAGCCCGAAGATTCTTGTGGCGAGAGTAGAAGCAATTCTCCGACGTACCGGTCAGAGTAATCCGGAAGATGTGCTTTCAGCAGGTGGTATCGTGATAGACAAAGCCGCACATCTGGCTACCGTAGATGGCAATCCGATGGAATTAAGCTTCAAGGAATTTGAACTTCTGACCTATTTTCTGGAGAATGAGGGAATAGCTCTTTCCAGAGAGAAGATTCTTAATTCTGTATGGAATTACGACTACTTCGGAGATGCCCGTACCATTGACACCCATGTCAAGAAACTCAGAAGCAAAATGGGTGACAAAGGTGAATATATCAAAACTGTATGGGGCATGGGTTATAAGTTTGAGGTAGACGAATGACAGTAAATGGGAATACAGGTGAGAAAGGGCTTCCAGGTGAAAAAACTGACGAAAAAGAAATTCAAAAAAATTTAAAGAATGAGTCAGCGCCTGCTGAAAAATCACAAAAAAATAAGAAACGTAAGAAACGAGTCAAAGCTAAAAAATTTCATTCTCTGAAGCATCAGATTTCAGTGTTGTTTATAGGATTGCTGTTATTATCTATTTTCAGCATTACTTTGATTAACGGTCTGTTTCTTGAAAAGTATTACGTGTCCAAGAAAGTGGAAGCACTAGAAGAAGCAAAAGTACTTTTATCCCAGATGAATCTGGATGATATACTGGAATATGACACAGATTCGGGAGAAGACACAAAAGAAGCAAAAGCTGAGATTCCGGATGAGATTGAATGGAACAGTTCCAGAAATAACCTTACGTGGATCATTGTAAATGAGGAGAACAGTGGATACTATTACTGGGGTGAGAATAATATGGCCAAGATGCTCCGAAGTAAATTATTCGGATATGTGAATGATCTTGATAAGGATATGGAGCGCAGCCGCATTCTCAAACAGACAGATACCTGTACTATGTGGCAGGTACATGACCGATTTGCAGGTATGGAATATGTAGAATGTTGGGGGCAGTTTGATAATGGCTATTATTTTCTGATCCGTTCTCCACTGGAAAGTATAAAAGAAAGCGCTGCTATTTCTAATAGTTTTTATTTTGTTGTAGGAGCAATCATAGTTGTGATCAGCGGATTGATCATTCTGGTAGTAACAAGTCGTATTACCCGACCAATCAGTGAACTGACAAAGCTGTCAGAAAAGATGTCGGACCTTGATTTTGAGGCAAGATATCAGAGTTGGGCGGGAAATGAGATTGATGTGCTTGGTGATAATTTCAACAAGATGTCCAGAAAACTGGAAAGTACGATTTCTGAACTGAAATCGGCAAATAACAAATTGCAGAAGGATATTGAAGATAAGATCAAGATTGATGAAATGCGTAAAGAATTTCTGGATAACGTATCACACGAGCTGAAAACTCCGATCGCGTTGATTCAGGGCTACGCAGAAGGTCTGAATGAAAATATTTCCGATGATCCGGAGAGCAGAGAGTTTTACTGTGAAGTTATCATGGATGAAGCATCCAAAATGAATAAACTGGTAAAGAATCTGTTGACCTTAAATCAGCTGGAATCCGGTAAAGATGCTCCGTTGATGGAGCGTTTCGATATTGTATCTCTGATAAAAGGAGTGATTGGCTCTATGCACATTATGATTGAGCAAAAAGAGGCAACAGTGATTTTTGAAGAGACAGAGCCTGTATACGTCTGGGCAGATGAATTTAAAACGGAAGAAGTTGTAACAAACTATACAAGCAATGCGTTAAATCATCTGGATGGAGAACGTAAGGTGGAAATCAAAGTATTCCGTGAGGGTGACTGCGTAAAAGTGACAGTATTTAACACAGGAACTCCGATTCCGGAAGAGGATATTCCAAATCTCTGGAATAAATTCTATAAAGTAGATAAAGCACGTACAAGAGAGTATGGCGGAAGCGGCATTGGACTTTCGATTGTTAAGGCGATTGTTGAGGGCATGAACCAGAAGTATGGCGTATGTAACTATGATAACGGTGTTGAGTTCTGGTTTACGCTGGATTGCAGACAGTAAGAAATTAAGAGAATATTGTCAGATGATCTTTCCTGTAAAGTAAAAGACCTGTCTTTCAGTCAGAAGTATGCGATAACTAAGAATAGTAGCAGATGACTGAAATAAAAGAAAATAAAAAGAAACAAAAACAGACAGTTGCAAAGAAATTATACTTTGCAACTGTCTGTTTTTGGGTTATACTGTATTATAGCTATGCAAATATAGCGGGCGGATATTCTTATCCGTTGGATCTGAATCAAAGGTAAAACAGATAGTTGATTCAGTTTGACAGGTACTCTGAGGTATACTTGGATTACTATATAATGAGGAAAAAGATAATGATATAGGAGGACAACATGATAGCGATAATCGATTACGACGCCGGAAATATCAAAAGCGTGGAAAAAGCACTTCATTATCTTGGAGAAGAAACAATTGTAACCCGTGATCCGCAGACTTTATTAAGTGCAGATAAAGTGATTCTGCCGGGAGTGGGAAGTTTTGGGCAGGCTATGGAGAATCTCCATACATATGGACTTGTAACGGTGATTCATGAGATTGTAGAGAAAAAGATACCATTTCTTGGAATCTGCCTTGGACTTCAGCTCCTTTTTGAAAGTAGTGAAGAAACTCCTGGGGTAGAGGGACTTGGAATCCTGAAAGGTAAAATCGTTAAGATTCCACCGGCAGCAGGACTTAAGATTCCGCATATGGGCTGGAACTCTCTGCATCTTCAGAATAATGGCAGATTGTTTGAAGGAATTCCGGAACAGACCTATGTATATTTTGTTCATTCCTATTATTTGCAGGCAGAGGATCCTGAAATCGTAAAAGCAACGACAGAATATAGCACCTGCATTCATGCATCTGTAGAGAAAGACAATGTATTTGCGTGTCAGTTTCATCCGGAAAAGAGCAGCAAATGGGGACTGAAAATACTTGAGAATTTTGCTGCTATCGGAAAAACAACAGAAACTGACGAAAAGGAGGGAAGATAAATGTTTACAAAGAGAATTATTCCCTGCCTGGATGTAAATAATGGACGTGTGGTAAAGGGCGTTAATTTTGTCCAGCTTCGTGATGCCGGTGATCCAGTGGAGATTGCGAAGGCTTATGATGCGGCGGGAGCAGATGAACTGGTATTTCTGGATATTACAGCATCCTGCGAACAGAGAGACACCGTCGTAGATATGGTAAGACGTGTAGCTGCCAATGTATTTATTCCTTTTACAGTAGGCGGCGGAATTCGTACAGTAGATGATTTCAAGAAGCTGTTAAGAGAAGGCGCGGATAAAATTTCTGTAAATTCTGCGGCTATCGACAGACCGGAGCTTATCAGTGAGGCGGCAGATAAATTCGGAAGCCAGTGTGTTGTAGTTGCCATTGATGCCAAGAGAAGAGAAGATGGCGGCTGGAATATCTACAAACATGGTGGAAGACTGGATACAGGAATCGATGCTGTAGAATGGGCGAAGAAAGTGGAAGCCCTTGGCGCAGGTGAGATTCTTCTTACCAGCATGGACTGCGATGGAACGAAAGCGGGATATGATCTGAAACTTACCAGAGCAATCGCAGATGCAGTATCCATTCCGGTGATCGCATCAGGCGGTGCAGGTACACTGGAGCATTTTTATGATGCACTGACCGAAGGGGGAGCAGGTGCTGCACTGGCTGCGTCTTTGTTCCATTATAAAGAACTGGAGATTTCTCAGGTGAAGGATTATCTGTCTGACAGGGGAATTTCTGTCAGACGATGACCACGAAAAATATAAGAGGTGAAGGATAAGGTATGTCAGCAATTTCAGGTGACTGGCTGGAAGCCCTGAAGGGGGAGTTTCACCAGCCGTATTATGCGAAATTATATAAAACGGTGATGACAGAATATCAGACTAGGAAGATTTTTCCTCCTGCGGATGATCTGTTTAATGCATTTCATTTTACACCGTTGAATGAAGTGAAGGTAGTGATCCTGGGTCAGGATCCCTATCATAATGACGGGCAGGCTCATGGGCTTTGTTTTTCCGTAAAGAGAGGAGTGGAGACTCCGCCGTCGCTGGTGAATATTTATCAGGAGCTTCATGATGACTGTGGATGCTATATCCCCAATAACGGCTATCTGGAGAAGTGGGCGAAGCAGGGGGTGCTTCTTCTGAACACCGTTTTGACTGTACGCGCCCATCAGGCAAATTCACACAGGGGGATCGGCTGGGAGCAGTTTACGGATGCTGCGATCCAGGTTCTGAATGAGCAAGACCGTCCTATTGTATTTTTGCTATGGGGACGTCCGGCGCAGATGAAAAAATCCATGCTGAATAATCCGAAGCATCTGATTCTGGAGGCACCTCATCCAAGTCCTCTGTCTGCTTACAGGGGATTTTTCGGATGTAAACATTTCAGTAAAACAAACGAATTTCTTGTTGCCAATGGTCTGGAACCAATCGACTGGCAGATAGAAAATATATAAGAAAAGAGGTAATGTGTAGTCAGGTAAAAGACACACAGTGATAACATGAATCAGAAAAACAATTTAGTAAAAAATGCATCCTTTCTGATGATTGCAGCTATGATCTCCAAGGTGATCGGTCTTCTGTACAAGAGTCCCCTTTCCAATATTATCGGAAGCCTTGGAATGGGCTATACAAGTCTTGCACAGAATGCCTATATGATCCTTCTGATGATCGCATCCTTTAGTATTCCACAGGCGGTATCCAAGCTGATCTCCGAGCGTATTGCTCTGAAGGATTACAGAAATGCACATAAGTTCTTTAAGGGTGCCATGATCTATGCCATGGTGATTGGCGGAGTGGTCGGTTTATTCTGTCTCTTTGGAGCAGGGCTGATCATCCCTCAGAATCAGAAGGATGCAATTCCGGCACTTCAGATCCTGGCTCCGACGATTTTTTTGTCCGGTATTCTTGGGGTATTCAGAGGATATTTTCAGGCATACAGAAATATGATGCCAACATCTATCTCCCAGATCATTGAGCAGGTATTTAATGCGGCAGTCAGTCTTCTGGCAGCCTGGGGATTCATCAATGCATTCTCAGATGGAACAGAGAACAGCATTGCAAAATGGGGGGCAGCAGGTTCCACAGTAGGAACCGGAGCCGGAGTGGTGACTGCATTGGCATTCATGCTTCTGGTGTATGGTTTAAACCGCAGAAAAATCCTGCACCGGGTAGAGAAAGACCACAGACATCAGGAAGAGTCCTACAAAGAGATTTTTCGTGTGATTATCCTGGTTGTTTCGCCGATCATTCTCAGCGCCTTTGTTTATAATGTAAATGCTTATATCAATGGGTATCTTTTCTCGGATATTCTGGGAAGAAGAGGTGGAGATGCGGCACAGATTGGTATTTTATATGCAGAGTATGCTACTTACTTTATGACTATTATTAATATTCCTCTGACGCTGTCCAGTACGGCACCTACTTCCATGATTCCGGAAGTTTCCGCCCTGTATGCCACCGGAGACATTGAAGCGACCAGAGAGTGCATTGACCAGACCGTACAGCTTTCTATGGTAGTTTCCGCCCCATGTGCCATGGGACTGGCAGTGCTTGCACAGCCGATTGTATTTTTGCTTTACGGAAATTCCACAGGACTGGCAGCCAACCTGCTGATCCTTGGTTCTTTTTCGATCCTGCTCAATGGAATGTCAAATATTTCCAATGGAGTTCTGCAGGCAATCGGACAGCAGAGGATTCCGGTGATTACGGCTGCAATCGCACTGGTTGTGGATATTGTGGTAGTGGTAGTGCTTCTGTTTACTACAAACCTTGGAGTTTATGCACTGCTGATCGCAATGGTGATCTATTCTGTGGTTGTATGTGTGTTAAATGACAGAGCCATGAAGAAATATCTGCAGTATAAGAATCCATGGAAAGAAGGATATCTGTATCCTGTTCTTGCATCTGTTCCCATGGGAATTGTTGCAGGCTGTATCTGTTATGGACTGAATATTTTTGTAAAATCCAATTTCATTTGTCTGATCGTTTCCATTCCTGTTGCTGCGGTTGTTTATCTGTTTGCTTACCTGATCATCAGCAAACCGTCAGAATCACAGCTTAGAAGAATTCCGGGTGGAAGCTATCTGATAAGGATTGCAGAGAAACTTCCGTTCTGGAAGAATAATTAAACACTGAAATTATAAAAAACAAAAGAGTTATATTTCATGGTTTAAATGTAGTTCTGAAATAGAAACACATTTAAAATTTCTGAAATATAACTCTTTTTTTGAGCGCGTTTGAAAAATGCTTTTCGCAAAGCAGGATATGTAGATTGCGGGAATGATTTTTCAAATACGCTCTAAGGCGGATATATTGCAAGGTAAAATACATTGCAATATATCCATTACGGTATTATTTATGCATTTTTTTCTTCTGCTTTTTTCAGATTCTTCTGGGCTGTGGAGAGCATCAGTTTGATTCGGTTCAGCTGGTTGACTTCACTTGCACCCGGATCATAGTCGATGGCTACAATGTTTGCTGTGGGATATTCTCTGCGGATTTCTTTGATAACACCCTTACCCACAATATGGTTCGGCAGACATCCGAAAGGCTGGATACAAACAATATTCGGAACATCTCCATGGATCAGTTCCATCATCTCACCTGTCAGGAACCATCCCTCACCTGTCTGGTTTCCGGTGGAAACGATCGGAGATGCCATTTTTGCCAGATCTCTGATATCAGCAGGCGGTGCAAAATGGCGGCTCTGTGCAAGAGCTTCGCTTGCAGGCTTTCTCACCCATTCGATTGCTTTGATTCCCCAGTTTGCCATGGTTGCCTTGGACTTCTTGAATCCAAGATTTTCTACCTTAAAGTTCTGATTATAGAAGCAGTAGCACATGAAATCGATCAGATCCGGTACAACTGCCTCAGCGCCTTCAGATTCCAGAAGCTCTGCCAGATGATTATTTGCAGCAGGCAGGAACTTGACAAGGATCTCACCTACGATGCCGACACGAGGCTTCTTCACATCACTGATCGGAATGGTATCAAATTCGTGAACCATTTCGCGGCACATTTTCTTAAACTGGCTGTGGCTGACACTGCTTCCGCTTAAGAAAGAGATCACACGCTGTTCCCAGATTTTATGTTTTCTGTTTACGATTCCCTCTTCCAGTTCATAAGGACGCATACGATATACGCATTTCATCAGGATATCTCCGAATACGGCACCGTAAGCAACTTTCTTCACTAATGGAAGCGTAAGTTTGAATCCGGGATTGCTTTCCAGACCGCTTAAGTTAACAGAGATAACCGGAATCTGTTCCATACCGGCTTTCTTTAATGCGCGTCGTATAAATGCGATATAGTTGGAAGCACGACATCCGCCACCTGTCTGTGACATGACAACGGCCGTTTTGTTCAGGTCATATTTACCGGAAAGCAGAGCATCCATGATCTGTCCCACAACGATCAGAGACGGATAGCAGGCGTCATTGTTTACATACTTCAGACCAACATCCACTGCATGCTTATTGTCATTCGGAAGCACCTCCAGGTTGTATCCGCAGGAATTGAATGCTGCCTGCAGGAGGCTGAAATGGAACGGTGACATCTGCGGGCAGAGGATGGTATAGTCCTTTCTCATTTCCTTTGTAAAGGATACTTTATCAATGGAAGCAGGTTTGACAGTACGTTTCTGTCCCTGTGCTTTCTTCGCACGGATCGCTGCGATCAGGGAACGGATACGGATTCTTGCAGCACCAAGGTTATTTACCTCGTCAATCTTTAAGCAGGTATAGATTTTGTCACTTCCGTCAAGGATTTCATAAACCTCGTCTGTAGTAACTGCATCCAGACCACATCCAAAAGAGTTGAGCTGGATCAGATCCAGGTCATCGCGTGTCTTTACATAGTTTGCGGCAGCATACAGTCTGGAGTGGTACATCCACTGGTCGTTGACGCGGATCGGGCGTTCCACAGGTGCCAGATGAGAGATGGAATCCTCAGTAAGTACGGCAATACCATAGCTGTTGATCAGATCCGGGATACCATGATGGATTTCCGGGTCAATATGGTATGGGCGTCCTGCAAGGACAATACCATGGCGTCCTGTATCTTCCAGATATTTCAGGGTTTCTTCCCCTTTTTTCTGTACATCGCGGCGTGCAGCAGCCATTTCTTCCCAGCCCTTATGCACAGCAGCTTTGACTTCTCCTGCCGGGATATCCTTAAATTCCTCTACCAGACGATTTGCCAGAATTTCCTCAGAAGTAAATGCAAGGAAGGGATTGCGGAAGGTAATGGACGGATCATTTAATTCGTCTACGTTATTTTTGATATTTTCGGCATAAGAAGTAACAATCGGGCAGTTATAGTGATTGACTGCATCCGGGAACTCGTTACGTTCATATGGGATACATGGGTAGAAAATAAATTTCACGCCATTGCGGATCAGCCAGGTTACATGGCCATGTGCGAGCTTGGCAGGGTAGCATTCGGATTCACTTGGAATGGATTCAATACCCAGCTCATAAATCTTTCTGGTGGAAGTAGGAGAGAGCACAACCTCATACTTCAGTTCTGTAAAGAAAGTATACCAGAAAGGATAATTCTCAAACATATTCAGAACACGCGGGATACCTACTTTACCTCTGGATGCCTTATCAGCAGTAAGCGGTGTGTAGGAGAAAATACGTTTATATTTGTATTCATAAAGATTCGGAATATGATCTTTGTTCTTTTCCTTACCGATACCACGCTCGCAGCGGTTACCGCTTACATACTGACGGCCTCCGGAGAATTTGTTGATAGTCAGACGGCAGTTATTGGTACATCCACGACAGTTTGCCATAGAAGTTGTATATTTCAGCTCGTTGATCTTATCAATGGAGAGCATAGTCGTTTCTGCGCCTTCCTGATGGCGTTCACGGGCAATCAGTGCGGCACCGAAGGCACCCATGATTCCGGCAATATCCGGACGGATGGCTTCGCAGCCTGCAATCTTTTCGAAGCTTCGAAGAACCGCATCATTGTAGAAGGTACCACCCTGTACAACGATGTGTCTGCCAAGTTCGGAAGCATCAGAAACCTTAATAACCTTATAGAGTGCATTTTTGATAACAGAGTAAGCAAGACCTGCGGAAATATCGGAAACCTCAGCTCCCTCTTTCTGTGCCTGCTTTACCTTGGAATTCATGAAAACAGTACATCTGGTACCAAGATCAATAGGATGTTGTGCGAAAACAGCAGCTTTTGCGAAATCCTGTACTGTATAATTCAGGGATTTGGCAAAGGTTTCAATAAAGGAACCGCATCCGGAGGAGCATGCTTCATTTAACTGTACGCTGTCAACGGTCTTGTTGCGGATCTTGATACATTTCATATCCTGTCCGCCGATATCCAGGATACAGTCTACCTCTGGGTCAAAGAATGCAGCTGCATAGTAATGGGATACGGTCTCAACCTCGCCCTCATCCAGGAGCAGGGCCGCTTTGATCAGAGCCTCGCCGTAACCTGTAGAACAGGAATAAGCGATCTTTGCGTCTTTGGGAAGCAGTTCATAGATTTCTTTAATAGAACGGATGGTAGTTTTTAACGGGTTTCCGTTGTTACTGCTGTAAAAGGAATAGAGAAGTGTTCCATCTTCGCCTACCAGTGCAGTTTTGGTTGTGGTGGAACCTGCATCAATACCCAGATAGCAGTTTCCTTTATATGTAGCCAGATCTCCTGTTTTTACTTTGTAGGAACTCTGACGTTTTGCAAATGCATCGTATTCTTCCTGAGAAGCGAAAAGTGGTTCCATACGTTCTACTTCAAAATCCAGCTTAATGGAATTGCGGAGTCTGTCTTTCATTTCTGTCAGGGAAATGGAGTTGTCTTCTTTTGCATTTAATGCAGAACCGATGGCTGCAAAAAGATGGGAGTTCTCCGGAATGATGGTGTGTTCCTCATCCAGCTTCAAAGTACGGATAAAGGATTCTCTCAGTTCGGACAGGAAGTGAAGCGGACCACCCAGGAATGCAACATGTCCACGGATGGGTTTTCCACAGGCAAGACCGGAGATGGTCTGGTTTACAACTGCCTGGAAAATAGAAGCTGACAGATCCGGTTTGGTTGCACCGTCATTGATCAGCGGCTGGATATCCGTTTTGGCGAAAACACCGCAGCGTGCAGCAATCGGGTAGAGCGCTTTGTAATCTTTGGCATATTCATTCAGACCTGTGGCATCTGTCTGGAGAAGAGAAGCCATCTGGTCGATGAAAGAACCGGTACCGCCTGCACAGATACCGTTCATACGCTGTTCTACGTTTCCGTTTTCGAAATAAATGATCTTGGCATCCTCACCGCCAAGCTCGATGGCAACATCTGTCTTTGGTGCCAGCTTCTGCAGAGAAGTAGAAACTGCAATAACCTCCTGGGTAAAAGGAACGCCCAGATGGTTGGCAAGGGTCAGACCGCCGGAACCTGTGATCACAGGATGGAGAGTCATCTCGCCATACTGGTCAAAGGCCTCCTGAAGAAGGTCTGCAAGGGTTTCCTGAATGTTCGCAAAATGACGCTTGTAATCCGCGAAAATGAGATTTTCATTCTCATCTAAGATCGCAATCTTTACAGTAGTGGAACCAATGTCAATTCCAAGTGTTTTGTAATTCATAAAGTAAATTCAAGCCTCCTCGTATTGTATATAAACAAAGTTGAATTTTTCCTTACTGTTTGCTGCTGATATCATGCAAAGCGTGCTGCCGGACACGAAGTAAACAGTAAAAATCTATCCTGTTCTTTCCTATTAAATATCTGTTTCCAGATATGGGATATTCCGTAATATTATACGCTAATGGCCTGAAAAAGACAATATGAAACTTTACCAATGATTACCTTATTTGCAGTTGAAAATTCAGCTATTTCGGGATATAATAGAAAAAGCGATTTTTATCAAGAGGAGAGAAAAAATGGCAGAATATAAACTTCTTAAAACAGAAGGCCGTGCCAAGCGTGCAGAATTTCATACAGTGCATGGCACGATCCAGACTCCTGTTTTTATGAATGTGGGAACGATTGGCGCAATCAAGGGTGCCGTATCCACCATGGATTTACAGCAGATCGGAACACAGGTAGAATTATCAAATACTTATCATCTTCATGTGCGCCCGGGTGATAAAATAGTAAAGCAGTTAGGCGGCCTTCATAAATTTATGGTATGGGACAAACCAATCCTTACAGACTCAGGCGGATTCCAGGTGTTTTCCCTTGCAAAGCTGAGAAAGATCAAAGAAGAGGGGGTTTATTTTAATTCCCATATTGACGGGCATAAGATCTTTATGGGACCGGAAGAGAGTATGCAGATCCAGTCCAATCTTGCCTCCACCATTGCCATGGCATTTGATGAATGTCCCAGCAGTGTGGCTGACAGGGATTATGTGCAGAAATCTGTAGACAGGACCACAAGATGGCTTGCCCGCTGTAAAGCGGAAATGGCGAGACTGAACAGTCTGCCGGATACCATTAACAAAGAACAGCTTCTGTTTGGAATCAACCAGGGTGCTGTTTATGAAGATATCCGTATTGAGCATGCCAAAGCGATCTCTGAAATGGATCTGGATGGCTATGCTGTCGGCGGTCTGGCAGTTGGAGAAACCCATGAAGAGATGTACAGGATCCTGGATGCGGTAGTCCCCTATCTTCCTCAGAATAAACCTACTTACCTGATGGGTGTGGGAACACCGGCAAATATTCTGGAAGGTGTTGAGAGAGGAATTGATTTCTTTGACTGCGTATATCCAAGCCGTAACGGCCGCCATGGACATGTATATACCAATCATGGAAAGATGAATCTGTTCAATGCAAAATATGAACTGGACACACGTCCTATCGAAGAAGGCTGTCAGTGTCCTGCATGCCAGCATTACAGCAGAGCCTATATCCGTCATCTTCTGAAAGCAAAGGAAATGCTGGGAATGCGTCTCTGTGTACTTCACAATCTGTATTTCTATAATCATATGATGGAAGAGATCCGAGATGCTCTTGATGCAGGAAACTTCGCAGAATATAAGAAAATGCGGCTGGAAGGCTTTGAAGAGGGCAAAATTAACTCGAAAAGATAATCTGTATATAAAATAATTATTAAATATGCCAAAAACTCTTGAAGTAAAGCGTTTTTTTGTGTATGATGTGTAGTGACGCTTTAATCAGATTGTTCTGCATGAAAACAAGATTTCATACAGAAGGTAACGGAGATTATAAGTGGATCGCAAAGCAGCTCTTCAGTATGAGCAGCCGTCAGGACGGTCTGTGAATACATGATGGACTGCAAATATGCAGAATAACAGGAAAAGTTACAGGAGGAATCAAAATGGACGCATCAAGCGGAATGGGTATGGTTGGCGCTATTGTCTGGATGGTAGTACTGTTCGGAATTATGTACTTCTTAATGCTTCGCCCTCAGAAAAAAGAGCAGAAGAGACTTCAGGCAATGTTAAATGACATGGAGGTTGGCGACAGCATTGTTACTACCGGCGGCTTTTATGGAGTTGTCATTGATATGACAGAAGAAGACGTGATCGTAGAATTCGGTAATAACAAAAACTGCCGTATTCCTATGAGAAAACAGGCAATCGCTGAAGTTGAGAAAGCCGGAAGCGCCGCAGAATAATGAAAGTGAAATGATAAAAAGCAGAACACATAGTCAGTGATGACTGTGGTTCTGTTTTTTTGATTGGCACTTTTGCATTTTTTCACTTTAATAGGTTGAAATCTGTCGGAAAGTGCGTTATTATAATAACAATTACGCAATTAGAGTATTTTGGAGGAAATTATTATGGATTATAAGATTGCATTGATCCCCGGCGACGGAATCGGACCGGAAATCGTAAGAGAAGCAAAGAAAGTACTGGACAAGGTATGCGAGAAATATGGACACAGCTTTTCCTATTCAGAAGTTCTGTTAGGCGGCGCATCCATCGATGTACACGGCGTACCCCTTACTGATGAGGCAATTGCTACTGCCAAATCATCAGATGCCGTACTGATGGGCTCTATTGGCGGAGATGCAAAAACTTCTCCATGGTATAAGCTTGAGCCGTCCAAACGCCCGGAAGCAGGACTTCTTGCAATCCGTAAGGCATTAAATCTTTTTGCAAACTTAAGACCGGCTTACCTTTACAATGAGCTGAGAAAAGCCTGCCCTCTCCGCGATGAGATCATCGGAGACGGATTTGACATGATCATTGTACGTGAGCTTACAGGCGGTCTGTATTTCGGAGAACGTCAGACTATTGAAGAGAATGGTGTGAAGAAAGCAATTGATACACTTTCCTATAATGAAAACGAAATCCGCCGTATTGCCATCAAAGCATTTGAGATCGCACGTAAGAGAAGAAATAAAGTGACAAGCGTAGATAAGGCAAATGTTCTGGATTCTTCCAGACTCTGGAGAAAAGTGGTAGAGGAAGTTGCCAGAGATTATCCGGATGTTACCTTAGAGCATATGCTGGTTGACAACTGCGCAATGCAGCTTGTACGTGATCCGAAACAGTTCGATGTTATCCTTACAGAGAATATGTTCGGAGATATCCTTTCAGATGAGGCAAGTATGGTAACAGGTTCCATCGGAATGCTTTCATCTGCAAGCTTAAATGAAACAAAATTCGGTCTCTATGAGCCAAGCCATGGTTCAGCACCTGATATTGCAGGACAGGATAAGGCAAACCCCATCGCAACCATCCTTTCCGCAGCAATGATGCTTCGTTTCTCCCTTGATATGGATAAAGAAGCAGATGCAGTGGAAGCAGCAGTGCAGAAAGTCCTGACAGAGGGATACCGCACAGGTGATATTATGTCAGAGGGATGCAAACTTGTAGGAACAAAAGAGATGGGCGATCTGATCGCAGCAGCTCTGTAAGAATTGATATTAAGAGGATTCAGCCGGCGCAGGCAGATTACGGGGTCAGGAATTCCGGTTGAATCATTAAAAAATAAATAAAACAGTAAGAAAAGAGGAAATAAAACAATGAGAAGTGATGCAGTAAAAACAGGCACACAGCAGGCACCTCACCGTTCCCTGTTTAATGCTCTTGGAATGACAAAAGAAGAAATGGACAGACCCCTGGTAGGTATCGTAAGTTCTTACAATGAAATCGTACCGGGCCATATGAACCTTGACAAGATCACACAGGCAGTTAAGCTTGGTGTGGCAATGGCAGGCGGTACACCTGTTATGTTCCCGGCAATCGCAGTATGTGACGGTATTGCAATGGGACACGTTGGAATGAAATATTCTCTGGTCACCAGAGATCTGATCGCAGATTCCACAGAAGCCATGGCAATGGCGCATCAGTTTGATGCACTGGTAATGATTCCAAACTGTGACAAGAACGTACCCGGACTTCTGATGGCAGCAGCCAGACTGAATGTTCCTACTGTATTTGTAAGCGGCGGCCCAATGCTTGCCGGACATCTGAACGGACACAAGACAAGTCTTTCCAGTATGTTCGAGGCAGTTGGTGCTTACGCAGCAGGCAAGCTTGATGAGGACGGCCTGACAGAATGTGAAATGAAAACATGTCCTACATGCGGATCCTGTTCCGGTATGTACACAGCAAACTCCATGAACTGTCTGACAGAGGTTCTTGGTATGGGCCTGAAAGGAAACGGAACTATCCCTGCTGTATATTCCGAACGTATCCGTCTTGCAAAACATGCAGGTATGCAGGTTATGGAAATGTACAGAAAGAACATCCGTCCAAGAGATATCATGACAAAGGAAGCAATCCTCAATGCCCTGACAGTAGACATGGCACTTGGATGCTCCACAAACAGTATGCTTCACCTTCCGGCTATCGCTCATGAGATCGGAATGGACTTTGATATCAGCTTTGCAAATGAAATCAGTGCAAAGACTCCAAACCTCTGCCACCTTGCACCTGCAGGCCCGACATACATGGAAGACCTGAACGAAGCAGGCGGTGTATATGCAGTTATGAACGAACTGAATAAGAAGGGACTTCTTCATACTGAGTGCATGACAGTTACAGGCAAGACAGTAGGCGAGAACATCAAAGACTGTGTAAACTTAAATCCTGAAGTTATCAGACCGATCGACAATCCATACAGCCAGACAGGCGGACTTGCAGTTCTTAAGGGTAACCTTGCACCGGACGGTGGTGTTGTAAAACGTTCTGCAGTTGTAGAAGAGATGATGGTCCATGAAGGACCTGCAAGAGTCTTTGACTGCGAGGAAGACGCAATCGCAGCTATCAAAGGCGGTAAGATCGTAGAGGGTGACGTAGTAGTTATCCGTTACGAAGGACCGAAAGGCGGCCCTGGTATGAGAGAGATGCTGAACCCTACATCTGCGATCGCAGGTATGGGACTGGGATCTTCTGTAGCACTGATCACAGACGGACGTTTCAGCGGTGCATCCAGAGGAGCATCCATCGGACACGTATCACCGGAAGCAGCAGTCGGCGGACCGATCGCACTTGTTGAAGAAGGGGATATCATCAGTATTAACATTCCGGAACTGAAACTGGAGATCAAGGTTTCTGATGAAGAAATGCAGGCAAGAAAAGCTAAATGGCAGCCTCGTGAGCCAAAGGTAACAACAGGATATCTTGCAAGATATGCTGCCATGGTAACCTCCGGAAACAGAGGAGCGATCCTTGAGGTACCAAAAGCAAAATAAAGATGAACAAGTACCCGGCGGGAATTGCGGCATAACCTGTGATTCCTGCCTGAAAAGTTAGGAGGGAATTAACAGTTAAATATAAATTATAAAATTATATAAGTATATGTTGAGTTTTATAAGATATTAGAGTAGAATATTATTGAAAGGAGTTGATACTTTGAGTAAATATTATTCTATACATGAATTTTCAAAAATTATAGGCGTATCTGCCCAGACATTACGAAATTGGGATGCCAATGGAAAACTTCATCCGCATCATACTACAGTAAGTGGCTATAGATATTATTCTGATGAGCAACTCAACCAGGTAATAAATGTAAAGCCTAAAAACCGCATTACAATTGGATATTGTCGTGTTTCCAGTCATAAACAAAAAGATGATCTGGAACGACAGATTGATAATGTTAAAACATATCTTCTGGCAAAAGGACAGCCGTTTGAGATAATAAGTGATATCGGTTCCGGAATTAATTATAAGAAAAAAGGGCTCCAGGAATTGATCAGGCGAATATCTCAAAATCAGGTTGAAAAGGTTGTTGTTTTGTATAAAGATCGGTTACTGCGATTTGGTTTTGAGCTGATAGAATATATCGCTTCACTTTATAATTGTGAGATTGAGATTATTAATAATACTGAAAACTCCGAACAGCAGGAACTTGTTGAAGATCTGGTTCAGATAATCACTGTATTCAGTTGCAAATTACAAGGAAAACGAGCAAACAAAGCTAAGAAACTTATCCGGGAATTGATACAGGAGGAAGCAGATGGTAAAAGCCATAAAAGTAATGTTGATACCAAATAACGTGCAGAAAACTAAGTTGTTTCAGTACGCCGGTGCTTCAAGATTTGCCTATAACTGGGCTTTGGCAAGGGAAATAGAAAACTATGAAAAAGGCGGAAAATTCATTTCAGATGCAGAACTCAGAAAAGAATTTACAAAGCTTAGACATTCTGATGAATATACATGGTTATTGAATATTTCAAATAATGTAACAAAACAGGCGATCAAAGATGCCTGTACTGCTTATAAGAACTTTTTCAGGGGTTTGCAGAAATTCCCGAGATTCAAGTCAAAAAAGAGGTCAATGCCGAAGTTCTATCAGGACAACGTTAAGATACGATTCAGTAATACCCATGTTAAATTTGAAGGCTTTTCCTCCAGCAGGAAAGCCAACAAACAAAAAATGAATTGGGTAAGACTTGCAGAACATGGACGAATTCCGACAAATGCTAAATATATGAATCCGCGAATATCCTTTGACGGATTGAACTGGTGGATCAGTGTATGTGTAGAATTTCCTGACTGCAGGGAAACACTTAATGATGACGGAGTCGGCATAGACCTGGGAATCAAAGATCTGGCTGTCTGCTCTGATGGAACTAAGTATAAGAACATCAATAAGAGTCAGAAAATAAAGAAATTAGAAAAACAGAAACGCAGATTACAGCGTAGTATCTCTCGTTCTTACGAGAAAAATAAAAAAGGAGAAAGTTACTGTAAAACAAATAATGTAATCAAAAAGGAAAAACTTTTATTAAAACGAGATCACAGATTAACAAATATCCGTAAAAACTATTTGAATCAGACCATATCTGAGATCATAAATCGAAAACCAAGATTTATATGTATTGAAGATCTGAATGTCAGCGGAATGATGAAAAACAGACATTTATCCAAAGCAGTCCAGGAACAGGGATTTTTTTGGTTTAGAAAACAGCTTGAATATAAGTGCAGCGATAAAGGGATTCAGCTTATTGTGGCTGATCGGTTTTATCCATCATCAAAACTTTGCAGCTGTTGTGGGAATATCAAAAAAGATTTGAAGTTATCTGACAGAGTTTATAGATGTGAGTGTGGGAATATGATTGACAGAGATTTCCAGGCATCTATAAATCTCAAGACTTATGGAGAACAATTTGCAAGCTGACACTGAAACGTTAATGCAAATATGTACGGATACGTTAGTCCGGAATTTACGCCTATGGAGAGTACAAGAACTTGTGAGTAGATAGATATTTATATCATCAAAAGCATACTCGTTGAAGTAGGAATGAAACATAGAAGTTTATAACTTTTTATAAGTTTTCAGTAACGGATACGTAAAGATGCAGCTTACAGGTGCTGAAATCATCGTTGAATGTTTAAAAGAACAGGGCGTTGACACCGTTTTCGGATATCCGGGCGGTGCCATCCTGAATGTATATGACGCCCTCTATGAATATAAAGACCAGATCACACATGTGCTGACCTCCCATGAGCAGGGAGCATCCCATGCAGCGGACGGATATGCAAGAGCTACCGGAAAAGTTGGCGTATGCCTTGCAACTTCCGGTCCTGGAGCCACAAACCTGGTAACAGGAATTGCAACTGCATACATGGATTCCGTACCAATGGTAGCCATCACATGTAATGTAGGAACACCGCTTCTTGGAAAGGATTCTTTCCAGGAGGTTGATATTACCGGAATCGTAATGCCGATCACAAAGCACAGCTTTATCGTAAAAGACATTACGACTCTGGCAGATACCATCCGCAGAGCATTTTATATTGCGAAGAGCGGCCGCCCGGGTCCTGTACTTGTAGATGTAACAAAGGATGTAACCGGTGCGAAATACGAATATGAACCATGTCAGCCGACAGCTGTCACACCAAAGGTTGACACAATTAAAGATGAGGACATTGCAACAGCAGTCCAGATGATCAAAGATGCGAAGAAACCGTTTATCTTTACAGGCGGTGGCACCATTATTTCAGAAGCATCTAAAGAAGTGACAGAGCTTGCTCACAAGATTGATGCTCCGGTATGTGACAGCCTTATGGGGAAAGGTGGATTTTCCGGTGAAGATCCTTTATATACAGGAATGCTGGGAATGCACGGAACAAAGGCTTCCAATCTGGGAGTTTCTGAATGTGATCTCCTAATTGTACTGGGTGCCAGATTCAGTGACCGTGTCACAGGAAACACAAAGACTTTCGCAAAGAATGCGAAGATTCTCCAGATTGATGTAGACGCTGCAGAGATTAACAAGAACATCGTTGTAGATGCAAGCATCGTAGGAGATGAGAAAGAAGTTCTCAAACGTATTTTGGCAGAGGTTCCGGAAATGAGACATCCGGAATGGACTGCACATATTGCTGAACTGAAAGAGAAATATCCATTGAGATATGATCATTCACAGCTTACAGGTCCATATATTATCGAGAAACTTTATGAGCTGACAAAAGGAGATGCGATCATTACAACTGAGGTAGGACAGAACCAGATGTGGGCAGCTCAGTATTTCAAATACAAAGAGCCAAGAACTTTCCTTTCTTCCGGTGGCCTGGGAACTATGGGATATGGACTTGGTGCAGCCATCGGTGCCAAGATGGGAAGACCGGACAAAACTGTGGTAAACATTGCAGGTGACGGCTGCTTCCGTATGAATATGAATGAGATTGCAACAGCAGTCCGCTGTGGCAGACCTTTAATTGAAATTGTATTGAACAATCATGTACTGGGAATGGTACGTCAGTGGCAGACACTGTTCTACGACCACAGATATTCCCATACAATTTTAAATGATGCAGTAGATTTTGTGAAGCTGGCAGAAGCCATGGGAGCAAAAGCAATCCGTATCACAAAGATGGAAGAGGTAGAGCCTGCATTAAAAGAGGCTCTGGCATATCCGGGACCTATCGTACTTGACTGTATGATCGATCAGGATCTCAGTGTATTCCCGATGGTACCGGCAGGCGCAAGCATTGATGATATTTTTGATGAGGAGGATATGAAAAACAATGAGCAGAGTGTATAATTTTTCTGCAGGACCGGCTGTACTGCCGGAAGAGGTACTGAAAGAAGTAGCAGATGAGATGATGGACTATCAGGGATCCGGTATGTCTGTAATGGAAATGAGCCACAGAAGTGCTGATTTCCAGAAGATCATTGACGAGGCAGAGCAGGATCTTCGTGATCTGATGAAGATTCCGGATAACTATAAGGTATTATTCCTTCAGGGCGGAGCTTCCCAGCAGTTTGCAGCAATCCCTATGAACCTTATGAAGAACAAGGTTGCTGATTACATTGTAACAGGACAGTGGGCAAAGAAAGCATACCAGGAAGCACAGAAATATGGAAAAGCAAACAAGATCGCTTCTTCCGAGGATAAGACTTTCTCCTATATTCCTGACTGCAGCGACCTTCCGATCAGCCCGGATGCAGACTATGTATACATTTGTGAAAACAACACAATCTACGGAACAAAATTCAAGAAGCTTCCTAACACAAAAGGAAAAACTCTGGTAGCAGATGTTTCCTCCTGCTTCTTATCTGAGCCTGTTGATGTATCCAAATATGGCATCATCTATGGCGGTGTACAGAAGAATATCGGACCAGCAGGTATGGTAATCTCCATCATCCGCGAAGATCTGATCACAGATGATGTTCTGGAAGGAACACCTACTATGCTGAAATTCAAAACACAGGCAGATGCAGGTTCTCTTTACAATACTCCAAACTGCTACTGCATCTATGTATGCGGTAAGGTCTTCAAATGGCTGAAGAAAATGGGCGGACTGGAAGAAATGCAGAGACGTAACATTGAAAAAGCGAAAATCCTCTATGATTTTCTTGATCAGAGCAAGTTGTTCAAAGGAACTGTTGTACCGGAAGACCGTTCTCTTATGAATGTACCATTTGTAACAGGTGACAAGGACATGGATGCCAAATTTGTAAAAGAAGCAAAAGAGGCAGGACTTGTAAACTTAAAGGGACACCGTACAGTGGGCGGTATGCGTGCAAGTATCTACAACGCTATGCCAAAAGAAGGTGTGGAAGCACTGGTTGCTTTCATGAAGAAGTTTGAGGAGGAGAATGCATAATGTTTCAGTATCATTGCCTGAATCCCATTGCAGAAAAAGGTCTGGGATTATTTGATGAAGAATATAAGAAAAGCGAAGATCTGCAGGAGTGCGATGCAGTCCTTGTAAGAAGTGCAAAAATGCATGACATGGAGCTTCCTGAGAGCGTAAAGGTAATCGCACGTGCAGGTGCAGGTGTCAACAATATTCCTATAAAGGACTGTGCAGAGAAAGGCGTTGTAGTATTTAACACACCGGGCGCCAATGCAAACGGTGTTAAGGAGCTTGTACTTGCAGGTATGCTCCTTGCTTCCCGTGATATCGTAGGTGGTATCGAATGGGTTGCCAAAGAGAAAGACCAGGAAGACATCGATAAACTTGCTGAGAAACAGAAAAAACAGTTTGCAGGATGTGAGATCATGGGCAAAAAGTTAGGTATCATCGGTCTTGGTGCCATCGGAGCAATGGTGGCAAACGCTGCTTCTGCACTTGGAATGGAAGTATACGGATATGATCCATACATCTCCATTGATGCTGCATGGAATCTTTCCCGTACCATCAAGCATATCAAGAGCCTGGATGAGATTTATTCCCAGTGTGATTACATCACCATCCATGTGCCTCTTCTTGACAGCACAAAAGAGATGATCAACAAAGAAGCATTAGACAAGATGAAAGACGGCGTAGTACTTCTGAACTTTGCCCGGGATCTTCTGGTTGATGAGGATGCTCTGATCGAAGCATTAGACAGCGGAAAAGTGAAGAAATATGTGACAGACTTTGCAAACCATACAGTAGCAGGACATAAGGGAATCCTGGTAACTCCACATCTTGGAGCATCCACAGAGGAATCCGAAGAAAACTGTGCAGTAATGGCAGTGAAAGAAGTAAGAGATTTCCTTGAGAACGGAAATATCAAAAACTCTGTAAACTTCCCCAACTGTGATATGGGAACCTGCGCGGCAGTAGGACGTATTGCCATCTGCCACAAAAATATCCCGAACATGATCAGCCAGTTCACCAAGATCCTCGGTGCAGAAGGTCTGAACATCGCAGATATGACAAACAAGAGCAAAGGCGAATACGCTTATACTCTCATTGATCTGGAAAGCACAGCTTCCAGAGAAGCACTGGATGAGCTGAAAGCAATTGAAGGCGTTTCCAGAGTTCGTGTGGTAAAATAGTAAGATACAAGTTAACAGTTTAACCGAATCAAGTAAGTCCCCTGCTTCAATTGCGAAAAGCAATAAGCAGTGGGTGGGGACTTTCTTGTATCAGGAGGAGTGCGAGCTCCTTCTGATAAACTGCGAAGCAGTTATTCGGTTATGAGCAAGTAGCGAAGCGGATTGCGAATATCCGCTTGACTATTTTTATAATGACTGACTGTTGATTTGTAATAGAGATTTATATATTTAAAATATCTCCTGTCTGATTGAGATTTTCAATCGCCAGGAGATATTTTTTGATTTTTATGATAAAAAAAGGAAGCCCTCTGGCACCGCCAGACTGGGCTTCCTTAAAAAATTATGATGTTAAATCAGCATCCTCTTGATTTCATAAAGTCAAGAACCTCTTCTTTGGTGGACATGACGCGAAGAGCACCCTTACGTGTGGTGATCAGAGAAGCTGCCGCATTTGCGAATGTGAGCAGTTCTTTTAAGTTCTCTTCTGTCAGATTGTCCAGACCATGTTCCAGAACATAGTTTAAGGAACTTGCACAGAAGGTATCGCCTGCACCTGTTGTCTCGATAGTCTTTTCCTGAAGGAAAGGAGCAGCCTCTACTTTCATGTCTTTGTAGTAAGCGCGGCTTCCGTCTTTTCCGAGTGTGATGAGGATAAGCGGAATATTGTATTTCTCTTTCAGAAGTGCGGCGCCTTTGTCATAGTCTGTAGTTCCGAACAGGAATTCAACTTCATTATCTGAGATTTTCAGAATATCACATTTGCCAAGGCCGTATTCGATTTCTGCCTTTGCGTCATCCAGAGATTTCCATAATGGCGGACGAAGGTTCGGGTCGAAGCTGACGATACATCCGGCTTCTTTTGCAACGTCGATGGCATAGCGGGTTGCCTCGCGTACTCCTTCGTGAGTGGAAGAAAGAGTTCCGAAGTGGAAGATTCTGGAATCTCTGATCAGGTCTTCCTGGATTTCATCCTTGGTGAGCATCATATCTGCACCCGGGTTACGGTAGAAGGAGAAATCTCTGTCTCCGTCAGGATAAGTATGTACAAAGGCAAGTGTTGTGTGTACCTCGTTGTCGATCACAAGGTTGCGGGTGTCGATCCCTACTTCCTCTACAGCATTCTTAAGCTGGGTTCCGAACATGTCGTTTCCGACTTTGCCGATGAATGCAGTTTTTTTGCCAAGCTTCTCAAGCATTGCAAGCACGTTGCATGGAGCACCGCCCGGATTGGCTTCCAGCATCGGATTTCCCTGTGCGCTGCTTCCGTTTTCAGTAAAGTCAATCAATAATTCGCCTAATGCGGTTACGTCAAAGGCTCTGTTTCCCATTTTGTATCCTCCTTGTTGTGATGGAAAGAAGCATAGTATCCGGAACAAGATTCTTTCCATGGTTAATAACATAAATTTAGCGCAGGAAAGGGAATTTGTCAAACAATTTTCTTTATTTTTTTGTGCAAAGATGCTAAAATAAACATAACTTGATTTGTTATTGTTTACAGGTGACGTTTAATGTACCATAAATACGTTGCCGGTAAGAGTAACCGATCATCGTATTTCTGACAATCGGGGAGGTAACGCAGCTATGGACGAAAAAGTATACGACTATATGGACTGGCCGAGAATTGAAGCTATTGTGTATGGAGAGGAAACTGCTCCCAGAGATGTGATGGGACCAAGGATCACACAGGACGGAGTTCTTATTCAGGGATTTTTTCCTGATGCAGAGGAAGTAAGTGTGATTAGCGGAAAGAAAACCTATGTCTGCGAGAAAGAGGACGAGGCCGGATATTTTGCAGTATTGCTTCCTGTACGCAAGGTGCCGGAATACAGATTTCTTATAAAAATGGGAGAGACAGAGACAGAATGTTATGATCCCTATGCTTTTCCATGCCAGATCACAGAGGAAGAGGAGAAGGCTTTCTGCGCAGGTGTTTATTATGAGGCATATAAGAAGCTGGGCGCTCATCCTGTGGAGATTAAAGGAGTGAAAGGTACTCTTTTTGCTGTCTGGGCTCCGAATGCAGTGAGTGTAAATATTGCAGGTGATTTTAATGGATGGATCGGACGTGCGACTATTATGCATCGTATGCCTATGTCCGGTATCTTTGAGCTGTTTGTACCCGGGGTAGAGGCAGGGACACATTATAAATATGAAATTAAAGTCAAAGGCGGCGAAGTTCTGTTAAAGGCTGATCCTTATGGGAACAGTGCAGACCATGATCCTGAGGGAGCATCTGTGGTAGCAGATGTAAGTGCTTTTCAGTGGAATGACGGAGACTGGATGAAAGAGCGTCACAGATTTGATGACAGGAAACAGCCGGTTTCTATATACGAAACATCTCTGGAGGAATGGAAATCCGCTGAGGAGCTGGTGGAATTTCTGACAGAGGAAGATTTTACCCATGTGGAACTCCATCCTGTGATGGAATACCTGGATGATATTACAGGTGGTTATTCTACATATGCATATTATGCACCTACTTCCAGATTTGGAAGCGTGGCGGATTTTCAGAAGCTGGTAGATGAGCTGCATCAGGCGGGAATCGGTGTGATTCTTGACTGGACACCTGCACAGTTTCCACGTTATGTCTCCGGTCTGGAGAAATTTGACGGAACACCTCTTTATGAGAGACAGAATCCGGCAGAGGCGATTCATCCGTTCTGGGGAACACTGCTCTATAATTACGGAAGCCCGATGGTGAAAGATTTTCTGATTTCCAATGCCTGCTTCTGGGCTGAGGTTTACCATGCTGACGGTCTGCGTATGGATGATGTGGATGCCATGCTGTATCTGGATTATGGCAGAAATCCGGGAGAGTGGACACCTAATATTTACGGAACCAATGAAAACCTGGATGCTCTGGAATTTCTGAAGCATCTGAATTCTGTGATAAAGGAGAGAAATCCCGGATTGCTTTTAGCTGCTCAGGAGAACGGACTCTGGCCGGAGCTGACAGACAGTGTGGAGAATGACCATCTGGGATTTGACTATAAATGGAGTGGCGGATGGACAAAAGATCTGCTTGAATATCTGAGCAAGGATCCTATTGAGAGAAAGAATTACCATGATCAGCTGACTATGTCCATGCTCTATGCATACTGCGAACATTATATTCTGACACTTGGCAGCAGGGATGTTGGTACATTGAAGGATTTCGCAGATAAGCTGCCAGGAAGTGAAGAACAGAAGAATGCGCAGATCAGAGAGGCTTATGCTTATATGATGCTTCATCCGGGATGCAAGATGATGGCACCGGATAAAGATATGCCGAAAGAACTTGAAGTATTTGTCAAAGACCTCAATAATATGTATCTTGCTCATCCTGCACTTTATCAGCTGGATGATGAATATGATGGATTTGAATGGGTTCAGCTGATGAAGTATGAGGAGAATGTGATCGCATTCATGAGAAAGACAGAGAAACCGGAAGAAACTGTTCTGGCTGTCTGCAATTTCGCGGCAATCCCATATGAAAACTACAATGTGGGAGTTCCTTTTGCCGGCAAATATAAAGAAATCTTTAACAGTGATGATAAAAAGTATGGTGGTAATGGTGTAGTAAATACGAGAGTTAAAGCAGCGAAGAAGGCTGAGTGTGATGAGAGAGAGTACTCCATCACAGTAAAGCTTCCGGCACTTGGGGTGGCAGTCTTTACCTGCACTCCGGAAGAAACAGAGAAAAAGCCTGCTGCTGAGCACGGCCAGATTAAGAAATCCATCACCAAGACAAGAACTGTACGCAAGGCTGCCGGGAAAACAAAAGCAGCTGTAAAAACTGCAGTGAAACCGGTGACGAAAACAGTATCTGAAATACCGGTCAAAAAGGACTTGACAGAGAAGAAATAATATTATAAACTAAATGCTGTGGCTGTCAGAATTATCAATTTCTGACAGATTACAGCATAAGCTGAAATAGCTCAGTCGGTAGAGCACTTCACTCGTAATGAAGGGGTCGTGAGTTCGAGTCTCATTTTCAGCTTGACGTTCAAATAGCTCTGAATCCTTATGAATTGAGGATTTGGAGCTTTTTATACATAATTATATTTTTTTTGAATACAATTACCCCGAACTAACTTTTTTCATGGACAAAGATCAGAATATCATTTATAATTATTTTCTGTAAATAATTAAATAACATTTATTGGTTTTGAATCAGTCGTTGTAAGTTCCGCAAGGATTAATAGAGAAACCGGTGTAAGTCCGGTACGATCCCGTCACTGTAAGAGGGAGCTTCGGAATGAAAGATGTCACTGGACCATGTGATTTTAAAGTTGGTCTGGGAAGGTGATTTCGAAGTGATGAATTTAAGTCAGGAGAACTGCTTGCAATTGGGATAGGAATGATTCTTACGGTAGATAGGAAGCATATTTTTTTCATGTCATTTTGTGTCCGTATGTATGGTGTTTTCATATTGCGGGCTATTTTTTTGCCTGAAAACCAACTCCCTGTGGGGGATTTTCCATGTTACTGAACAGGAGTGATCAGAAATATTTCCGGTATTGGTTTAATTCACGAAAGATGTAGGAAGGAGATTATTTTCCACAGAGATTGTCATCACAGAATTGTCTGTATTCCGGTACAAATACCAGATCTTTTGTATCCATAATCGCTGCATCTGCGAAACCCATGGAAAGTGCTTCTTTTATGAAATCCATAAGAATGTCTCCCTTCTTAAATTGGAATGCTTGGTTTTGGATATTTCAAAATGAATTATAACATTTTGAGATAAATAAAAACAGAGAGATCAAAACAAAAAAAGGAATATATTGTAAAGAAAAAATAAATCGGCAAAATCATAGATTCTTCATAGACATTTTTGGGTCAGAAGTTTATAATATTGCATCATATAGGCACTATTAGATAAGTGAAAGGGAAAACTATCAAGTATGAAGTATATTAAAATAAATGAAAATGGGATTCATATTGTTTTTGGAATTACAGACAGGAATCAGATTAAGCTGCTTCATTTTTCAAAGGCGGATTTTTGTGAAGAGGATATCTGTAAATTTGGACCGGAATGTAAAGCAGAGGATCTGGCAAGGCGTGATCAGCTGATCGATGAGGCCTTTCAGCTTGTACAGGTGAATCTGGCAGGCTATGACAGGCCCTATGAAAAACATGGAAACAAACATATCTGCACTGCGCCGGGATATTTATTGACATATGCAGGCATGGATGACTGTGTCAATGAGATTGGACGTAAAATCACTGTTTACCAGGAGGACAGGACAGTGACTCACGTTCGCCTGGAAACAGAAATGCAGTTTTACAAAGGGACTTCTGTAGTCCGCATGAAGAACAGAATCATAAATGAAGGTGAGGACACACAGTGTCTGGAATATCTTTCCTCTTTTTGTTATACAGGAATTGAAAAAGAAGGCAAAAGCAATTCAGATGCCAAAATGAGAGTACGCATTCCTTATAATGGATGGCAGAAGGAAATGAGCATCGGGGAATTTACATTTGGGGATGTGGGACTGGCACAGACACAGCCGGGAGTGTATCAGCGTACCTCTCAGATTCTGGAGGTGACTAATACCGGACACTGGTCTACAAAGAAGTACCTGCCATTAGGCTATGTAGAGAATAAAGAAGCTCATACCAGCTTATTTTGGCAGATTGAACATAATGGTTCCTGGCATTATGAAATCAGTGATCAGAATACCCATTTCTATGTATGTGTCAGCGGACCTACGGAGATACAGTCCCACTGGTTCAAAAACCTTGCACCCGGTGAAGCCTTTGAGTCTGTGCCGGTTGCTGTGGGTGTGGCAGATGACAGCTTTGAACAGGCAATGGGAGAGCTGACCAGATATCGCCGTATGATCCGCAGACCGAATAAGGATGATGAGGATTTACCGGTAATCTTTAACGATTACATGAATTGTCTGTTTGGAGATCCTACCACTGCAAAGGAGCTTCCGCTTATTGATGCAGCTGCAGCATGTGGCTGTGAATACTATGTGATCGATGCCGGATGGTATGCACCGGGAGAATGGTGGGACAGTGTCGGTGAATGGAAGGAATGCAGGGACCGTTTTCCAAATGGCATCAAAGAAGTGACAGATTACATCCGTAAAAAAGGAATGGTTCCCGGTGTCTGGCTGGAACTGGAGGTTATGGGAATTAACTGTGAGAAGGCAAAAAAAGTACCGGATGACTGGTTTTTTGTGCGCCATGGAAAGAGAGTCTATGACCGCAGCAGATATCAGCTGGACTTTAGAAACCCGGCAGTCATAGAGTATGTGAATGAAGTCATAGACCGTGTAGTGAAGGAATATGGTGTAGGGTATATTAAAATGGACTACAATATAGAGCCTGGAATTGGTACAGAGATTGGTGCAGAAAGCGTGGGACAGGGCCTCCTGGAGCATGAAAAAGCATATCTTAACTGGCTGGATGGTGTATTTGCACGCTACCCGGATCTGGTAATTGAAAACTGCTCCAGTGGAGGACTTCGCATGGATTATGCACTGCTTTCCAGATACAGTATCCAGTCTACCTCTGACCAGGAGGATTACCGCAATTTTGCTACCATAGCAGCAAATTCTCCGGCTGGAGTGACTCCGGAGCAGGCTGCGATCTGGTCCTATCCGATGCGTCAGGGAGACAAAGAAGAGGTTATTTATAATATGGTCAATGCCATGCTGTTCCGTATCCATCAGAGCGGTCATCTGGCAGAGCTTTCCCAGGAACGTCTTGCACTGGTAAAAGAAGGAATTGACTGCTATAAGACCATTTGCCAGGATATCAGGCAGGCACTGCCTTTCTGGCCTCTGGATATTGCAGATAATGAAGATTTGTGGGTATGCGGTGGACTACAGCTGGAAAATAAAGCTTATCTTGCAGTATGGAAACGTCAGATGGAAGGAAAAAATAATGACAGATATCAGAATGCCGGTATCAGCTGTACAGAGGACAGCTTATCCATTCCGTTGGGAAGTCTTCCCTTTGCAGGGAAAGGCTTAAAGGTATCCTGCTTATATCCGGAAAAGGAGCCTGTTTCCTTTGAGCTTGACAAAGATATACTGACTGTTCATTATGACAAACCTGTTATGGCAAGACTTTTTGAAATCAGTTTCTAGAGATCAAATGCCTGTTGGGATGGATGATCGTTCTTGAAATCTAAGATCAGAAGGAAAGTATATTAATATGAATTCTATTATATTACAAACAGAAAATCTGGAGAAATCTTTCAGCACAGAATATGGAATGCATCGGGTTCTGAAAGGAATCAGTGTTGATTTTTTTCAGGGGGATTTTACAGCCATTATGGGAGAAAGTGGATCTGGAAAATCGACGTTGTTATATGCTTTATCTGGAATGGATACACCAACAGATGGGAGGGTTCTTTCGGCCGGAAAGAATCTTGTAAATATGAATGTAAATCAACTTGCAGAATACAGAAAAAGACATTGCGGATTTGTTTTTCAGAATAATTGTCTGATTCCGAGTATGAATGTAATGGATAATATATTGATTAGTGGTCTGTTGGGCAGCAACAAGAAAAAAGAGGTAATTCATGCGGCAGAAAGATTATTAAATCAGGTAGGAATTGCTCCGGATGCACGTACAAAATATCCTTCTCAGATTTCAGGAGGTATGGCTCAGAGGGTAGGAATTGTGCGTGCACTGATCAACTCACCGGAATTGCTGTTCGCGGATGAACCTACGGGTGCATTGGACTCCCAGTCTTCTAAAGAAGTGCTGGATATTTTTACATCTTTTAACAGAGCAGGCCAGAGTATTATTATGGTTACACATGATATAAAGACAGCCATTCGTGCTAATCGTATTTTGTATCTAAAAGACGGGAATATTGTGGGGGAATTTCGTTTAGAGCCATATGGTATGGATGATTTTGGCAGAATTAATAAAGTAAATGAATTCCTGGAAGCAATGAGGTGGTAAAACACATGAATAAACGAATCAAGATTCTGAAAGCATTTTTTAAAAATATAAAAAGTCAAATTGCGTTTATTGTATTATGTGTTTTTTTAATTTCAGTTTTGATGAATTTATTCTTGATTTTATTGACTGATTATCGGGAAAATTTTGTAAGGCAGCATCGTGCATTACATGCAGAACATATTTCTTTTGTTGGGCAGAATGCAGATTTTGATTTGCTGGAGCGTGAAACAAGTAGGATTTTATCGAAAAAATCAGAGCTGACAGAAATAGAAATCAATAAAGTTTATTATGCATGGTGTAATTTTGATTATGATGGGCAAACGTTAGAGTCACATTTATGTTATATGCCAGAAGGTGAAGGGACAGAAAAGAAAATTGGAAAAATAGAAATTCTTTCCAGAGAAGATGGAAAAGATGGGGTTATTCTGCCTTATATTTTTGAAATAGGTGGAGGCTATAAAATTGGAGACTTGTTTACAGTGTCTGATGGCAGTCACGATCTTTCATTGCCTGTTGTGGGATTTTTTTCGAATGCTATGTCCGCAACGCAAAATTGTGGATATATGGTAATTTTATTTTCAAAAGGGATGGAAACTGAGGTAAGCAATTATTTTGAAAAAGAAAGCCTGCTGTGTAGTATTCGTCTTAAAAGTCCAGGTGACAATCGGAAAATGGAAATGACTGTTTCGGATGAGATAACTAATGGAATACCGGGAACAACAGTTGCAGTTACCAATAAGTACGATGCTGTTTTTGGTGGGCGGTATGTTATGGAAACAATAAGTATGGCGATCATAGGTGGAATGGTTGTACTGTTGATCGTTCTGACTGTATTTATTGTTTCATCTAATATAGCTTTGTATATTTCGGATCATAAATCAATGTTTGGAATTCTGGAAGCAATTGGATATACCAGCCATGACATGATTCTTTCTGTTGTTCCTGCAGTCATACTATTGGTATTTTTTGTGACTGTTTTGGGAATTGCCGCATCGTATTTGTTTTTTCCGCTTTTCAATCATATTTTGGAAACTCAGACAGGTATGCCTTATCGGGAACATTTTATTTTACTTCCAGCGTTAATTACTATTGGTACGTTGCTTTTCAGTGTTTCATTTTCGGTATTTCTGTCCATGCAGAAACTTCATAAAATTACACCCCTTGATGCAATTCGTTCGGCAAAAGCGTCTTCTCACTCGACACAAAATAAGATTACAGTCAGAAATCTGAGATTGCCCTTAAATCTCGCAATTCCGGTACAGTCAATGTGTGCGAACAGGAGTCAGAATATATTAATTTTTGTGGCTGTGTTTTTGTCGGTGTTTTTATGTACATTTGGTGCATCACTTTTGCAGAATATTCTGATAAATGATGTTACAATTGCCAGCTTTGTCCTGGGAGAATTTGCGGATTCCTCTATTGTTATTTCTGATCGGGACTGTGTAGAGATTTGCAGCAATCTTGATAGAAATCCGGAAGTGAAAAATTATGTCGGTTATCAGGTGATTCAGGCTGGCAGTGAGGAAGGAGAATATCTTTCGGCAGTTGTGATAGAGGATGCAGAACGGCTCACCAATACCGCCTATTGTTATCTTGGTAAAATGCCATCTTCTATAGGAGAAGCTGCAATTGGCGGGAAGTTTGCAAAAGAAAATGGAATAGAGATAGGGGATACTGTTTCCGTAAGCATAGCAGGAAAGCAGGCAAAACTTAAAGTTTGTGGTTTTCTTCAAAGTGCCATGTATCTTGGATATGATATTGCTCTTACCAAAGAGTGTTGTGAACAAATTATCCCGTTACAGACATATCGATATTATATTTATTTAGATAAGGATACAGATGTGGCGCATTTTAATAAAGAACTTGCCAGAGATAATCCAATTCTGTTTTTGTCTGATATGCGATCTAATCTTGAAGGGCTTAAGCAAATTTATTTTTCAGGAATAAAATGGCTCTGTGGAATGATGATTACCATTAGCCTGGTGATGGTTTTTCTTATTTTGTATATTTTAATCCAGAATCTGCTGGAACGTAAAAAAGATGATTATGGTATTATGAAAGCGCTTGGATATTCTTCGAAAACTTTGATGCTTCATACTGTATTGACTTATTTGCCGGGAATTATAATTGCCACTGTGATTGGCAGTGTTATTTCAGGTCTGACTTTTAATTTAATTATGAGTTGTCTGTTAATGGGGATTGGTATTCAGAAATGTAATTTTGAAATCCCCTGGCTTTTAATTGCCGGCATAGGATTAGCTGTTGTGATTTTTTGTTGTATTTTTACAATGATTGTTTCAGGAAAAATAAAAAGAATTGAAGTCAGGGATTTGCTTTCAAATTAGTGTGGGAATAAGTATTGGAGGTAAGCAGATGGATGTAGGTATTATATTATTTGTAATTCGCATTACGGCAATGGTATTGACCTCTATGGTTACATTATATGCTCTATGGCTGGGAGCTATTGCAATATTCGGGAATTTGATTCCGGAAAAAAGCTATCCGCATGCCAGACCACATACTTTTGCAGTTATTATTCCGGCAAGAAATGAGGAAAAGGTCATTGTACAGTTAATTGATAGCCTGAACAGACAGAAATATCCACAGGAATGCTATAAAATATTTGTAGTTGCTCATAACTGTACAGATAAAACGGCAGAAATGGCAGAAAATGCGGGGGCAGAAGTAATCATTCGAAATGCAGATGGGGAGTTTAAGATTCATGCGTTATCCTATGGCCTTGATATAGTGGAAGAACGTTATGGAGATGCGTTTGAATATGTTGCGGTATTTGATGCAGATGCACTTGTGGATGAAAATTTTCTGGCAGAGATAAATGATGTGCTGGATGGTACACAAGCTGATTGCGCTTCCGGATATTATGCATCAAAAAATTTTGATACGAATATAATTTCCCAGTTGTCAGGGATGTTGTACCATGTGCTTATGTGCTGTAATTCTATGGCCGATAACCGGCTGAATTTGCCGGTAAATGTTTATGGAAGTGGGTATGCATTCAAATTCCCATGGCGGCGATTATTTCATCAGATTGATACAATTGTGGATGATTTTGAATTTTCATGTCTTATGGTTTTGAATCGGGCAAAACTGGTTGCTGCACCGAAAGCTGTGATTTATGCGGAAATGCCTGAAAAAATGCAAGATGCGTTGATCCAGCGACAACGATGGGCGTTTGGTGATACCCAGTGTTATCGAAAGTACAGACACGATTTTCGTAAGGCAATTGTTACACATGGAATGTCTGGACTGAAACAGTATATGGATCTGGTGATGAATCCGGTTGTTCTTCTGACAGCATTTGGATTGGTTTTATGGATACTGGATGCCATATTACATGGTATCCGGGTGAGACAGGTGATCTATGGTGCCATTGCACTTATCATTACATATCTGGTATTTGAATTAATGGCACTATTTTTATTAAAAAAAGAATCGTTACAGATCAGGCCTGGTGTGAAAGCAATGCTGCTGTTTCCGTTTTGGGTGTTATTATCCGGTTGGGAGGCAATAGTGTCAGTACTTAAGCATGATATAGAATGGAAACCGACCAAAAGAAACAGCAGTAAAAAGATTGAGGACATGAAAGGAGCTGAGTAAAGTTGGCAGAGATTTCACTTGAAATAAAAGAAATAAAAAAGAGCTTTACAGAAGAGGAAGCCGTTCTGGACAATATCAGTCTCAAAATTAGCAAGGGTGAGTTTATTACACTGCTGGGATCATCTGGATGCGGCAAAACTACTACACTTCGGATCATTGCCGGTCTGGAACAGCCCGATGCAGGAAGTGTCTGGCTGGACGGCAGAGAAGTGACAGGCTTGGAGCCGAACCAGAGGAATGTGAATACGGTATTTCAGAATTATGCGCTCTTTCCGCATATGAATGTTGCGGAGAATATTGGCTATGGCCTGAAACTGAAAAAAGTTCCAAAGAGTGAGATCAGGAAAAAAGTTTCTCAGATGCTGGAACTGGTACAGCTTGAAGGATATGAAAAAAGAAAGCCTTCCGAACTCTCGGGTGGTCAGAAACAGAGAGTTGCCATTGCAAGAGCACTGGTGAATAATCCTGAAGTACTGCTTCTGGATGAGCCGCTGGGAGCACTGGATCTGCAGCTTCGCCGTGCGATGCAGATAGAATTGAAGCATCTGCAGAAGAAGCTGGGAATTACATTTATCTATATCACTCATGATCAGGAAGAAGCTATCAACATGTCTGACAGGATTGCGGTGATGAAGGACGGACGTATTGAGCAGATCGGAACACCGGATGAGATCTATAATCATCCAAAAACCAGTTATGTAGCAACATTTGTAGGAAATGCCAATATCCTGCATGGGGTTGCAGAGAGTATTCAGGGAGAGAATGCAATCGTAAAGATTGGAAATGACAGGGTAATTGTAAAGCTTGAAACAAGTCAGCAGAATACAGAGGATACAGGGGGAAAACAATACCTGTCAGCAGGAGAGAAAGTAACTCTGGCTGTGAGAAGCGAAAATATATTGTTACAGGAAACTGTTGTAATCGGTGATACCGGTACAGATTACAGAGACGCTGTTGATATAAGTGTGGCAGACGGAAGTCTGGATGCACATAATAAGAATAGTGTATCAGGTTTACAGGCGACTGTTACAGAGAAGAATTTCGCAGGAGGTCAGCTTCGTGTAACTCTGAAGCTGAGTGATGGTACACAGTTGATCGCCAGCAGATACGGAATCGACGCATCCGTCGCAGAAGGCCAGACAGTAAGATGCAGTTTTCTGCCGACAGATGCAGTACTGGTAGACAGGGAGGATATTCATGAAGAAGCGTAGAAACCGTTCTGACAGTTCTGCATGGATGGCACTTCCACTGTATATTTTTACCATTGTGTTTGTTGTATGCCCCCTTATCTATATGGTGGCGCTTAGTTTTGCTACGCCCTCCAGAGGATTTGGGGTGACCTGGAAATTTACGCTGGACAATTACAGAAATATTCTGGAACCTGTATACCTGAATACATTTGTGGAATCACTGAAGCTGGCATTTACCAGTACGATAGTGATCGCTTTGATCGGCTATCCGTTCGGGTATTTCATGGCGAGGCTGCCGGAGCACAGAAAGAAAAAGGCACAGCTTCTGTTGTCTACGCCGTTCTGGGTAAATTCCCTGATCCGTCTGTATGGCTGGATTATTATTCTGCAGAAAAAAGGACTTTTGAACTTTGTATTGATGAAACTTGGGATCATTGAGAAACCTCTGTCTATCCTGTACAGCTACCCGGCAATTGTAATCGGTATGATTTATGTACTTCTCCCGTTTATGATCATGTCTGTATACTCCAGCGCAGAGAAGCTGGACTGGTCTTATGTGGAGGCTGCCAGAGATCTTGGGGCATCCAGACTGCAGGCATTTTTTACCATAACACTGAAACTTACACTGCCCGGGCTGCTTTCGGGTGTGATTCTGACTTTCGTGCCATCCATGGGACTGTTTTTTATTGCAGATATCCTGGGTGGAAATAAAGTGGTACTTGTGGGAAGTCTGATCCAGGATCAGATGACAAGAGGAAGTAATTGGCCCTTTGCAGCAGCACTTGCTGTGGTGATGATGGTACTTACAACTATACTGATCATGATCTACAGGAAAGTGACAAATGCCAGAGAACTGGAGGGAATCGGATGAAAAAGAATTCAAGATTTGCCGGATTTTATATGGGGCTGATTTTCTTTCTGATGTATCTCCCTATCGCGGTAGTGATCGTTTTCTCCTTTAATGAATCCAAACTGCCGGTGAAATTTACGGGCTTTTCCCTGAAATGGTATCAGGAACTGATCCATGACAGGGCAATGCTGGAAGCGTTGGTGAACAGTCTGATCCTTGGGGTATTAAGCTGTCTGGTTAGTGCAGTGATCGGTACTCTGGGTGCAGTTGGGTTATCAAGGATTCACTGGAAGTCAAAAGGGGCGCTGGAATACATTTCCATATTGCCGTTAATGATACCGGAGATCATCCTTGGTATGGTGCTGATGGCGTTCTTTTATATGCTGAACCTGCCCTTTGGCATGCTGACACTGTTAATAGGTCATACGGTATTCTGTGTGCCTTATATTCTGATGGAAGTGAAGGCAAGACTGGCAGGCATGGATCCGGCACTGGAAGAGGCAGCCAGAGATCTGGGTGCGGGACCTTTCCGGGCTTTCCGGGATATTACGCTGCCCTTAATTATGCCGGCGGTAATTTCAGGTTCGCTGCTTGCGTTTGCCATGTCTATGGATGATGTGGTAATAAGTATCTTTGTAAACGGACCGCGTCTGTCTACGCTGCCGATCAAGGTGTATACACAGCTGAAGACAGGAGTAACGCCGGAGATCAATGCGTTGTGTACCATTCTGCTGGCAGCTACACTGGTTATTTTTATTGTTTATTCACTGATAACAAAGAAGAAAAAATAAATGATATAGCTTTTAGGAACATTCTGAACAGCCGGTCAATGCTTTTGGAACAGCCGGATTATAAAAAACAGAGAAAAATACATTCAGAGGAAGGAAAAGATGATGAACAAACTGATTGAGTTAAAAAATCTGACCAAGAATTTTGATGATCAGCAGGTTTTGCGCGGCATCAATCTGGATATTTACGAAAAGGAATTCCTGACGCTTTTGGGACCCAGCGGATGTGGAAAGACAACCACTCTTCGAATCATTGCAGGCTTTGAAGAACCAAGTGACGGAGAAGTACTGTTTAACGGGATTGAGATTTCCAAGCTTCCCCCGTACAAGAGAGAGGTTAATACTGTGTTTCAGAAGTATGCTCTTTTTCCTCATTTAAATGTGGCGGAGAACATCGGTTTCGGGCTGAACCTGAAGAAGGTCGATAAAACTGTCATCGCCCAGAAGGTGGAGCGTATGCTGAAGATGGTTGGTCTGGAAGGCTTTGGGAAAAGAGATGTAACTCTGCTCTCCGGTGGACAGCAGCAGCGAGTGGCCATTGCCAGAGCTTTGGTAAATGAGCCGAAGGTTCTGCTTTTAGATGAGCCCCTGGGTGCACTGGATGCAAAGATCCGTAAACAGATGCAGGTAGAATTAAAGAAGATCCAGCAGGAAGTCGGCATCACTTTTATTTATGTTACCCATGACCAGGAAGAAGCCCTGTCCATGTCAGATACGGTTGTTGTTATGAATAACGGTGAGATTCAGCAGATTGGCTCTCCTACAGATATCTACAATGAGCCGGAAAACCGTTTTGTTGCAGGCTTTATCGGTGAATCTAATATTATCGAGGGAACCATGATCCGTGATTATCTGGTTGCTTTTGACGGATTTGAGTTTGAATGTGTGGATAAGGGATTTGAGGATAATGAAGAGATTGAAGTTGTATTAAGACCTGAGGATCTGGATATCGTAGATCCCGGTCAGGCAAAGATCAGGGGAATCGTGCGCAATATTACCTTCAAGGGCGTGCATTATGAGATCCTGATCGAGACAGAGCTTCGTACTTATATGGTTCATACCACAGATTATGCGGAAGTCGGAAGGGAAGTGGGACTGAAATTCGGGCCTGAAGACATCCATGTTATGTGTAAGATGGGAAGCTACTGATGAAACAGTACAGAAATCTTATCAAACCATATCTTGTGTGGGCATTTGTGGTCATTGTCATCCCGCTGATACTGATCGCATTATATGCATTTACAGAAGATGGAAACGAGGTGCTGACGTTCTCCTTTACCCTGGAGAATTTCCGCAAATTCCTGGAAGCTACGTATATGAGCGTTATTTTCAAGTCCTTTAAGCTTGGAATCCTGACGACGGTCATCTGTCTGGGACTTGGCTATCCGCTGGCATATATTATTTCCAAATGTCCGGAAAAATCCCAGAGTCTTCTGATCCTGCTGGTAACTATTCCGGAATGGATCAATATGCTTCTGCGTACTTATGCATGGATGAACCTGCTGTCGGACAATGGTATCATCAACCATTTGCTTGGATTACTGGGGATTTCCCCGGTGACAATGATGTATACGGACTTTTCCGTAGTGGTTGGTCTGGTCTGTAACTTTATGCCGTTTATGATCATCCCGATCCATACATCCCTGAGCAAAATGGATAAATCCTTTATCGAGGCTGCCTATGACCTGGGGGCAAATAAATTCCAGACCTTTACAAAGGTTATCTGGAAATTGTCCATCCCCGGTGTGCTTAATGGAATCATGATGGTATTCCTGCTGTCTATTTCCACATTCGTTATTCCGAAACTTCTCGGAGGCGGACAGTACATGCTGATCGGTAACCTGATCGAGTCTCAGTTTATCTCTGTTGGCGACTGGAACTTCGGAAGTGCGATTTCTCTGATTCTGGCTGTGCTCATTCTGATCTTTATGAGCCTGATGAAGAAGATGGATAAAGATGAATAAGGGAGGACGGCATGAAACGTAATAATAAATTTTTCTCAATGTTATATGTAGTACTCTGCCTTGCTTTCTTTTACCTGCCGATTCTGGTGACGATGATCTTTTCCTTTAACTCATCCAAGTCACTGACCAGATTTACAGGCTTTTCTCTGCGCTGGTATCAGGAACTTCTCGGTAACGGGGAAGTAATTAAGGCAGTTTATGTATCTGTTACCATTGCGATCATTGCGACCATTGTTTCTACAATACTTGGAACCATTACAGCGATCGGTTTATCCAAATCAAAGAAGGTAATCAAGGAACTGCTTTTGAATATTAATAATATCCCGATCCTGAATCCTGAGATCGTAACTGCCATCAGTCTGATGCTCTTGTTCTCTTCTCTGGGATTTCGAAAAGGATATCTGACTATGCTGCTGGCACATATTGCGTTCTGTACCCCGTATGTAATTACCAGCGTTTATCCGAAGGTAAGGGCTCTGGATCCGAATATGGCAAATGCTGCCATGGACCTTGGGGCAACTCCTTTTCAGGCTCTGACAAAGGTTATCGTGCCCATGATCAAAGAGGGTATTTTTGCAGGTGCGTTGCTTGCATTTACCATGTCATTTGATGATTTTGTTATTTCCTATTTCGTATCAGGAAATGGTGTAAAGAATATCTCTATTGTTGTATATAATATGACAAAGCGTATCAATCCGACGATCAATGCTTTGTCAACTATCGTGATCGTAGTCATTATCGTGGTACTGCTTTTGGCCAATCTGCTTCCGAAGTTTAAGAATAAAGCCAGGAAGCTGAACAGGAAAGCAGTAAAAATTGTCTCTGCAGTTCTGATTGTTGCTGTTACGGCAGGGCTGATAAAATGGGGATTCGTGGCACAGTCCACTCATGTGCTGAAAGTTTACAATGCAGGAGAGTACATGGATCTTTCCCTGCTGGAGGATTTCGAAAAAGAATATGATTGTACCATCGTATACGAGACTTTTGAGTCAAATGAGATGATGTACACCAAGCTTTCAAGCGGTGAGACGTATGATGTGCTGATCCCGTCTGATTACATGATTGAGAGACTGATCAAAGAAGAATATCTGCAGGCACTTGACTGGAAAGAAATTCCGAATAAGAAAAATCTGCTGAATGATGTCATGAACCAGAGCTATGATCCGGGCAACCGTTATTCCTGTCCGTATTTCTGGGGAACAGTAGGAATTCTTTATGATAAGACAGTAGTAGAAGAGGCTGATCTGAAAGATGGCTGGAATCTTCTGTGTAATCCGAAATATAAAGGAAATATTTACATGTATGATTCTGAGAGAGATTCCTTTATGATAGCATTAAAAGCACTTGGGTATTCCATGAATACTACAAATGAGTCTGAGATCGAGGAGGCTTATCAGTGGCTGATCGATCAACGTGACACTATGGATCCGATCTATGCAGGCGATGATGTGATCGACAACATGATTTCAGGAAACAAAGCGCTGGCAGTTGTGTACTCCGGAGATGCATCTTACATTATCAGTGAAAATCCGAATCTGGACTACTTTACACCGGAACAGGGAACCAACAGATGGTATGATGCAATGGTTATCACAAAGGACTGCAGCGAAGTACAGCTTGCCCATGAATTTATTGATTTTATGATCAGTGATAAATCTGCTCTTTCCAATACGGAAGAAGTAGGGTATACTTCTACAGTGAAGAGTGCTTTTGAAACCATGAAGGAGGGGGACTATGCCGGGATCAGTTCTTATATTCCGGATACAACCAACCCGAATAACGAAATCTTTGCTTATCAGCAACCAAAGATCAAGCAGAAATTTGCGGAACTCTGGACAAAAGTAAAAGCAAAGTAAAAAAGGACAGCCGCTGTCTGCCGATACAGTGGAAGGTGGACAGTGACTGATACAGACAACAATGCAGAGCATAAGAAGGGAGATCATTTATGAAAAAAAGAGTACTTGCAGTAGTGATGTGTGCATTAATGGCCGGATCTGTATTTACCGGATTTAAGGATGCAGGAGATGATAAAGAACTTGTACTTTTTACATGGGAAGGAATGTTCCCACAGGAAGTTCTGGACGATTTTGAAAAAGAGACAGGTGTTAAGGTTGTCTATTCAAACTTTGATACGGACGAAACTATGCTTGAGAAACTCTCCATGGCAAAAGGTGGTGATTACGATATTGTAATCGCAGATGATTATATTCTGGAAACTGCCATTGCAGACGGACTGGCTGAGAAACTGGATAAGGATTCTCTGGAGAATATCGGAAATATCAATCCTTTATATCAGGGACAGTTTTATGACCCGGATGATGAATACACAGTTCCGTATGGAGCAGGTATTCCTCTGATCGTTTATGATCCGGAGCAGGTAGATATTGATATTAAAGGATATAAAGATCTCTGGGATCCGTCTCTGGAGGATAGCATTGCATTGACTGCCAATTATCGTGTGATCAATGGTATCACTCAGCTTTCCATGGGAGAGAGCATGAATGAAGAGGACGTGGACGTGATCAAGAAAACAGGAGAGAAGCTTCTGGAGCTTGCTCCGAATGTACGTCTGATTCAGGATGATAACACACAGAATGCACTTCTTAACGGAGAGGCAAGTGTTGCATTTCTTTATACTTCTCAGGTAACGGCAGCTCTCGCAGAGAACCCGGACCTGAAGGTAGTATATCCGGAAGAAGGACTCGGATTTGGAATTATGGGAATGTTTATTCCGAGTGAAGCACCGGATAAGGATGCAGCATATTCCTTTATGGATTATATCATGCAGCCGGAAGTTGCGGCAAAATGCACAGATTATATCGGATATTACAGTACAAATAAAGCAGCAGATGAACTGGTAAATTCGGATCTTGTTGTTCCGGATGACGTTACAAAGGGCGAGATCGTCCAGAATGTAAGCCAGGACGCAGACGCACAGTATCAGAAGAACTGGACTGAATTTAAGGCTGCCTGCGACTAAGGAGTTTAACATGGATATTTACAAGGGAACCGGTGCCTTTTCCGGAATCGCCATCGGTAAAATACTCTATTACCACAAGAGTGAATATCAGATACGTCAATATGAGATCACAGATGTCAGGGAAGAACTGAATGTTTTTCGCCAGGCGCGTGCCAGAGTGATGGAACAGCTGACGGAACTTTATGAGAAAAACTGCACGATTCAGGAATCCCAGGCGGAACTTTTCCTCCGGCAGAAGAATCTGCTGGATGGAAAGACTTTCCAGCGTGCGATTGAGAGTATCATTCAGAATGAAAAAGTAAATTCTGCCTATGCAGTAATGACTACAAGAGATGAGATGGTTTCTACTTTTCGAACTTTGGAGGAGCCTGCGATCAAGGAGAGACTGGAAAATATACGTGAGATTTCTGACCGTCTGATCAGTGAACTTGGGGGTATTTCCCCGAGAATCGATCTTGGTGATGAGCCAGTGATTCTTGTCACAGAGAGTATCACGCCGACGGAGCTGATGGAGATGGACAAAGATAAACTGATGGCGATCGTTACACACCATGGTTCCGATATTTCCCATGCTGCGATTCTGGCAAAGACTATGAATATTCCGGCATTGATTGAGATTGACACGGATTCAGAATGGGATGGACAACAGGGGATTGTGGACGGATATACAGGATGTCTGTATATTAACCCTGATGAAGAAGTAAGAAAAGAATATGAGATCCGCAGGCAGGCCGATATGGAAGAACGGGAAGAACTTCTGAAATTAAGAGAGAAGCCAGATGTTACAAAAGATGGCAGAAGAATTGAAATCTATGCCAATATCGGAAACATGGATGATTTAAACAGTGTTCTTTATTATGGCGCTGCAGGAATCGGGCTTTTGCGAAGTGAGTTTCAGTATCTTGGAAGAGAGAATTATCCTCGTGAGAATGAACTGTTTCTGGCATATAAGAAAATTGCGGAGACGATGGGTGACAGGCTGGCAGTGATCCGTACTGCAGACCTGGGAGCTGATAAACAGGCAGAATACCTGAACATTCCTGATGAGACGAATCCAATCATGGGAAACAGAGGAATCCGTCTCTGCCTTGACAGAAAGAAGATGTTTAAGGCACAGCTTCGTGCGATTTTCAGGGCAAGCGCTTATGGAAATCTGGCGCTGATGTATCCGATGATCACTTCGGAGGAAGAGATGGATGAGATCGAAACGATTATCCGGGAAGTTGTCCAGGGGCTGGAGGAGAAAGGAATTCCATATAAAAATATCAGGACGGGCATTATGATCGAAACACCGGCTGCAGTAATGATCAGCCGGGAACTTGCCAGAAGAGTGGATTTCCTCAGTCTGGGAACGAATGACCTGAGTCAGTATACGCTTGCGATGGACAGACAGAATCCGTTGCTGAGAAATAAATACAATGATCATCATCCGGCAGTACTGCGTATGATCAAAATGGTCGTTGAAGCGGGACATGCGGAGAATAAACGTGTCTGTATCTGTGGAGAACTTGCAGCTGATACTGCTCTGACAGAAGAGTTCCTGAAAATGGGAGTTGATTGTCTTTCAGTCGTTCCGGCATGTATTCTGCCAGTAAGAAAAGCATTGAGGCAGGTTGATCTGTCCCAGGAGAAGAAATAAAAAGTAGTCAGAAAGCCATATCGTAAGAATGCGAATGGCTTTTTGGCATATTTAGAGTTTTTTATTGAATCAGGCAAGCCGTCTGCTTCGATTATGAAGAGTAATGAACTGTGGATGGAGTGCTTGTATTGAGGAGAAATTTAATGAAAAGTAAAGTAGTATTACTTCCTTGCGGAGAATATGATGAGGAAAAAGTTTATACATTATTGAAGCAGGGACTGTATCTGGTGGGTGGAGTGGAAGCTCTGATTCCAAAAGATGCGAAGATTCTGCTGAAACCCAATCTGCTGAAACGAGCGGAAGTGGAGAAGGCAGTTATCACGCATCCGGTAGTGGTCGGTGCGTTCGCCAGAATCCTGAGAGAAAATGGATATGAGCAGATCGTTCTTGCTGATTCCTGCGGACATGGGACGACTCAGGCAGTGATTCGCGGAACAGGAATGGATACTTATCTGGAAAAATATCAGATTCCGGCGATTGACTATTCAGAGGGGATAAAAGTGGACTACCCGCAGGGAATTCAGGCAAAAGAATTTATTCTGCCAAAGGAATTGCTGGAGCAGAACTGCGTGATTTCTCTGAGTAAAATGAAAACTCATGCCCTGGAGAGAATCACAGGTGCGGTTAAGAATAGTTATGGATTTGTGTATGGCTTTCACAAAGCGAAAGGTCACACACAGTACCCGAGTGCGGACAGCTTTGCCAGAATGCTGATTGATCTGAACAAATGCGTTGCCCCGAAATTGTATGTGATGGACGGTATTGTAGCGATGGAAGGAAACGGCCCCGGCTCAGGGGATCCTGTTCAGATGAATGTAATGCTTATGTCCACAGATCCTGTTGCGCTGGATAGTGTATTCAGCCGTCTGGTTTATCTGAAACCAGAGATGGTTCCAACAAACTATCATGGTGAGAAAATGGGGCTTGGAACATGGAAAGAAGAGGGGATTACTCTTCTTACTCCAGATGGAGAAATCTCCATGTCAGAGGCAGTAAAAAGGTATGGGAATCCCCAATTTAATGTAGATCGTACAGAAGTGAGAAAGAATATCTGGACGAGAATGGCCGGAGCATTAAATATTTTCCGGAAAAAACCGTATATAGAAAATGACAAGTGCGTTCACTGTGGAATATGTGTACAGAGTTGTCCGGTTCCGGGTAAAGCCGTAGATTTCCGAAAGGGAAAAGACAAACCGCCGGTATACGACTATAAGAAATGCATCCGATGTTTCTGCTGTCAGGAAATGTGTCCGAAGAAAGCCATTAAAGTGAAGTAGAAAATATTATAGTTTTCTCTATTACAGTATGGTTTTGCCCGTAGGGACAAATACATTCTGGTATATCGTGGGAATAGTATAGAGTGATTTTCTGCAATCAATAAAGCACATGACAGGAAACTAAGAAAGTTCTCAGTTTCCTGACCATGTGCTTCTTTAGATTGTTTTATCTGCCCAGAATTTTATTTACTTCTCTGATATATTCCGGAGTCGTGCCACAGCATCCTCCGACGACAGATGCACCGTTCTCAATCAGAACCTTCATATGCTCTGCGAAATTCTGTGCATTCATGTTGTAAATGGCATTACCCTGCTCATCGATTGTCGGCATGCCCGCATTAGGCTTGGCGATGACAGGAATAGATACGTTCTCTTTGATATTGCGGACAACGGATATCAGCTGGTCAGGTCCTACAGAACAGTTGATACCAACTGCTACGGCACCTGCACCCTCAAGGGCAATCGCAGCCTCCACAGCATTCCCTCCGCTGAAAATGCTTCCGTCAGCTTCTACGGTCATTGTACACATTACAGGAAGAGAACTTACAGATGCGGCGGCATCCAGTGCAGCCAGAGTTTCTTCGATATTGATCATAGTTTCCGCAGCGATCAGATCAACACCTGCATCCTCAAGAACCTTGATCTGCTCACAGTATGCTTCGTATGCCATCTCATAAGTGAGATCACCGGCAGGCTCCATCATCTTTCCGGTTGTGGTAATATCACCGGCAACATAGACGCTGTGTCCTACGGCTTCTCTGGAAATATTTACCAGTGCATGGTTCATCTCTTCAAGCTTATCCTGCAATCCGTGAAGTCCGAGACTGTAACGGTTGCCGCCAAAAGTAGGGGCATATACGATCTGGCTTCCTGCTTCTACATAAGCTTTCTGAAGATTCTGCAGAACTGCTTTGTGATCCATGATCCATGCTTCCGTACAGATTCCCCTCGGCATACCGGATGCCATCAGATTAGAACCGGTAGCACCGTCAAGCAATACCACATTCTGTGTCAGCTTCTGAAATTCTTCTTTTGTCATGGGAATTTCCTCCTGTTTAGTTGTTTCGTATGGTTATAAACATGTTGTATTACTGATTCATACAGCTTACAATACGACTGCCATTTCCGGCAATCTGCATCTGGCTAACCATCGGACAAATGCTACCCAACATTATAGCACAACTATCAGAAGAAGTGGAAAAAATTAATAAATTTTTATCTCATAAGAGGCGTTAAAAATCTCATCCACATTCAATACATTAATATTTGTCTTTTCTGAAAGGTCACCTTTAAATCCGCAGTCATCACATCTTCCCATCCATGGCTCCAGGCATACGAAAGAGGAACCAGGTACGGACCAGATGCCGAAGTTCGGGAAGCGATGGCAGGTAAGCTCCAGATATGGAGTTCCATCCGGGAAAGCAATGCCGGCTTTTTCAATCTGATTATCGAAGATCAGCGCATCATGGTCAAACATGTGTGCATCGATTTTGCAGGTACCATCCGTAAGTTCAAGTGTCTGTGTCTGATCAGGAAGAGCAGTTCCGGAAGCTGGATCCAGAAGAAGATAAGTAAGAGATTCCTGTCCGTCAAAAGTCAGCAGGTAATCTTCTTTATTGTCAGTGCTGCCGTCAGCAGGAACATTGAATGCCGGATGTCCGCCAATTGTAAAGTACATTGGCTCATTGCTGTGATTGACGATTTCCCAGCATACGCTGACCTGATTTTTATCCAGAACGTGCTTGATCTTTAATTCGAAATCATATGGATAATTTTCTCTTGTAGCATCAGAGGATTTTAATTTGTGTGTAATAGAATCCGCAGTCATATCTACGCAGGTAAATTCACTGTCTCTGGCAAAACCATGCTGTTTGGAAGGATATTCAGTGCCATTGATGCGATAGTGATCCTCAAAGTGACGTCCTACATTGGGGAAAAGAACAGGAGCATGACGTTTCCAGTAAGCCGGATCTGCCTGCCAGATTACTTCCCTGTTATGTACTTTATCAAAAATGCTGCATAGTTCAGCACCGTGATCATCTACGGATACTTTCAGATAGTCGTTTTCAATTGTATGAATCATAAGTGTGTCCTCCTTGATATAAATATTGACAGGATGCCATGAAAGAAAACAGTTATTCTTATTTCGTATTACTGAAAATGGAGTCAACAGTAACTATTTCGTTTTCAGTAAAAGGAAATATCTGCAATTGACATCGTTGCTATAAGTATATCACAATGTATAAAGGAGTACAAATGCAGATAAAGAAGAACGCTATTAATTCACGTATCTTCTCGTATCTGAGTCCTTTTGCGCTTTTGAAAGCGTGAACATTTTTTGATAAAAATAGAGTAGTTATTTGATGTAGAACCATTGGCCAAGAGCAGATTACAGATATAAACAGGCATAAAAATATAACAAAATGAGCTATTTGTACAAAAAACGATGGAAATAGATAAATATAAAACGAAAAATGCAAAAACAAGATAATGTTTAATAAAAAACGTATGTATAAAAATGACAATAAAATATTGACTAAACAAATAAATTTTGTTACAATTTACCTCGATAAGTCTTATGGATATAAAACATGATAAATAAAATCCAAAAATAGAACATGAAAACAAGGAGGTCATTACTATGGCGAAAAAAAGAAATATCATTGTTGGACAATCAGGAGGACCTACTGCAGTAATCAATTCCAGTCTTGCCGGAGTTTATAAGAATGCCATTGAACGTGGATTTGACAAAGTATATGGAATGCTTCATGGAATTCAGGGGCTGTTAGATGAACAGTATATTGACTTATCTACACAGATCCATTCAGAACTGGACATTGAATTATTGAAGAGAACCCCATCAGCATTTTTAGGTTCCTGTCGCTATAAACTTCCTGAAATTCATGAAGATAAAGCAATCTATGAGAAAATCTTTGAGATTCTGAATAAATTAGACATCTACGCATTTATCTATATCGGTGGAAATGATTCCATGGATACCATCAAGAAATTATCTGATTACGCGATTCTTACCGGACAGACACAGAAATTCCTCGGTGTTCCGAAAACAATCGACAATGACCTTGCTCTGACAGACCATACACCAGGATTCGGAAGCGCAGCTAAATATATCGGTGCTTCCACAAAAGAAGTAATCCGGGATGCGCAGGGACTTACTTATAAGAAAAATATGATCACGATCATGGAAATCATGGGACGCAATGCCGGATGGCTTACAGGTGCCACAGCCCTTGCGAAATCCGAAGACTGTGACGGACCGGATCTGATCTATCTTCCGGAAGTTCCTTTCGATGTTGATAAATTCCTTGCAAAGGTAAAAGACCTTCTGAATAAGAAATCATCTATCGTAATCGCAGTTTCAGAAGGAATCAAGCTGGCAGACGGCAGATACGTATGCGAACTTGGAAGTGTAGGTGATTATGTGGATGCATTTGGTCATAAGCAGCTTCAGGGAACAGCAACATATCTGGCAAACTTCCTGGCAGCAGAATGTGGTTGCAAGACAAGAGCAGTAGAACTTTCTACTTTACAGAGAAGTGCTTCCCACATGGCATCCAGAGTAGATATTGACGAAGCATTTATGGTTGGTGGTGCAGCAGTCAAAGCGGCTGACGAAGGAGATACAGGAAAGATGGTTGTTATCGATCGTGTTTCCGATGATCCATATATGGCAGCTACTGGTATTTATGATGTACACAGAATCGCAAACGAAGAAAAACTCGTTCCGAGAGAATGGATGAATAAAGATGCCACAAATGTAACGAAAGACTTTGTAGATTACATCAAACCACTGATCCAGGGAGACTATCAGCCTATCATGGTAAATGGTATGCCGAGACATCTGGTACTGAATCTGAAGAAGGGCAGAAAAAGATAAATAATTGAAAGTCAATCAGGCAGCGAAGCGCATATGTGTTTGGCTGCCTGGTTTTACGTTATCAGAATCTTGCCAGAATACAGAGGGCGAAAGATATCTGTTAATAAAATGAAAAAATTTTACAGATAAAAATACAGACCAGAATAAAGGACAGTAAAAACTTTGACAATAATAGAAATGACAAAATAAATCATATTATGCAGAATGTATAAAAAAAATGCCTGATTTTAGCAGATTAACCTTGACGAAATGACACAAACTCTATAAAATAATTATGTGCGTATAAGAAACATATTTAATATATTTACTTATGTGTGAAAGAAAGAACAATAATTAGGAGGAAAATGTAAAATGGCAAAATGGGTTTACATGTTTACAGAAGGTAACGCTACTATGAGAAACCTTCTGGGTGGTAAAGGTGCTAACCTTGCTGAAATGACAAACCTTGGTCTTCCTGTACCGCAGGGCTTCACAATCACAACAGAGGCTTGTACTCAGTACTATGAAGACGGAAGACAGATCAATGAAGAGATCATGGCTCAGATCATGGAAGCAATCACCAAAATGGAAGGAGTTACCGGAAAGAAATTCGGTGACAAAGAAAATCCTCTGCTTGTTTCCGTTCGTTCTGGTGCGAGAGCTTCTATGCCAGGTATGATGGATACTATCCTGAACCTTGGTTTAAACGAAGACGTTGTTAACGTACTTGCTGAAAAATCCGGCAATGCTCGTTGGGCATGGGACTGCTACAGAAGATTCATCCAGATGTACTCTGACGTAGTTATGGAAGTCGGAAAGAAATATTTCGAAGAACTTATCGATAAGATGAAAGCTGACAGAGGTGTTAAGCTGGACGTTGAACTTACAGCAGAAGACCTTCATGAGTTAGCAGAACAGTTCAAAGCTGAATATAAAGCAAAAATCGGTGCTGATTTCCCAACTGATCCTAAGGAACAGTTAATGGGTGCTATCAAAGCCGTATTCCGTTCATGGGACAACCCACGTGCAAATGTATATCGTCGTGACAACGATATCCCATATTCCTGGGGTACTGCAGTTAACGTACAGATGATGGCATTTGGTAACATGGGTGATGACTGTGGTACAGGTGTTGCCTTCACACGTGACCCTGCTACAGGAGCTAACGGTCTGTTTGGTGAATTCCTTACAAATGCACAGGGTGAAGACGTTGTTGCCGGTGTTCGTACACCTATGCACATTTCCGAAATGGAACAGAAATTCCCGGAAGCATTCGTACAGTTCAAACAGGTTTGCGAAACACTTGAGAAACACTACAGAGATATGCAGGATATGGAGTTTACTGTAGAGCATGGTAAACTGTATATGCTTCAGACACGTAATGGTAAGAGAACAGCTCAGGCTGCTTTAAAGATTGCTTGTGACCTTGTTGATGAGGGAATGAGAACAGAAGAAGAAGCTGTAGCTATGATCGACCCACGTAACCTTGATACTCTTCTTCACCCACAGTTTGATGCTGCTGCTCTTAAGGCTGCTACACCAATGGGCAAAGGCCTTGGCGCTTCTCCTGGAGCTGCTTGCGGTAAGATTGTATTCACAGCTGATGACGCTGTTGAATGGGCTGAAAGAGGAGAGAAAGTCGTACTTGTACGTCTTGAGACATCTCCTGAAGATATCACAGGTATGAAATCTGCTCAGGGTATCCTGACAGTTCGTGGTGGTATGACATCTCATGCAGCAGTTGTTGCCCGTGGTATGGGTGAGTGCTGTGTATCCGGATGCGGAGATATCGCTATGGACGAAGAAAACAAGAAATTCACACTTGCTGGCAAAGAATTCCACGAAGGAGATTTCATCTCTATCGATGGTACAACAGGTAACATCTATGACGGAATCATCCCGACAGTAGACGCTACTATCGCTGGTGAATTCGGACGCATCATGGCATGGGCTGACAAGTACAGAACAATGAAAGTTCGTACAAACGCAGATACTCCTGCAGATGCTAAGAAAGCTGTAGAGCTTGGTGCAGAAGGTATCGGTCTTTGCCGTACAGAGCATATGTTCTTCGGTGAGGGACGTATCGATGCATTCCGTGAAATGATCTGCTCCGAAACAGCAGAAGAGAGAGAGAAAGCACTTGAAAAAGTTCTTCCATATCAGCAGGATGACTTCAAAGGTCTCTTTGAAGTTCTGGAAGGTAACCCTGTTACTATCCGTTTCCTGGATCCGCCTCTTCATGAGTTCGTTCCTACAGATGAAGCTGACATCAAGAAACTTGCAGATGCTCAGGGCAAAACTGTAGAGCAGATTAAGACTATCATCGCTTCTCTTCATGAGTTCAACCCGATGATGGGACATCGTGGATGCCGTCTTGCTGTAACATATCCTGAAATTGCTAAGATGCAGACAACAGCAGTTATCCGCGCAGCAATCGAAGTTAAGAAAGCTCATCCGGACTGGACAATCAAACCGGAAATCATGATCCCACTTGTTGGCGATGTAAAAGAGCTTAAATATGTTAAGAAATTCGTAGTTGAGACAGCTGATGCTGAGATCAAAGCCGCTGGCTCTGACCTTCAGTATGAAGTTGGTACAATGATCGAGATCCCGAGAGCAGCTCTTACAGCTGATGAGATCGCTAAAGAAGCAGACTTCTTCTGCTTCGGTACAAACGACCTTACTCAGATGACATACGGCTTCTCCCGTGATGATGCAGGTAAATTCCTCAATGCATACTATGACGCTAAGATCTTCGAGAACGATCCATTTGCAAAACTGGATCAGGTTGGCGTTGGCAAGCTGATGAAGATGGCTATCGAACTCGGCAAACCGGTTAACCCGAACCTTCACGTAGGTATCTGCGGCGAGCATGGTGGAGATCCGTCTTCTGTAGAATTCTGCCATAAGATTGGTCTGAACTATGTATCCTGCTCACCATTCCGTGTACCGATCGCTCGTCTTGCAGCAGCACAGGCAGCTATCGCTGAGAAGAATGCATAATTAATATATTGTCAAGGGGGCAAAGCGAAATATCCTCTGATGGGGTAAAATAGCCAACCAGCCCCAAAGTGTCCAAACATAAAAATCGACCTTGGAGAATTGTAGAAATACAGTTCTTCGAGGTCTTTTTTGTTATATCAGAAAAACAGGCGGAAGTTCATTTCATACCTTGTGTGCGCAACTCGTGCCGGAATAAAGAATCTTGCTTATTTTAATTCTTCAATTTGCGATGCGACTAAAGAATAATCACTTCGTCCTGAATGGAAAAAAGGGCGCGTTCTGACATTACTCGAATCGAAAATGGTAGAAATGAAAAAAGGGAAAAAATATGGGAGTCTTTCTGCAATTTTTATGCAGGAGTCAAAAGATGTTCTTCCGCTCATTTCCTGTACATCGATTGAAGCGATTTTTCCAAGTGGAGATATCGATACAAGATATCTTCAGGCGAGATTTGGACTTGCCACAGTAGATTTGGTGCAGATTGCAAGTTCATTTTTAAGTTTTGCAGCTGAGCTTCTTCGTTACATAGAAAATCATTGGCGTATGATTGTGGATGATATTGAAAAAGGAACGATTAACAGTGAAATCCGAATGCCGGATGAAGTAAGGGAGAGCCTTACGAAAAAAATTGTGCCAATGCCAGAGAGAGCTGCCGAACTACGCGGGATATTCAAGGAAGGTTTTGATAAACCTTTTGCAACAAGGGTATGGAAAAACCTTGAAATGATTAGTGGTGTGGGTACTGGTGCATTTGAAATCTATGAGAAAAAATAAAAGGGCGTTATGTGGACGACAGTGTAAAATTTTACTTCTCCGGACTTAATTCCACAGAAGGATTATTTTCTGTTTCGCTTTCAATGGATGATAAGAAAAGTGCAATCGTTCCGGAGAGTATGTTTTATGAATTTCTTCAGGTGGATGCAAATGATGATTTCTCACAGATCGTAACACTGGATAAAGTAGAAATTGGAAAAGACTATGAAATCATTATGACGAATCTGAATGAATTGTATCGTTACCGTATGCGTGACTGCATCAGAATTATGGATAAGTATAATGAACTTCCGCTGATTCAGTTTCAGTATCGTTTAGATCAGGTCGCAGATATTATAGATGACCATACAGAAGAAGCTGACTTTACACAGACTGTGCTTGATACAGTTTCGCAGCTTGGACTGGATCTTGTCGATTGTTCAGTTTATCCTGACAGGGACGCTGATCTGCCAAGATATGTTTTTTTCCTGGAACTGGCTGATATTCCTGATGAAATGACAAAGGAGCAGATTCGTTCTGTATTACATAATAACCTTGAAAAATACTCTCCGGATATAGAATCATATCGTAAAAAAGGTATCGGCGCACCGACAGAACTTCATATTTTGCAGCCTGAAACCTATATGCTATATCAGGATATTATGATCTTAAAGGGACGAAATCCTGCACAGATTAAACCGGTTCATATTATTACAAATGAGTTTCATTACAGATTCTTTTCAAAATTGATTGAGGAAAAGTGGGAAAATCAGCATGAATGATAAACTTATTTCAAAATCGTTCAGTTCTATGATGACATTGATGATTTTTGCCGGAGTTGTCGCTATGTGCGGATCTGTCATTGACGGAGTGATTATCGGAAACTGTCTGTCTTCGGAATGTATGACAGCATTTGGCTATGCCTCGCCGGTTTTTATTTTTCTGGCGGCTGTTGGAGGTGTTTTCGCCAATGGCGGAAAGGCTCAGTGTGCAGTTCTTACGGGAAAGGGACATTATGAAGAGGCAAGGGAGAATTTTACCGGAGCTTTTTTGATGTCGGTAGCAGCTGGCATTCTGATTATGATCGTGTGCCTTTTGTCAGCCGAAAGTCTTGCCGCTTTTATGGGAGCTGAGGGTGCATTGATTTCGCTGACAGCTGAATATATCCTGGGGCTTGCGACAGGTGCCGTACCGATTATCCTTCTTCAGGTAATAACCGGATATCTTGGACTTGACGGTGCGGAGATATTTGGCTTTTTCGGGGCAATCATTATGTCAGTTGTTAATGTTTGCTTTGATCTTATGGTTGGCCTGGTATGGCATGGCGGACTTTTTGAAATGGCTCTTGTCACTTCTGTTAGTTATCTTGCCGCAGTTTTGATCCAATTACCGTATTTTAAGAGGACGAACAGGCTTTTTCGCCTTGTAAAATATAAATGTCAGATTGACAAAAGCTTTTCTCTCATATTGGCAGGCATGCCTAGTGCGGTCAGCCGTATATGTTATTGTGCAGCTGCAATCGTGTTAAATCATCTACTTACGTCTTGTGCCGGCGAAATGGCGGTATCCGCCTGTTCGGTAAGAAATACGCTGGGAAATTTTGTAGATGCCATCTTTATGGGAGTGACAGGTACAATTTCTATCTTCAGTGGTATGTTTTATGGTGAGCAAAACAGAAATGCCGTTCGTACTTCCTTTAAAACGGCATGCAAATATGGAATGCTTCTTGCGGGCGGATGTGGTTTGATCCTTTTCGTTTTTGCTCCGCAACTGGCAGAGTGTATTTTGAAAGCCGACAGTGAAACGCTGGCTGTTGCCGCAACCTGCCTTCGCTTTTTTGCAATTTCACTTCCGGGAGAAATATTTGCACAGATTTTACTGTATCAGTATCTCTCAATAGGAAAACCAGGACTTTCAAGTCTTATTTGTGTTTTACATAATTTTGTATTCCTCATTGTTCCGGCGTATATATTAAGTGCGTTTATGGGTTTGAATGGAATTTGATTTTCCTGGTTTGTAAGCGGTTTTTTGCCATTATTTGTTATGCTTCCTTTCCTGCATAAATACAGGGAGCAGAGCAGATGGGATATGTGGGCGGCGATTAATACAGATCTGGAAGATGCCATCATTGGAAATTATGAAATTTCTGTTGAAGGAAATCCGGAAGCTGTTATGCAAGCAACCCGGAAACTGCGTGGATTTTGTGAAAGTAAAAACCTTGATTATCGCAAATCATTTCGCATTTGTCTTGCGACAGAGGAAATTGCCGGAAATATTGTGGAACATGGGTTTGCAAATAAAAAGGGAAGATGTTTTATTGATATCCGGTTCACATTGAGCAAAAACGGGAGCGGCATTCTGTCATTTCGGGATAATGGGATAAAATTTAATCCACTGGAATATAAGAATAAAAATACACAATATGGAATTACCATTATACGGGGAATTACGGAAAAAGCAGAGTACCATTATGTTGCTTCTATGAATTGTCTGAATCTGACTAGTCAATCGGATATTCTCAATCCGCTTTCGCTACTTGCTCATAACCAAATAACTGCTTCGCAGTTTATCAGAAGGGGCTTGTACCCCTTCTGATACAAGCAAGTCCCCACCCACTGCTTATTGCTCTTCGCAATTGAAGCAGGGGACTTACTTGATTTGGTTAAATAGAGAGAAGCGTGTTACTGGGCACGGAGTGAACAGCAACAACAGAAACAGAAGAACGTTACTTTTGAAAAAAACAGGATTGACAAACAGCAAAAAATCGTTTATATTTAAGTACAGATTTGGTGTGTTACTGGACAGGCAGGCATTAACCGGTCATAAATGTTATTTTTTAATATTTATGGGGGTTAGTGCCTTTTTTTGATGTATTTTTTGTGGAAAATTCCGAATAATAAGTTGTCAGAAGGTTTTAATCTCCAGAGAAATCCGGCAGTTATCACGGATAACTATGCCAACACTATCAGGAAAAGGAGAACAAAGAAACATGAAAGACAAAATCTTTGGAGTTTTGCAGCGTGTAGGAAGATCCTTTATGCTTCCGATTGCAATCCTCCCTGTCGCAGGTCTGCTGCTTGGTATCGGCAGTTCCTTCACAAATGAGACAACCATCGCAACCTATGGATTACAGAAAATCCTTGGAAGTGGTACTTTACTTAATTCCCTTCTGATCATTATGAATAAGGTTGGAAGTGCGGTATTTGACAACCTGCCGCTGATCTTTGCGGTTGGCGTTGCCATAGGTATGGCAAAAAAAGAGAAAGAGGTTGCGGCTCTTTCAGCATTGATCGCATATTTCGTTATGAACGTAGCCATCAGCGCCATGCTTCTTATCAACGGTGAGATTACAGCTGACGGACAGATTGCAAAAGATGTACTGGAAGGAACCATTACTTCTGTATGTGGAATCCAGTCTTTACAGATGGGCGTATTCGGCGGTATCATTGTAGGACTTGGTGTTGCGGCACTTCACAATCGTTTTCATAAGATCGTACTTCCGAATGCATTGTCGTTCTTTGGCGGTTCCCGATTTGTGCCGATCATTTCCACAATCACATATATGTTTGTGGGAATCTTGATGTACTTTATCTGGCCGGTAGTTCAGAATGGTATTTACGCCCTTGGCGGGCTGGTAACAGGAAGCGGATACATTGGAACTCTTATTTTCGGTATTATCAAACGTGCACTGATTCCATTTGGACTTCACCATGTATTCTATATGCCTTTCTGGCAGACTGCTGTTGGCGGTACTATGGAAGTTGCGGGACAAATGGTACAGGGCGGACAGAATATCTTCTTTGCACAGCTTGCTGATTCTGCAAATGTAGCACATTTCAGTGCTGATGCGACCAGATATTTCTCCGGTGAGTTTATCTTTATGATCTTTGGTCTTCCGGGTGCGGCACTTGCGATGTATCGCTGTGCAAAGCCTGAGAAGAAAAAAGCAGCAGGCGGACTTCTTCTTTCAGTAGCCCTTGCATGTATGTTTACGGGCATTACAGAGCCTCTGGAATTCTCATTCCTGTTTGTAGCTCCGGCACTGTTTGTTGTACAGGTAATCCTGGCTGGTGCGGCTTACATGATCGCACATATGTTAAATATCGCAGTAGGACTTACCTTCTCCGGTGGATTCCTTGACTTGTTCCTGTTTGGTATTCTGCAGGGAAATGAAAAGACAAGCTGGCTGAGAATTATTCCGGTTGGTATTATTTATTTCATTCTGTACTATGTAATCTTTACATTTATGATCAAGAAGTTTGATTTCAAGACCCCGGGACGTGAGGATGATGATACAGAAACCAAGCTCTATACAAAAGCTGACGTAAACGCCAGAAAAGAAGCCGGAAAGACAGATAGTGCAACTGTAACAACTTCTAATGATCCGGTAAGCGAACTGATTACAATGGGACTTGGCGGAAAGAAAAATATCGTAGACGTTGACTGCTGTGCGACAAGACTTCGTGTCACAGTTGCAGAGCCGGAGAGAGTCAGTGATGATCTCCTCAAACAGACAGATTCCAGAGGAATCGTGAAAAAAGGACAGGGTGTGCAGGTCATTTATGGCCCTCATGTAACTGTTATCAAAGCAAAACTGGAAGAATATCTGGAAACTGCTCCGAATGAATTTGCAGCAGATACTGTTGAAAATGATACGGCAAATTCTGGAAATAATACAGCAGAAACTGCAAACGGATCTAACAGCAATGCAACTAAGAATCAGGCTGCAGGAACTGAAAATGAGAGCGATACAGCACAGACATCAGCACCTGTAAAAGAGGAAAAAATCAGAAAAACAGCCATCATTTACAGCCCGGTAAATGGTATCGCGGCAGATCTTTCCACCGCTCCGGATGAAGGATTTGCAGGAAAAATGATGGGTGACGGTGCAGTGGTAACACCGACAGAAGGAACTGTATATGCACCTGCAGACGGTGAAGTAGAGTTCATTTTTGACACCAAACACGCCATCGGATTCCAGACAGATTCCGGCATTCCAATGCTTCTTCACATGGGAATTGACACTGTGAAACTGGAAGGAAAAGGATTCGAAATTCTGGTAACAGAAGGTCAGAAAGTAAAGATGGGAGAACCGATGATGAAACTTGATTTAGAGTTCTTATCAGCCAATGCACCATCCCTTGTTTCCCCGATTCTTGACACCGAACCGGAAGACAACCAGAGAATCCGACTTCTCGCAAACGGTGAGATCAAAGCGGGTGAACCGTTGTTTGCGGTAGAAACACTGGAATAATAAGTATAGTTTTGAGAAAACTGAAGCAAACAGATGTCTTGCATTGAATGAAAATATCTGTTTACAGTAAATTAAGATACAGATTCAGTAAGTCAATCGGATATTCGCAGAACAAATAAAAAAACAGCCAGATAATCAGAGAATATAGAACATCTGAATTATCTGGCTGTTCTTTATATGCCGCAAAAACAAAAAATCAATTCCAATCGTTTTCGACCTCTTTTAATTTAGCTTTTAAGGTTTCTTCGAGTATAGTGAAAGCAGGAAGAAAAGTGTCGCGTATGAGAAGAATCATTTCATCAATTTCGTCCTCGTTATAAATATGAACGGATGTATTGCGCTTTTTTAACATGAGCAGCCACACGGATGAATCGCTTACAAAACCAACTTTATAACCTAATTGTAAAATTTCACGGGGGGAACCGGTAGAAGCCTCCTCTACGCCATGTAATTTTAATGTTTCCTGTAAAGCTTTCCATGCAAGTTCAAAGGTCAGATTAAACTGCCCGATAATACCTGTTCTGTATATTTCGTTGTTATCTGCAAGTTTGAAATCTGCACTTTTCAGTATAGCAAGGCAATTTGAAAAATTATCAAGCTTTTTCATAGAGCACGACACCATCCTTTTCGATTTCTTTTTTTAATTCTTCTGAAATAGTGGAATCAGCATCAATCACGTCAAACATTAAAAGAGAATGTACATTTTCTTTGATATCCCAGTAAAAAGAATCAAAATCTCCACCATATACGGCTATATCTATATCGCTTCTTTCAGTGTTGGTCCCTCTGGCACGCGAACCAAAGAGGACAACTTTTGTAACAGAGTGCTTTCTGGCAAATGAAGAAATCTCTCTTAAAACTCTTTCTGGAAGATTATGCTTCATGTCCTGTCACCTCCCGATTTTCTCTTAGAATAGCATATTTTATGATAATTAACAATCTTTTATAAGGAATCCATGACAGGAAAGTTAACCAGAAAAATAAAGTAAATGAAACAGACAGGTAGGATTCCTGATGAAAATATGGTACACTTATGCTTGTATAAGGTAAATCAAATAAATTTTGAATAACTGCGCGTCGCATTCTCGTTACTTTAGTGATGAGTTAGACGCGCAAATTTTTTATTAAAAGAAAGAACATATGTTTACTTCTGG